>JBDTLK010000242.1:0-2699 GCA_039934835.1 Edaphobacterium sp. (SeqCode) | reverse complement strand
GGCGTGGGGTGGTGGACCTCATGAGGGCCTAGGGCGATGGTCGCATGCGACCCGATACCACCGCTCCAGAGGTGCGGCTCGTGACCAGACAAGCGTCCCGCCGCAGAGGTTCGGCCCTGGCCATTCCGACAGCGCAGCGATCGCCGACCCACATCCGGATTGTGCATGGTCGCCGGACATCGGCGTCGGCCAGAGCATGCGGGCGTGTGCCGATCACGGGATGGGTCGCGGCACCACCTCCGCTGCGGATGCCTTCACGAAGCCGAACTTCGCATACGCCGCCTGGCCGGCCGCGCTGCTGAGGAAATCGAGGTAGCGCTGGGCAGCGGATCGATGCGCGCTCGAGGCCAGAGTCGTCACCACGTAAGCGACCTCATCGCGCAGGCTGTCCTCCGCCGGCAGCTCGATCGCATCGACTGCGCTGCCGGCACGCTGCGCCTCGATCGCCTCGGTGAGCCACACGATCCCGGTATCCGACGTGCCGGCGAGAATCCGCTCCGGCGTCTCGCGATGGTGGACGGCGGTGAACCAGTTGTTCGGCGTGGTCGCGCATGAAACGCACGCCTTGCCACTGGAAACCTTCTCCCACAATCCATGCCGCTCGAGCACCTTGCGACCATAGAACTGCATGATGCCTTCGTTGACCGGGTTGGGCATGGACGTTCGCACGTCCGGGCGCACGACGTCGGCGATGCCACGAATGCCCTTGGGATTGCCCCGCGCCACCAGTAGCACCATTTCGTTGTGCATGTAGACACGGTAGTCGGTGGCGAGCCCCTTCGCCTTGAGCGTCTTGAGGTGGCCGAGATTGACCGAGGCGTAGATGTCGGGGGTCCCCGGATAGTCGCGACCCTGGTAGGTCCATCCACCGCGTTCGATCGCCTCGAGGAGCAGTCCCGGTGGGAGCGTGACGACGCCGACGGTCATGTCGGGATTCCGGGTCTGGAACGCGTGCACGACGTCATCCATCGCGAAGAACTGGTTGCCCGCCAGCCAGAGCACCAGATCGGCCTGCCGCGGCATGGCCGCGAGCGCCGCCGGACCGCTTTCCACCTTGCCGTTCGACCGGTACAGCTTGAGGTCCGTGTCCTTGTTGGGCGGGATGGTTGCGAAGCGCGCGACGGGTGCGATGGCGGACGTGCCGGCACCCGGCCGCGGAGCCTTCGTGGTCGTGCACGCGGTCATGGCCAGCCCGACGACGATGGCAAGCCCGGCCCGCATCATGAAGCGTTCGAGGAAAGCACTGGCCACGACACCTCCTGAAGACATTTGCGCGCCGCGGGGACGCGACGTCATGACGACCGGGACACTTTAGCCGACCGCCTCGGGGATGGCAAACGGCTCGCCGCCGTGGGCGCTCGCGCCTGAACCGGCGCATCGACTCAGCCGCCCCGCGGGGCGCGGGTGTTCCCGCTCGGCGGGGCGGCGCGACACGCGATTCGGATCGACGTCGAACCGGCCTCGTGGGGCGCGCCGGCGGCGCGGCGACTTGTGACACACTGGAAGGCGACATTTTCCGGCGTAGTCGCAACTCTCCGGCGCAATCGGAACTTTCCGGCGCAATCGAACTTTCCGACGAGTCGCAACTTTCCGGCGCAATCTACACTTTTCCGGCGCATCTACACTTTTCCGGCGTAGTCGACACTTTCCGGCGTAGTCGACACTTTCCGGCGTAGTCGACACGTGGCTGCGCAATCGAGACCATCCGGCGTATCGACACTTTCCGGCGTAACCCGATATGCCCGCGTCCACGTTCGATCCTTCGCCCCGCACTTATCCCCCCGGAGTATTCGCGATTCGCCGCTCGACCAGGGGTCCGGCGGTCGCGCCGCCGGGGACCGATGTCGAGGCCATCGAGTCGTGGCTGCTCCACGAAGCCTTGCGCGAGGACGACATGCTGCCGCTCGTCGAGTCGCTGTGGTGGCGGATGGCGGCCGCAGGCCTGAATCTCGATCGCGCCAGCCTGCACGTTGGCACGCTGCATCCGCAGCTCTTCGGCTTTGGCTGGAACTGGGAGCGCGCCGATGGGATCTGCGACGAGGTGCGGGTCACTGAGGAGGCGCGCAGCGGCCCGAGCTATACGCGCACGCCGCTTTTCCAGGCGATCGAGCACGGTGAGACTTTTCGCGGCGGGACCGCGGATCCGGAAGTCGCCACGCGCTATCCATTCATGGCCGAACTCGCGCAGCGCGGCTTCACCGCTTACGTCGCCATGCCGCTGTCGAGCGGCGGCAGGTATCACAACGCCGCGACGATGGCGACGCGCATGCCGGGCGGATTCCGCGCTGCCGACCTCGCTGCAGTGCAGCGGTTGCTGCGCGTGTTCGCCTTGCACGTGGAACGCCACATCGTCCTGCGGATCGCCCGGAACACCCTCGACACCTACCTCGGTGCCACGGCCGGCGGTCGCGTCCTGAGCGGCTCGATCAAACGCGGGGATGGCGAGGCACTGCGCGCGGTGGTGTGGGTTTCGGACCTGCGCGGCTTCACCGATCTCACCGACCGTCTGCCTGCACCGGACGTCATCGCCCTGCTCAACGCCTACTTCGAGTGCCTGACCGAAGCGGTCGTGGGGCGCGGCGGGCAGGTGCTGAAGTTCATCGGCGACGGCCTGCTCGCGGTATTTCCTTTCGCCGACGACCCCGACCAAGACGCCGCCATCGCCGGGACCGCGCTCGACGCGGCCGAAGCGGCGCTGC
>JBDTLK010000241.1:0-2814 GCA_039934835.1 Edaphobacterium sp. (SeqCode) | reverse complement strand
GGCAAGTCGCCGGCGGTGATCTGCGACGACGCCGACATCGACCGCGCGGTGGTCGGCACCGCGGCAGGCGTATTCGGCCATGCCGGACAGAAGTGCGCTGCCCGCACCCGCTGCATTGTGATGGAATCGGTCGCCGACGAGGTGGTGGAGAAACTCACCGCGCGCGCTCGGCTGCTCAAGATCGGCGATCCGATGGATCCCACGACCACGCTCGGCCCCGTGATCAACACGGCAGCGCAACGCCGGATCCTCGATTATTGTGCCAGCGGCGAGGCCGAAGGCGCGCAGCTCATCTGCGGCGGGAAGGCGCCCGACGCACTCGCCGGACCCTTCGTCGAGGCGACCATTTTCGATCGTGCGTCCAATACGATGAAAATCGCCCGCGAGGAGATTTTCGGGCCGGTGCTGGCGGTCATTCGCGTCAAAGACCTCGACGCTGCGATCATGACTGCCAACGACTCCGCGTATGGCCTGGCCGCGACGGTGTGGACGCGCTCGCTGGTGCGCGCGCATCAGCTCGCCGCGAAAATCGAGGCTGGCACCGTCTCGGTGAACACGCCGGCGGTGATCGGTATCGAGATGCCATTCGGCGGCTACAAGCAAAGCGGCTATGGCCGCGAGCTCGGTGTCGAAGGCCTGGATGCCTACCTGCAGCACAAGAGTGTGGTGATGGACGTCAGTTGAGCATTGCGTCCACTATTTGCTTGCGCCGCCGGGCGTGGACCCGCGCGGCACGTTCGAAAAACAGCAGTGAGGAACAGTCATGCAGGAATCCCCCCAGCCCTTTACGTTCGTGCATTCGAATCGCCGCGTCGTCTGCGCACCGAACGCGATCGACAAGCTTGCCGACCTGGCCACGGAATGTGGCAGCCGGCGCCCGGCGGTGGTCATGGACGCGTATTTCAAGTGTGGCGAACTCGCCGCGCGGGTCGCGGCGCTGCTTCGGGTCGGGGGAGGCGCGGAACCGGCGTTTCATTTCGTGCCAGCGCACGAGCCGGACACCGCAACCGTCGAGGCCTGCGCCGCGACGCTTGCGGCGGCGAATCCGGACCTGATCGTCGCAATAGGCGGCGGCTCGGCGATGGACACCGCGAAGATCGCTCGACTGCTGCTTGCCAATCCCGGACCCGCGGAAGCGATCGCCGGCCTCGGCAAGGTTCATCAGCGGCATTCGAGTTGGCTGATCGCGGTGCCGACCACAGCGGGTACCGGCAGCGAAGTGTCCGAATCGGCGATCGCCGGCAAGGCGAATTCCGCGCTCAAGCTCATTTTTCGGTCCCCGGAAATGACGCCGCAGATCGCGCTGCTCGATGCGCTGCTGTCGGTGTCGGTGCCGGCACCGGTGACCGCAGCTTCCGGCTACGATGCTGTGACCCATGCGGTGGAAGCGTACGTGTCAAAGGCGGCATCGGCGATGTCAGACCCCTACGCCGAGTCGGCGCTGCGGCTGCTCGGCCGTTGGTTGCCGGTCGCCTACCGGGAGCCCGGCAACACCGCCGCACGTGGCTGGTGCCTGATCGCGTCGTGCCAGGCGGCAATCGCGTTCAACAGCGCGAACCTCGGTCTTGCGCATGCGCTCGCGGCGCCGCTCGGCGCGTTGCATCACGTACCGCATGGACTGGCCAATGCGCTGGCCCTGCCCGCCGTGACCGCGTATAACGAGGTCGCGATGGGGCACAAGGCCGCCGCCATCGCCGCCGCATTCGGCGCGAAATCCGCCGCCGAAGGCGTTGCGCGCTTGCGCGCGGCACTCGATCTCGACGTCGGTCTCGATGGCTTCGTGCCCGACGCCGAAGCACGCGAAACACTTGCGCAGGCGGCGATGAAAAGCGGGCAGGTGCGCATGAACCCACGCCTGGCGACCATCGAAGACATGCGTTCGATCATCGAAGCGATGCGCGCGCCCTCCGCTGGTCAGGCACCGGTCGTTGCCCTCTAACTAATTGTCGCTGCCATCGGGAAGAGCCGCCATGTCGAGCATTCGACTCAACCCACCCGATATCGCCGCGCCCGTCGGCGCCTACACGCACGGCATCATGACTCCGGCGGGCGGAACGTGGCTCAATGTCTCGGGGCAGATCGGACTATTGCCCGATGGCACGCTGGCGGACGGCTTTGCCGGACAGGCGCGCGCGGCGCTGGCCAATCTTGCCGCCGTGCTGAAGGCCGCGAACATGAATCCCAATCATCTCGTCAAGGTCACCACGTTCCTGCTCGACGCGGGAGACCTGAAAGAACTCGTACCGATACGCATCGCGTTTCTCGGCGCTGCGCGTCCGGCGTCGACGCTGGTGGTCGTCAAGTCGCTCGCCAAGGCCGAATGGCTGATCGAGATCGAGGCGGTCGCGCATCGTGATTGAACGCGGCGCCGTCGCGCGGACGACCTGCCGCCGCTGCGCCTTTCCGAACGCATGAAATACGCGCTGCCGCTGGCCGGCGCGCCGCGCGAGCTGCAGGCAACCATGGCCGAACTCGGCCCGATCTGGGCGACCGACATTCGGGCGCACAGCGACCTGGTCAAGAACGTCTACGCGCCGTTGTTGGCCGCGGCACCGAAGGACGCGATCACCATCAGTCGCAATTGCGCTTACGGCACGCATGCCCGCCAGGTACTCGACGTGTTCCGACCGGACGGTGCCAGCCGCGCTCCCCTCGTCGTCTTCTTTCATGGCGGCGCCTTCGTCCGCGGCGACAAGTGCACCAGCGCCGAAATCTACGACAACGTACTCTACTGGTTCGCCCGGCAGGGTTTCGTGGGGATCAATGTCGAATACCGCCTCGCGCCGGAAGCAAGCTATCCGGCCGGCGCGGTGG
>JBDTLK010000240.1:0-2821 GCA_039934835.1 Edaphobacterium sp. (SeqCode) | reverse complement strand
GCTCGTCGTCGCCAATCACGCTGATGAGCGATACTTGCGCCCCGAGCGCGGCGGCATTGCGGGCGACGTTGGCGGCGCCGCCGGGCCGCTCGTCGGTGCGCGCTATCTTCACCACCGGCACGGGCGCCTCCGGCGAGATGCGCTCGACGTCGCCGAACCAGTAGCGGTCGAGCATGACGTCGCCGACGATGAGCACGCGCGTCGTACCGATGGCCACCGCAAAATCCGCGAAACGCTTGACCTCGGTGCCCATCAGCGGCGTCCGATGCCGAAGTACTCGAGTCCGGCGGCGCGCACGTGCTGCGGATTGAACAAATTGCGCCCGTCAAAGAGCAGCGGCTGGCGCAATGAGCTCTTTAGAGTGGCAAGGTCGGGACTCTGAAATTCCTGCCATTCGGTCACCACGATCAGCGCGTCGGCGCCCGCCACCGCGGCCAGCGGCGATACCGCGTAGCTCAACGCCGGCAAATCACCGAAGACTCGTTTGGCCTCGTCGATGGCAATCGGGTCATAGGCGCAGATCGAAGCACCACGCTCGACCAGCGCGCCGACGATGGCCCGCGACGGCGCTTCGCGCATGTCGTCGGTATTCGGTTTGAAGGCGAGACCCCACAACGCGAAGTGCTTGCCGCTCAAGTCATTGCCGAGTCGCGCCGTGATCTTTTCCACCAGCCGCAGCTTTTGCGCCTCATTTACCGCCTCGACCGCAGCGAGAATCTGCAGCGGCCTGCCTTGCAGGCGCGCGGTCGCCTGCAACGCTTTCACGTCCTTGGGAAAACAGGAGCCACCATAGCCCGCACCCGGATACAGGAACCGGTAACCGATGCGCGGATCCGAGCCGATGCCCTTGCGCACATGCTCGACGTCGGCGTCGAGCTCCTCGGCCAGGTTGGCGAGTTCGTTCATGAACGAAATGCGCGTTGCCAGCATGGCGTTGGCCGCGTACTTGGTAAGTTCCGCCGAGCGCACGTCCATCACCAGAAGCCGCTCATGGTTGCGCTGGAACGGCGCATACACTTCGCGCAACAAGGCGATTGCGCGCTCTTCATGGGCGCCGATCACCACACGGTCGGGCTTCATGAAGTCCTCGACGGCCGCACCTTCCTTGAGGAATTCGGGATTCGAGGTGACCGCGAACGGAATGTTGATGCCGCGCGTTGCAAGCGCCGCGGCGATGGTCGCCTGCACGCGGTCGGCGGTTCCGACCGGCACCGTCGATTTGTCGACGATCACCTTGTATTCGCTCATGCGCGCGCCGATGGTGTCGGCCGCGGCGATGACATAGCGCATGTCGGCCGAACCGTCCTCGTCGGGAGGCGTGCCGACCGCGATGAACTGGAGCATGCCGTGCGCGACCGCGGCGTCGATGTCGGTCGTGAAGCGCAGGCGCCCGGCCTTGACGTTGCGCGCGATCATCTCCGGCAGACCCGGCTCGTGGATGGGCACGCCGCCGCCCTGCAGGATCGCAATCCGGCGCACATCGACGTCGACGCACAGCACGTCGTTGCCGACTTCGGCGAAGCACGTGCCGGTCACCAGACCGACGTAACCGGCACCGATCATAGTGATCTTCATGCGCCGACACCGATCGAGGCATTGATGTCGCGCAGCGCACGCAGCGGATCGGCGGCCGCGGTGATGGCGCGACCGATGACGAGATAATCGGCACCGGCGGCGATCGCGGCTTGGGGAGTCATCACTCTAACCTGGTCGTTGGTCGCCGCACCTGCCGGGCGAATGCCGGGTGTCACCAGCTTGAATCCGCTGCCGCAGGCCGCGTGGATGATTTCGACTTCCCGGGCAGAACACACGACGCCGTCGAGGCCGCTCGCCTGCGCCAGGCGCGCCAGCCGCAATACGTGTTCGTCCGCGGTACCGGCGACGCCAGTTGCAATCAGATCGCTGGCGTCCAGGCTGGTCAACAGCGTGACCCCGATCAGCAGCGGCCGCGTCAGGCCGCGCGCCGCAGCAGTCTTTGCGACCGCGTCGCGAGCCGCGACGAGCATCGCCCTACCGCCGGCCACGTGCATGTTCAACATCCACACTCCGAGGCCCATCGCGGCGGCACACGCCTGCGCCACCGTATTGGGAATGTCGTGATACTTGAGGTCGAGGAAGACGCGGAAGCCGTTGGCCACGAGCGCGCGCACGATGGCGGGGCCGGCGGCGGTGAACAGCTCCTTGCCGACCTTGACTGCGCAAACCGCCGGATCGAGCCGCGCGGCGAGCCCAAGGGCGCTCTCCATGTCGGGAAAATCGAGTGCGACGATTACGCGCGGATCATTCTTGGTCACGCCTGGTCCTTGTAAAACTGGTCGTGTCGTTCATCGCGCGCCTTCAGGCAAAGCCATCCGGCGTTTCGGTGCGGCGCGGCGAGTAAGTCTCCCACTTGCCGCATCCCGGGCAGCGCCAGTAGTACTGCTTGGCGCGAAAACCGCACTGCTCGCAGCGATACATGCCCAGCCGCTTGATGTGCTGGCCAACGAGATTCTTCACTAGCTCCAGATCGTTGCGGCGATCGGCCGGTGCGGCCATCAGTTGCGCCTCGAGCAGCTTGTCGAGGCCGAGCAGTGTCGGGTTGCGCGTGAGCTCTTCCTTGATCAGCTGCGTGGCGGCTTCGGCCCCTTCCTGCGCCAGCATTTGATTGAAGAGGGTGGTCAGCAGGTCGAGCGAGGGATACTGGTCCTCGTAACTGCGCAGCACGCGGATGCCCTGGCCGGGATCGCCGATTTTCCGGTAGCCCTCGGCGAGGCGGTCGGCGACAAGGCCGAGAAACGCCGGATTCTGCGATTCGATGCGCTGCCAGGCGACGATCGCCGCC
>JBDTLK010000239.1:0-2897 GCA_039934835.1 Edaphobacterium sp. (SeqCode) | reverse complement strand
GGCCCGCGCATTTCCCAGATGCCGCTGTCGGCACGCTCCCAGTTCGATTCCAGAAATTTGATGAGCGTGCACTGGAAGGTCCAGGCGTCTGCGTCGGAATCGAGTCCTGCCGACCGCGCGACGTGCAGCGCGTCCATCAGCTCGCCGTAGATGTCGAGCTGGAGCTGTGTCGCGGCCGCGTTGCCCACCCGCACCGGAGCGGATCCGAGATAGCCCGGCAGCCACGGAATGACGAGCTCGGTGAGCTGGCGCTCGCCGGCGACACCGTAGAGGATCTGCAGCTCCTCGGGACGTCCAGCGGCCGCGCGCAACAGCCATCGGCGCCACGCGCGAGCCTCGTCGTGGTAGCCGGCAAGCAACAGCGCGTACAACGTGAACGTCGCGTCACGCACCCAGCAAAAACGGTAGTCCCAGTTACGCACCCCTCCGATCTGCTCGGGCAGCGACGTGGTGGCGGCGGCGACGATGCCGCCGGTCGGCGCGTGCGTCAACGCCTTGAGCACGATCAGCGACGCGCGCACGTCGTCGGCGAACGGGCCGTCGTACGTGCAATGTTCCGACCATTTCCGCCAGTAGCGCTCGGTGGCGCAAATGGAGGCGTGGGCGTCGAGCGGAAGCGGAGCTGCTTCGTGGGACGAAAACCAGCTCAGTACGAAGGGCACCTGCTGCCCGGCTTCCACCGTGAATTGCGCCACCGTGGTGAATCCGCGGCCTTCGGTCTCGACCGCGGTGCGCAACTCGAGCGAATCGGGCCCCGCGGTCGCCAGCAATGTATCGTCCACGCGGCGTACCCACGGCGTGATGGCGCCGTAGCCGGGCCGGATGACGAGTTCCATCTGCATCGCGACACGGCCGCGGAGGCCCACGACCATGCGGACCACGTCCGTCCGATCGTCCCAGACCGGCATGCAATCGATCACGCGAACGGTGCCGTCGGGCGTTTCGAACTCGGTTTCGAGCACCAAGGTATCGCGGCGATAGGCTCGGCGAACTGCGGAAACGTGGACCGCGGGGGCAAGCCGCCAACGCCCGTGCTGCGGCTCACCGAGGAGGGCCGCAAAGCACGCGCCCGAATCGAAGCGCGGCACGCACATCCAGTCGATCGACCCATCCTTGCCGACGAGCGCGGCCGTGCGCGTGTTGCCGATCAACCCGTAGTCTTCGATGGGGGAGGACACGTCAGGCCTTCATCACCGTAGGGCGCGCGTCGCGCGAAGCCGCGATTGTGCGCCTGCAAGCGGCTCGTCTGCGGCGACGGCAGAACACCTCGCGCTTCCGGGCGCGCGCGGATGACAGCAGACACGCGTCATCATTGCCGTGCACCGTACTCCGACGGCGACCTGCGCGCGCGCACGCTGCTGGGCGAAGCGCAGACACCAGCATCACGCCCACGCCACCGAGCGCACCACGACGCCGGTGTCCACATAACGCAGGTAGCCGGCGAGCACCACGCCGACGGCTGCCCGACGAAGTCTTACCGGAAAGATGTTCCTGTCACCGCCGTCGACGGAAACATGACATGAGCGCCGCCGTCCCCGCGATCGCTCCCGCGTGTTGATTCGTGCCGTCCCGTCCCGGTCGCTATACTGATCCAATGAGCCATCCACGACATTGGAACCTCGGCGCAAAACTCTCGCTTGTCGGCGCGCCGTTCCTGTTGTTGGCACTGTTGTCGATCTCGCTGACGCTCTGGGTATCTTGGCAGCTCGACGGCGGCGCCGCGGCTGTCAACGAAGCAGGTCGTATGCGAATGCAGGCGTACCGCATGTCGATGGCGGTCGGCGCGGGCGAGACGATCTCGCTGCCACGGCTCACAGCGGAGTTCGCGCACAGCCTTGACCTGTTGCGCCACGGCGACCTCGAGCGCCCTCTGTTCGTGGCATGGGATGACGCCGCGCAGCAGCAATTCGCGGTCGTAGAACGGGATTGGGAGCGGTTCCATCGTCGGTTGGCGTCGAAATCACCATTCTCTGCGACGAGCTTGCGCGACGACACGGCGGCGTTCGCCGCTGACATTGACGCGCTGGTCGCCGGCATCGAGCACCACATGTCCCGGTGGACCGCATTGCTGCACCTTCTTCAGATGGCGATGATGGTCTTCGCTGTCCTGGGGGCGGCGGTGCTGCTGTACATGGGCTACCTCTTCGTGCTGGACCCGGTCAGGCGCCTGAAGGAGGCTACCGAGCGCATCCAGCGTGGTGACTTTAGCGCGCGCGTGGACCGTGTCACTTCCGACGAATTCGGCTCACTTGCCGGATGCTTCAACGGCATGGCCGAAAACCTGCAGTCGATGCATCGCAACCTCGAGGCAAAGGTCGCCGAGAAGACCGGGCAGCTCGAGGAAAAGCGCGAACGGTTGGAGGCGCTGTATGACCTGACGGCGTTGGTGGCGAAGGCGACGACGTTGAAGGAGTTGGCCGTCGGGTTTGCTGAAAGGATCAAGCGGGTTGCTCGCGCCGACGGTGTGGCGGTGCGCTGGTCCGATGAGAGCAACGAACGCTATCTGCTGCTGGCCTCGAAGGGACTGCCCTCAGAGATGCTGGAAGGCGAGCAATGCGTGCGTGCGGGAGAGTGCCATTGCGGCGCTCTGGGCGAGCCTTATGGTTCACGCGTGATTCCGATCGAGCCGATGACGATGGCGGGGGTTCCCTATTGCGCCAATGCGGGCTTCGCGACGCTGATTTCGATGCCTGCCCGCCTGCATGACCGGCTGATGGGCGAAGTAGATCTCTTCTTTCACGCGCAGATTTCGTTGTCGGCCGCTGAGCGGTCGCTGCTGGAGACGCTGACAGTCCACCTTGCAAGCGCCATGGAGAACTTGCGACTGAACGGGCTCAAGAACGAGGCCGCCGTCGCGCAGGAACGAACGTTCATCGCGCGCGAACTGCACGATTCGA
>JBDTLK010000238.1:0-2919 GCA_039934835.1 Edaphobacterium sp. (SeqCode) | reverse complement strand
TGCTTTAATTGGCGCGCCCGGCAGGATTCGAACCCACGACCCCCTGGTTCGTAGCCAGGTACTCTATCCAACTGAGCTACGGGCGCCCGGCGCGAATTATAGCAAAACCGCGTCTTCCGAGCAGCGGGTGGCGCCTACAGGACGCCGTGTATCCTGTCGCCTGCCAACGACGCGGACCCAACGTGGAACTTCTCGCCGACCCGAAAATCTGGATTGCTTTCCTGACACTGGTTGCGCTCGAGCTCGTGCTCGGCATCGACAACGTCATCTTCATCTCGATCCTGGTCGACAAGCTGCCGGTCGCGCAGCGCGAATTCGCCCGCAAGATCGGCCTGCTGCTCGCGATGTTCATGCGCGTCGGGCTGCTGCTGCTGCTGTCGTGGATCATCGGCCTCAACGAAACGCTGTTCGCTGTTTTCGGCCAGGAATTCACCGGTCGCGACCTGATACTCATCGCTGGCGGCCTGTTCCTGATCTGGAAGAGCACGACCGAGATTCACCAATTGCTCGAAGGCGAGGAAGGCACGAGCTCGACCAAGATTCGTCCCACGCTGAGCGCGGTGATCGTGCAGATCATCATCATCGACATCGTGTTTTCGCTCGATTCGATCATCACCGCGGTGGGCATGGTCGACAAGGTCGAGGTCATGATTGCGGCGGTAATCGTTTCGGTCATCCTTATGATGATGTTCGCCGGCGCCATCGGACGCTACATCTCCGAGCGACCGACGATCAAGATGCTGGCGCTGGCGTTCCTGTTCGTCATCGGCGTCGTGCTCATCGCCGACGGCTTCGATCATCATGTCCCCAAGGGCTACGTATATTTCGCGATGGCGTTCTCGATCGCCGTAGAAATGCTCAACCTGCGCCTGCGCAAGCGAAGGAGCAAGACGCTGGACTTGCGCAAGCGTTATGCCCGTGAGGACAAGGACAAGGGGCCGAAGTGATCCGCGCGCGTACCGCGAGCCGACACGACCTCGGCATCCAACTCAAGTAACGAATCGAAATGGCACAACGTTCGAAGCGAGGCGCGGATGTGCTGGTGCGCACCCTGCAAAGTGCTGGCGTTCGCCGCGTATTTACGCTTTCCGGCAATCACATCATGCCGGTATTCGATGCCGCCTTGGACGTGGGCATCGAGCTCATCCACACGCGGCATGAAGCTTCAGCCGTGCACATGGCGGACGCCTGGGCTCGACTCACCGGTGAGGTCGGCGTGGCGCTCGTCACCGGCGGTCCCGGGCACGCCAACGCCGTGTCCGCGCTATACACCGCGCTCATGGCCGAGGCGCCGGTACTGTTACTCTCCGGCCATGCGCCGCACTCGCAGCTCGGTCTGGGCGCATTCCAGGAAATGCAGCAAGCCGAGATCGCCAAGCCGCTGACGAAGGCGTCATGGACCACCCAGCGCGCCGATTCGCTCGCCACCGACATTGCAAATGGTTGGCGCACCGCGAGGTCCGGTCGGCCCGGTCCGGTGCACATCAGCCTGCCTACGGATGTCCTCGAAGCTGCTGTTACGGAAGCGCTCAGTTTGCCGCAGCGTGCGGCGTTTGCCGCAACCGCGCTATCGCTGCCGCGCGCGGACGCGCAAGCAATCGTCGAGTGGTTGCACGGTGCCACGCGACCGATCGTCCTGACCGGGCCGGTGACTCTGACTCGCGCAGGTCGCGCCCGCATGGCGGCACTTGAAGAACATCTGGCGGTGCCGGTGGTCGGCATGGAAAGCCCGCGCGGAATCGCCGATCCTGCGCTGGGTGCATTCGCCGAGGTCCTCGCGCAGGCGGACGCCGTGCTCTTGCTCGGGAAGAAGCTCGACTTCACTCTGAAGTTCGGCCGGGCGCCTGCACTGTCCGCGACCGGCGACTTCCTGCATGTCGATCCCGACGAGCACGAGCTGGCCCGGAGTCGTCGCGCCTTTGGAATGCGACTCCGCACGGCCATTCGCGCCGACACTTTCGCGGCGATCGACGCATTGCTCGCCACTAAGCCCGCGGCCAAGGCGCGCCGAAGCGGCTGGTTGGACGACGTGCGCCAGGCAATCGCCTATCGTCCGCCGGCGTGGAACAATGCGTCTGGCGGAAGCGCTCGCCTGCATCCGGTGCAGGCGCTGCGGCCGTTGCAGCAAATCCTGGACCGCCACCCGGACTCGGTCCTTGTCAGCGACGGCGGCGAGATCGGGCAATGGACACAAGCCTGCCTGAGCGCACCGCACCGGGTGATCAATGGTGCGGCAGGATCGATCGGCTCGGCGTTACCCTTTGCATTGGCCGCCCGACTCGCGCAGCGCGAAGCCCCTGTTATCGCGGTACTCGGGGATGGAACCTTCGGCTTTCATTGCGCCGAGATCGACACCGCCGTGCGTTATGGGTTGCCGTTCATCGCGGTCGTCGGCAACGACGCGCGCTGGAACGCGGAATACCAGATCCAGCTTCGCGAATATGGCCCTGAACGAACGATCGGGTGCGAATTACTGCCGACGCGCTACGACCAGATATGCGTTGCATTCGGCGGCCATGGCGAACTCATTACGACCGCGGAGGCAGTGCTGCCGGCGGCAGAGCGCGCGTTGTGCAGCGGACTGCCGGCGTGTCTCAACGTCATGATCGATGGGCTCCCGGCGCCGAGTGTTGCCCGCTGAAATTGCCGGTGTGAGACTACCGACCAGGCACTCGGCAACACGTGGACTTGATCGAAAGACTCGCCGCGTCGATGGCCCTGCCGAGCCGATTTAGCAACCGCATGCTTGAGCGAATGGAAAGGACTTCCCCTACTCGGGTCGGCATCGAAGGTTAGGCCGCAGTGGTTACCTGCCGAAATGCCGCACTGAAGGCTTGCCTCGCGCAACCGCGAGCCCCGGGGCGCCCGACCGATGATCCGCTCAACAATTTATTCGATGTCGAGGGGCGCTAGTCGTCG
>JBDTLK010000237.1:0-3169 GCA_039934835.1 Edaphobacterium sp. (SeqCode) | reverse complement strand
CTGTATGCGTACGGCTACGCGTCGTCGCCGGTGTCCCGGGTTGCCGAAGATCCGATGACGCTTGACGATTGCCGGATCACGAACTCGGTGAAATGCCTGCCGCCGGCGAACAAACCGCTGCCGATCGAGGTGCGCACCTGCAACGATTACCTCGCGGCCGATCTGGCCACGCTGCCGGCGGGAGCCGCCGTGCTGGCGCTCGGCCGCATCGCCCACGACGCAGCGCTCCTGGCACTGGGTGCGCGGCGCGGCGAGCATCCATTCGCGCATGGTGCACGCCACGCGATCGCCGGCGGCGCCACGCTGTTCGACAGCTACCACTGCAGCCGCTATAACACGAACACTGGCCGCCTGACCTCCGCGATGTTCCGTTCCGTATTCGACGCGATCGACGTCCATCTGGGCCGGGCGCGGGAGACCGCATGACCAAGGTTTCCCGTCTCAACCGCCGGACCGTCGACGCTGCCGCCGCCGCCGTGCAATTCGACGCGCGCGAACTCATCGCGTCGCTGCCGCACCTGCCGGGCGTGTACCGGATGTTCGACAGCGCAGGCGGTGCGCTCTACGTCGGCAAGGCACGCGACCTGAAGAAGCGCGTGGCGAGCTATTTCCAGAAAAGCGGCCACGAGCCCCGGATTGCATCGATGATCGCGCAGGTCGCCCGCGTCGAAACCACCGCCGTGCGCTCCGAAGGCGAGGCGCTGCTGCTCGAGAACAACCACATCAAGGCGCTCGAGCCGCGCTACAACATCCTGTTCCGCGACGACAAGAGCTACCCTTACATCTGCATGTCGGGTGATCCCTATCCGCAGCTCCGCTTCCACCGCGGCGCGCTCGACCGCCGGCATCGGTACTTCGGACCGTTTCCGAGTGCCGGCGCGGTACGCGAAGGCATCGCGCTGCTGCAGAAAGTGTTTCAGCTGCGCACCTGCGAGAACACGGTGTTCGCCAACCGTTCGCGGCCCTGCATGCTGCACCAGATCGAGCGCTGCACGGGACCGTGCGTGGGTCTGATCACCGAGGCGGACTATCGCGAGGACGTCAATGCCGCGCTGCTGTTCCTGCAGGGCAAGACCGACGAGGTGCTCGCGCAGCTCAAGCGGCAGATGGACGCCGCCTCGGTCGCGTTGCAGTTCGAGCGCGCCGCGCGCACGCGCGACAAGATCGCGCGGCTGCAGCAGTTGCAGTCGAAACAGTTCGTCGAAAGCGCGACTGCCGGCGACATCGACGTGATCGCCGCGGTCCGCGAAAGCAATCTCTTCGCGGTCAACACGGTCATGATCCGCGGCGGACGACACGTCGGCGACCGTACGTTCTTCCCGCGACACGCCGACACGGTCGACGAGGTCGACGTCGTCACCGCGTTCCTCGCGCAGCATTACGTCGAGCGCCCCGTGCCCCCCACGCTGATCGCGCCGCAGGCCACCGGGGCGGAGGCGCTGGCAGAAGTGCTGACGGCGCAGTCGGGCCGCAAGGTCGACGTGACGACCACTCCCGGCGGCGAGCGTCGCGTATGGCTGCAGATGGCGACGCAGAACGCGACGCTTGCGATCCGCCAGAAGCTTGCGCAGAAGGCGACACAGGAAGACAGGCTAGGCGCCCTCCAGGAAGCGCTGGGACTCACGCCGTCGGCGCAGCGCATCGAGTGCTTCGACGTCTCGCACACAATGGGCGAAGCGGCCGTCGCGTCGTGCGTCATCTACGATCGCCACGCGATGCAGACTTCGGAGTACCGTCGCTTCAACGTGACGCCGGCCCAAGCGGGTGACGACTACGCAGCGATGCGGGAGGCGCTCACGCGCCGATGCGCGCGGATCGTCGCGGGCGAATTTCCGGCCCCTGACTTGCTCATCGTCGACGGCGGACGAGGGCAGGTCTCAGTCGCGGCGGAGGTTCTCGCCGAGCAGGGGCTGCACCAGACTCCGCTGATCGGCATCGCCAAGGGACCGGAGCGCAAGGCGGGGCTCGAAGACATCGTCTTCCCCAATCGCGAGCACGTGCTCAACCTGCCGTCGGACCACCCCGGCCTGCACCTGCTGCAGCAGATACGCGACGAGGCCCATCGTTTCGCGATCCAGGGACACCGGGCCCGGCGGGCCAAGACGCGCAACACGTCGTCGCTGCAGGAAATCGACGGCATCGGGGCCAAGCGCCGGCAGGCGCTCCTCGCGCATTTCGGCGGTCTCAAGGGGATGCAGTCGGCGAGCATCGAGGATCTTGCGCGCGTGCCGGGAATCTCGCGGGCGCTGGCGCTGCGCATCTACGCGCAGCTGCATTGACCTTCGGCCCAGCGCCGCGTTGACGGGTGGCAGAGTAGAATTCACTCGATAGCCGCGCGGCAAAGACCGATGGTGCCGAATCTTCCAACGTCGTTGACTTGGCTCAGGATCATCCTGATCCCGGTGTTCGTGGGCGTGTATTACGTCCCCGACGAGTGGCTGTCGCCTGTGCTGCGCAACTGGGTCGGCATGGGCGTGTTCGCGCTTGCGGCGATCACCGACTGGCTCGACGGCTATCTGGCGCGCAGATGGGGCAAGACCAGCGCGTTCGGCGCGTTCCTCGATCCCGTCGCCGACAAGCTGATGGTCGCCGCGGCGCTGATCCTGCTGGTCGAGCTCGGTCGGGCCGAGGCGTACCTCGCCATCATCATCATCGGCCGGGAGATCGCGATCTCGGCACTGCGCGAATGGATGGCGCAGCTCGGCAAGTCGAGGAACGTCGCCGTGGCGGCGATCGGCAAGATCAAGACAGTCGCGCAGATGACCGCATTGATCGCGCTGTTGCTGTGGGAGAAGGTCATCCCCGGAATTTCGACGCCGCTCCTCGGCACGTTCGCGCTGTGGGTAGCCGCGATCCTGACGCTCTGGTCGATGTTTCATTACCTGCGCATGGCGGCGCCTCACTTCAACAGTGCCTCCGCCGAGCGAGCATTCCGCCGGCAGGCGCGGAAAGCGAAACGCGCCGTCAACGCCGCACCGCCGCCGGTGCGGTGAGTACATCGGCGGGCCGGATACCCGCGCGTATGCACAGGGTGTCCGCGAGCCTGGCGCCCACCGAGGCCGTGATAAAATGCGCGCCGCGACGTTCAAAACAGCTGCGACGGCGCGTCTCCCGATTCCCCGATAGCTCAGTTGGTAGAGCGACGGACTGTTAATCCGCAGGTCCCAGG
>JBDTLK010000236.1:0-3240 GCA_039934835.1 Edaphobacterium sp. (SeqCode) | reverse complement strand
TCATTGAGGTGCAGTGCAGCGTCTATTTGGGCGAGGACGACATCGTGCCCTTCGCCGGCAGGTACGGGCGCGTACTGGCGTAACCCATTCCGCAGCTGTTGCTAATGTCGCGCGCCGCATATTGATGGCAAAGGTCACGCCCGCGCTGGCGAAACTGAGTTACCCGAAACTGCATCGCCCGGTGCAGCGGACGCGATTGTTTGACGCGCTGCAGGAACGCAGTCTCCATCCATTGCTGTGGATCACGGGGCCGCCTGGCGCCGGCAAGACAACGTTGGTCGCCACGTTTCTGCAGGCGCGCAAGCTGCGCTCGATCTGGTATCAGGTCGACGCCGACGATGCGGATCTCGCAACCTTTTTCCATTACTTGAGCCAAGCGAAAGCGACCAGCGCGGCGGCGAAACACGGCCCGATGCCACGTCTGACGCCGGAGCACTTGAGCGACCTGCCGCGCTTTACGCGGCGCTTTTTTCGCGAACTCTACAGCCGATTGCCCGCGCCTTCGGCGCTGGTGCTGGACAACTACCAGGAGGTGGCCGCCGAGTCGGCGTTTCACGGCGTAATTGCGACGGCGTTGGAGGAGTTGCCCGCGGGAAGCAATCTGATCGTCATCAGTCGCGCCGAACCGCCGCCGCCTTTCGCCCGCGCACTGGCCAACAACCAGGTGGGTCAACTAGGATGGGACGAACTCCGCCTTACGTTGGAGGAAACGGCGGCCATCGGCGGCGGCCCTGCGCGTCTGGATGAGGCGGCGTTGCGCTCGCTGCATGACCAATCGAATGGATGGGCGGCAGGGCTCATTCTGATGCTGGAGCGGCTCAAGCGAACCGGGGCCGTGAACCATATCTCCCAGGCGGAAACAATGGACACGGTTTTCGCGTATTTCGCCGGTCAGATCTTCGACCAGAGCCCTGCGGGCACGCGCGACTTTCTGATGCAAACCGCATGTCTTCCAAACATGACGGCGAAGGCGGCGACACAGATCAGCGGCAATCCCGATGCCACCGCGATCCTCGACGATTTCTATCGGCGACACCTCTTCATCGAGCGGCGCGTCGGCGACGAGGTGATCTATACGTACCATGACCTGTTCCGGCAATTTCTACGCAGTCGCGCGGCGCTGCTCCTCGGCAGCGGTGAATTCGCACAAATTCTGATGACTGCGGGACGCGTGCTCGAAGCCGCCGCGGACGTTGAAAACGCATTCAATTTATATCGCGAAGCGGGCGACTGGCCCGCGGTCGAAAACCTCGTGATGAAAAATGCCGAGCAACTACAATACCAGGGCCGCGCCCAGGTGATCAGCAAATGGATCGACGCAATGCCGCGCGAACGCGTCGCAGCCTCGCCCTGGTTGCAGTTCTGGGCCGGTGTCGCGCTGCTTGAAATTGATCAGCCAAAGGCCGCGACTTGGCTGGAGCCGGCCTATGACGGCTTCACGGCTGCCGCGGACATGCCGGGACAGTTGGCGTGTGCTGCTGCTATCGTGGAAAGCCACTACAACGAAATGGCCGACTACGGCATGCTCGACCGATGGGTACCCATCCTCGAGCGCGCGCTGGCCGACATCCCGCACTTTGCGACCCCGTTGGCGGAAGTCCGGGTCGCTGCTTCAGCGCTCATTGCGCTGACACTGCGCCGGCCGGACAGCCCCGAGTTGCCCGCAATCGCCGCGCGGCTGCGCGCGCTGCTCGAGGTCGACATGGAAGTCACCGTGCGCATGGCTGCTGGCGGCCTGCTGCTAACCCACTTCATGGTCGCCGGAGATCGCGTCAACGCGGCAGCGCTCGTCACGTTGCTCGATCCGCTGAAGGTCGATCCACACCTCGCGCCGCGCCGGCGCATTCTCTGGATGATCAGCTACGCGGCGTGGGTCAACAGCGACGCACGGTACGCCGAGGCAATGGCGACATTGGCCGAGGCGGAGACATTGTCCGAACAAAATGGTTTCGAAGGCACGCTAAGCCACATGGTGCTGCTCCTTACCCGTTTCCGTACGGCTTTCCAGCAACGTGACCTCACCGCGGCGAAAGGCTATCTCGTTCGAGCAGCGGCATGCGTCAAACACCCGAGCCGACTGACCGCGTTTTATCTAAATTATTACAAAGCGATACTGGCGTTGCTTCAACGCAGACCCGACGACGCCGTGGAGGCGGGCCAAGCGACGGTGGCGCTCGCCGAAACCGCCGGCGTTCCCGCACTACAACGGCCGAGCCTGATCGAGGTTGTCGCGTCGGCGTACGCGATGCGCCGCGATTTCGACCAGGCGTTGGTGCATTTCCGCGCCGCGCGTGCCTGCTGCACCTTGCAACAGGCACCTTCGTTCGAGGCACCGATAGCGGTGCTCGAAACTCTGGTGGCGATTCGCGATGGCGCGAATAGTTCTACCGTCCTTGAGCAGAGCGTGATGCTGCTGAACGAAACGCGGAATATGCAATTCCTTCAGTATGTGCCCGAACTGGCGTCCGAATTTGCGGCCGCGGCGCTCGCTGGAGGGATCGCAGTCGAGTACATCCATGACCTGATCCGAAGGCGCCAGCTAACGCCGCCTGGTGTCGATACTGAGTCGTGGCCGTGGCCGATCAAAGTTTCGGCGCTGGGTCCGTTCATTCTTGCGGTCGAAGGATCACCAATGCGCACGTCCGGAAAGGCGCAGCGCAAATCGCTCGACCTGCTGCAGTCGCTGATTGCGCTTGGCGGACACGACATCGCGTCCAGCATTGTCATCGGCAACTTGTGGCCTAGCCCGGACGGCGATCCCGGCCGGGCGTTCGAGAGCACGCTATACCGGTTGCGGAAGCTCCTTGGCCGCGACGACGCGATTCTGCTGGTCGATGGGAAGCTGACGCTCAATGCGAAGATCGTATGGGTCGATACGTGGGCGCTCGAGCGCCGGCTCGACGCGCTGGAAGCGGCGGTCGAGGCGGGCGATGGCCGGCAGATCAACGGCCAAATCGCGGACTCGATGCTCGCGCTTTATCGGGGGCACTTTCTGGAAGGCGAGGGGGAAGCGGTCTGGATGCTCGGCATCCGGCAACGCCTGCGGGGAAGATTCCTGCGCAATGTTGTGGCACTTGGCCAGCACCTTGAAGATCAGGGCGAAGGCGATCGCGTTGCGCGCTTATATCAGCGGGGACTGGAGCTCGACAACCTCTCCGAAGAGCTTTATCGGCGCCTGATGCTCACCTATCAACGCCTGGGGCAACCCTCGGAGGCGTTGGAGATTTACCGCCGCTGTCG
>JBDTLK010000235.1:0-3286 GCA_039934835.1 Edaphobacterium sp. (SeqCode) | reverse complement strand
ATCACGTTCCACCAGGCGCGCGCCACGTCGCTCATGAGGGCGTCACTTTCGTCACTTTGCCCCATGCTGGCAGCGCGATTCCGACTAAGCCCGGCAGGCCGACGGGGAGTCCCGCGACACCGCGTTGCAGCTCGGGCTTGAGCAGCCCCGGCAGCCGGTAGTTCGTGCCGCCCAGGCGCAACTGCGTTTCATCGCCGGTGTCGACGCCGAGCTCCGCCGCGTCATCGGGATTGAGCGCGAGATACGGTTTCGCGGCCAATACGGCAATGCCGGGCGCGAGCGCGCTTACCTCGTCGCTGCCGAAGATGTGATGCAGCGGCAGCAGCAGCCACTCGCCGACGCGCGGCTCGAACGACGCCGGAACGTCGCCGAAGTACGCAACATTCGCGGTCGCTGCGAGCTCGATCAGGCGCACGCCTGGATCGCCACCAGTGAGCGGGCCGCCCACTTCTTGCTGGAACTTGTTGACTGCCTGCACCGAGTTCCAGCCTGGGGCCCAGAAGCGGGGAATGAGCGATGGCGGCGGATGGCCAGGGTAGCCTTCCATTGAAAATGCGAGCGGCGCATCGCGATCCAGCGGCGGCTCCGGCTCGTGCACGCTGATGTTGGCGAGTATCGCGGTGCGCCCACTGTAACGGTGCGGTTCGCGCGGGATTTTCTGGCCGTCGATACGAAAGTCCGCGCCCGGCGCGACACGCAAGATCGGTTCCAGCTCCGGGATCGCAGCGGCGCAGGCGGCTGTGACGCGGTCTAGATTCGACCACGCGCCGTCCTTCTCGCGCCCGGCCGCCGTCATAATGTCCCGCGCCCAGCGCCAGCTTTGCTGGATGTCGCCTGGCGCGACGAACACCTGGAAGAAACGCTGCCCGCGGCCTTCGTTGTTGATC
The DNA here is from genome assembly GCA_039934835.1 of Edaphobacterium sp. (SeqCode). GTDB lineage: Bacteria > Pseudomonadota > Gammaproteobacteria > Burkholderiales > Casimicrobiaceae > PALSA-1003. Next base: position 2,399 of record JBDTLK010000235.1, on the reverse strand, counting down.
AGCGTGCCATCGGCTTCAGCAAACGTTCCCGCCGGCAGCAGCACGTCGGCCTTGGCGGTGGTGGCGTGGTTCAGGTGATCGATGACCACGACATGTTTGGCGGCGTCGAGAAACTCGTCGACCGCTGCGCATTCGGCACGCCGGTAGAGATCGTTCTCGAGGATCACGACGGTATCCGCGGTGCGGTCCTGCAGCGCCTGGAACGCCGCGTCGAGGCTTGCGCCACCCAGGAGAGTGACGCCAAGGCTGTTGCACTCGGGAACGGCGAAGCAGAGCTCGGCGGGCCGCCCCGTGTTGCACAGCGCCCACGCCACATTCGCCGCCGCCTCGATCACGCCTGCATCGCCGCAACTCATGCCGGATATGACCAGCGGACGCGTCGCTGCCTTGAGCGCTTGCGCGATGGTTTCGGCCAGCGCGCTCATCGGCTCCGACAAATTCGGCACCGGCGGAGCCTTGGCATCGAGCGCGTGCGCCACCGCGAAGCCTAAACGGGCAATCTCGTCGGACATGCCTCGAAAGGTCTCCCTGGCCACGTCGTCGAGCTTGGTGCCGGCGAGCGTGGCGACGAACAGCGGCCCCTTTTGCCCTTGCACCGCGTCGCGCACGGCGTTGTCGTCCCACGACGGGATGTGCAGCTTATCGACGACCTTTTCCGGCTGGCGTCGCACCGACTGGCGCAGCGCGAGTGCGAGCAGCGGCGCAGTATTCGTCACATCCTCGCCCAGCACCAGCACCGCGTCGGCCTGCTCCACGTCGCGCAGCGACGGTGAACGCGCCGGCCCGCGCTTCAATATATCGAGTATGGAAGCGAGCAGACAGCGCTCGCGTTCGGAAACGCCGAGAAAAAAGCGTTCGGGCCCGACGAGCGTACGCAGGGCGAAGTTCGCCTCGATTGATGCGCGAGGCGATCCGATGCCGATCGCTTTCACGCCATCGGAAAAAAGCACCGCCAGGTACCGGAGCGCCTCGGGCTTGGCGATGGCTTGCACTGGTCCGTCGCGACTATGCCGCAACATGGTTTGCCTGACGCGCCGATCGCTGTTGACGAATTCGTAGCCGTAACGTCCGCGGTCGCACAGAAAATAGCCGTTGACCGCGCCGTTGTAGCGATTGCGGATGCGGCGCAGTGTGCCGTAACGCTCGCCGGGAATGGTGTTGCAGCCGAGCCCGCAGTGGACGCACACTGACGGCGCCGTCTGCAGGTCCCATTTGCGCACGTAGTGATGCTTGAGCGTCTTGTCGGTGAACACGCCGGTGGGGCAGACCTCGATCAGGTTACCGCTGAACTCGCTTTCCAGAGCGCCATCCTGATGGCGGCCGAAATAGACGTTGTCACGCAGCACGAACGCATCGAAATCACGGCCGCCGGCGTAGTCGCGGTAGAAGCGCGTGCAGCGGTAGCACTGGATGCAGCGGTTCATCTCGTGGTTGACCAGCGGGCCCAGATCCTGGTTGCGAAAAGTGCGCTTCAACCCGCGGTAGCGGCGATACACGTGTCCGGTCATCACCGTCATGTCCTGCAGATGGCATTCGCCACCCTCGTCGCATACCGGACAATCGTGGGGGTGATTGACCATCAGCCATTCGCTGACGCTGGCGCGGAACTCCCTCGCCTCCGGATCATCGATCGAGATACGGATTCCATCCTTGGCCGGCGTCATGCACGCCATGACGATCTTGCCGTGGGTATCCTGCTCGTCCTTGAACTGCTTGATTGCACACTGGCGGCACGCCCCCACCGAGCCCAGCGCCGGGTGCCAGCAGAAGTAGGGCAGGTCGAAGCCCAGCGAAAGGCATTGCTGCAGCAGGTTCTCGCGTTCGTTGGCGGCGTAGGGCCGATTGTCGATATGAATCGTCGCCACATTCATCTCCACGGGCAGCGTTGGTCGCGTATGTGGCGCTCGAAGTCGTCGCGGAAGTACTTGAGACTGCTTTGCAAGGGCTCCGCCGCGCCGGGCGCCAGCGCGCAAAAGGTGTGCCCAGGAGAGAGCAGACGCGCATGCGATTGCAGCCGTTCCAGATCCTCGAGTTCGCCCCGTCCGTCTTCCAGGTCTTGCAGGATGTGTGCGACCCACGACAGTCCTGACCAGCATGGCGTGCACCAGCCGCACGACTCCTGCGCGAAAAAACGCTCGAGGTTATGCACCATGCCGACCGGGCAGGTTTTGTCGTCGAGGACGATCATGGTGCCGGTGCCGAGACGACTGCCTGCTGCCTGGACCGAATCGAAATCCATCGCCACATCCAGATGCTCTGGCACGATGAACTCGGTCGAGGCACCGCCAGGCAGGACGCCGCGCAACCGGTAGCCGTCGCGCATGCCGCCGGCACGCTCTTCGACGATTTCGCGCATTGTGGTGCCCATCGGCAATTCCCACAGCCCGGGCTTGTTCACT
>JBDTLK010000234.1:0-3510 GCA_039934835.1 Edaphobacterium sp. (SeqCode) | reverse complement strand
TGATCAGCGCGGCGCGCGTGGGCGAGCACAGCGCGGTGGAGAACATGCGGTTGTAACGCAGGCCTTCGCTGGCGATGCGGTCCATGGTCGGCGTCGGGATCACGCCGCCGAAGGTGCTGGGCACGCCGAAGCCGGCGTCGTCGGTAATGATCAGCAGCACGTTCGGTGCGCCCTTCGGCGGCACCGCGCGCGGCGCCCACCAGGATTTGGACTGCAGCGCGTCGTCTTTGATGACGCCGCCGAACTTGGGGTCGGGCGGGGGCAGCTGCCTGGGACTTAGCGTCGTCGTCGCGCTGGGTGAGCCGGGCACGCCGGTGAGCTGCTGCGCGCCGGCCGTACCGGCAAAGCAGACGGCTAACACCAGACCGGACAGCGTCGCCATCGACTTCATCTTCAAATTGCTGCCGTAGTCAGGAATCATCACAAGTTTCCTTATCGATTTTCGGCGCGCGAGTCCGCGCGCAGGCCATGGTCGGCGTCGGCGAAAGGAGCAAAGTCTAGTGCAGTGCAACTACGAATGCTTGACATTTGTGGCCGTTATCTACGGGCGGGGCTTGACAGCAATAGGTTCGGCCCGACAATGTGCCCACAAGTTTAAAGGACCCCCACCCGATGCGACGCCGCGTTGGCCAATGCATCAAAGGCTGAGGCACGACCTTGACCCAACGCCGGCAACCCCGATCTACTCCTGCCGACACTTCGCGCCGCACGGCGGAAAGCAACGCGGGTCACGACGCGGACGTCCGGGTCGGACCGCTTGCCGCCATTCCGGAACTGTTGCGGGAGGCGGGGCTCAACCCGGCGCCGGTATTCGCGCGGGCGGGAGTCGACCTGGACCAATTCGCCGATCCGGACCATCGCATTCCGTTTGGCGTGGCTGGGAAGCTGCTGGCGGAATGTGCATCGGCGACGGGCAATCTGAATTTCGGGCTGGCGACCGGGGCGCGGTTTGATTTTGCGAAGCTTGGCGTGCTGGCGCACCTGATGCTCGACGCGCCCACGGTGAGCGAGGCGCTGCTCAACCTGGTTCGGCATCTGCACCTGCAGGACCGCGGCGCCGTGCCGTTTCTGCTCGACTTGGGCCGGGACCAGATGGCGCTGGGGTACGTGGTGTATCGGCACGACACGCCGGGCATCGACCTCGCGTACGACGTCGCCATCGCGATTGGGTGTTCGATGCTGCGCGGATTGTGCGGGCCGCAATGGAAACCGCTGCGCGTGACCTTTTCGCACGGCGCTCGGCGCGATGCTACGGAATTTCACCACTACTTCCGAGCGCGCGTGCAGTTCAATGCAGCCCACTCGGAAATCGTCTTTGCAAAGCACTGGATGGACCGGCCGATTGCCGGCGCCGACCTCAAGCGCCATTTTGAGGCCGAACGAATCGCCCTTCGCAAGGAGCGCGAGAACGACCGCGTCACCGAACGCGCACGTCGCGCGGTGCAGGGCCTGGTCATGACCGGCGACGCTAAGGCGCAGCGGGTCGCGGCGATGCTCGGGATGAGCGCCCGCGTGATGCGCCGGCGTCTGCTCGCCGAGGGCGCCAGATTGAACGATCTGATCAACAGCGCACGCTTCGAGGTCGCGCGGCAGCTGCTCCGCGACACGCAGTTGCCGTTGTCAGAAGTCGCGGGTGCGCTGCACTATTCGGACGCCACCGCGTTTTCCCGCGCATTCCGAAGCTGGGCGAAGATGAGTCCAAGCCAATTCCGAAACGCCTTGTAGGTCAAGGCCGGCACCAATTCAAGCGTTTCCCAATACTGGCGCGCTGGGCGCTGTGGGAGAAAACGTGACCACCATTACCTATCGGAACAGGCCGACGACTCGCCAACTTATTCTATTTTTTGTGCTGCGATAAGCCGGTAACTAACTGGCTGAATTCAGTCCGTGACTCTGTGACAGCAGTGCGCGTACCATTGACGACCGCAGGGCGTGCAAAATGTGACGCCGCAAACACGGCTCGATGAGGGATGAAAGATGTTCAAGAACGGCGACCCAGTTAAGCCCGGTATCGTGCCGCCTTCGGTGCTTCAGACTCCTGTCAACGTGCGCAGCACGTCCCTTGCAATACTGGCGCTTCTAGCAACAATTGGATTTGTCTATTTGGCGCGGGCCGTATTCATTCCGATCACCATAGCCGTGCTGGCGAGCTACGCGCTGACACCAGTCATAGATTGGTTGAAACAAAAAGCTAAGCTGCCCAAAGCAGTGGGGGCAGGACTGACGCTTGTCCTGATTCTCTTTGGCGTCGGTTACGGCCTTCATTCGCTTCAACCAGAGGCGATTCAAATTCTGGACATCGTTCCGCGTGCCACCGCGAAGTTCAGCGCGACTCTTCAGCGCAAAGCGCTTGAGCCGCCGGGCGCAGTGGAAAAGATGAAAAAGGCTGCAAGCGAAATCGAGAAAGCCGCTGACGCAGTCGCGACTACGACGACCACTCCCATGCGGGCTCCGACAGCGAGTTCCTCCAGGGCGCCTGCTGATTCCTCGGGTTCCCTGGTGCGCGAGTACGTAGTTATGGGTACATCGAGCGCGATCGCGGGAGTCGGACAGTTAGTCGTAGTCGTGGCACTCGTATACTTTCTGCTCATCGCCGGTGATAGCTTTCGACGAACGCTGATGCGCATCAGCGGCGATACCTTGTCGGAAAAGAAGATCACATTGCAGATACTCGATGAGATCGACTCTCAGATTCAGCGATACCTCCTGGTGCAGCTCGCGACGAGCGCGCTCCTCGGCGTTGTGACATGGATAGTGTTCGCCTGGATCGGACTCGATCACGCGCTGTTCTGGGCATTCGTCGGCGGCGTGCTGCACCTAATTCCCTATGTCGGACCTACAGCCTTTGTCATGCTCGTCGCCCTGGTCGCTTACGTGCAATTCGACAGCTTGCAACCAGTTGCTCTCGTAATCGGCAGCACACTCGTAACTGTCGGCGTGATTGGATTGCTGCTCGTGCCCTGGTTGACGCAGCGGGTTGCGGGGCTCAATGCGGTGACTGTATTCGTTAGCCTGCTCTTTTGGGGCTGGCTCTGGGGAGTGTGGGGATTGCTTCTGGGCGTTCCGATCATAATGGCGATCAACGCCGTATGCGAGCGAGTCGAGGATCTGCGGCCGATCAGCGAGTTTCTCGGGTATGAGTCGAAGAAGCCGAGCCCTGTGGCGAGCCCGGCTGTTGCAACTTGACTTGGTTCGACGTCCGCGAATCAGTCTAATGGGTAGATTGACCAAGGCCGCGCAAAGGATCGCCGCGAGGAATGTCCGAGAGCAGGCGATCGAATTCCAGCTTGACCACCGCGTAGCACTGGCACACGGCCTTTTCTAAATGCGACGACAGGTCTACGGACTAGCCCTTTGCCCGATTAAAAAGCGGCCCTTGACCCGCACTACCAGCGCTACCACAATCAGCCATGGATACGAACGTGAGCGCCGTCGCCGGCTTCGAGTCCGTGGCTGCGACCGTCGCGTTCGTCGATCTGGCGGGCTTCAGCGCCCTGACGGATGTCTATG
>JBDTLK010000233.1:0-3524 GCA_039934835.1 Edaphobacterium sp. (SeqCode) | reverse complement strand
GTATTGATTCCGCTGAGATTTCCCCGAATCCGAAGGCGGGTGACAGTCGGCGATGCCGGTTCGTCCACGGAGAGTGAGCCAAACCGTGGGACTGCGCGACCGGGCGTTGATTGGGTTGATGGTCAACACGTTTGCTCGCGTCGGTGCGGCGATCGGCATGCGGGTCGAGGATGTGTTCGTGCAGGGGCGGCGCACCTGGGTGCGGCTGCATGAGAAGGGGGGCAAGGAGCATGAGATGCCGTGCCACCACAACTTGGACGAGTACCTGCATGCGTACCTGGATCAGGCGCTGGTAGGGGCGGACCGGAAGGGGTTCCTGTTTCGCTCGGCCTGGGGACGCTCAGGCGTGCTGTCGGACAACTTGATGAGCCAGGCCGATGTCTACCGGATGATCGGGCGACGGGCACAGGCCGCCTCAGTCGCGACGCGGATCGGGTGCCATTCGTTCCGGGCGACGGGGATCACGGAGTACCTGCGGAACGGGGGCAGGCTGGAAGTCGCGCAGCAGATGGCAAACCATGAGTGCGCGAGGACGACGGGGCTCTATGACCGGCGGCAGGATCAGATGTCGCTCGATGAGGTGGAGCGGATCTTGATTTGAAAAATCTGCAGCAAGACCTTCTCGTCGGGCGGGGTATGAACCAACCCAGGGCAATCCCACAACAACTACTGTCTACAAGTCTTGGAAGATTGCTTCCAGATCCGCGTCAATGAGCGTGCTCTCAAGGTTCAGGCTTTGCTGAATATCGTCCAAGTGGTGCAGCATCAAGGCTTCTGCCTTGGCTGTATCCCCCGCAGCGATAGCCGCAACGATATTGGCATGATCGTCGGCACGGCAACTGGTCGCGGTAGGCGCGTCGTACAGGAAGATGATCAGGCAGGTGATGGTGGAAAGCTCCCGCAGGCTGCGCACCAGCACGGTGTTGCCGGCCAGCTCGGCCAGCAGCAGGTGAAACTCTCCTGACAGGCGCACGATGGCGCGCTTGTCGTCGAGTCGTCGCGCCTCGGCTTCCTTGCGCTGGTGCTCGCGTAGGCGCCTCAGCGCGTCGGCGTCCACCCGCTTGACCAGGCGCCTCACGACGCCTGGCTCGATCAGGCGACGTGCCTCAAACACGTCGTTGGCCTGCTCGACGGTGGGCTTGGCGACAAAGGCGCCACGCTGGGGAACCAGGTCGACTACCCGCTCGTTTGCCAGCTTAGCGAGCACCTCGCGCACGCGCGCCGGACTGGCGCTGAAGATGGAAGCCAGGCGGTCCTCGCCGAGCTTGGTACCCGGAGCGAGCCGGTGCTCCAGAATCGCCGTGTAGATCTTTTCAACGATCTCGTCGACGGTCAATTCCGCTGCGACTGCCTTTTTTACGCGCATCGACGAGACTTTACTTTGCATTGGAAGTGTCAGACTCGCCGCCCAAGCAGGGCGGGCCAGGCCCGACTACGCCTACTTTGCGACCGCCGCGCGCGGCAGATTCTATCGGCGCTCTTGGGGATCTCGTGGCTCCACTGCCTAGCGCATCCAAGTCACTGCCGCCTACGTTCCAGCAGCGCCTGCATGGCCGGCGACAGACCCTGGTTCGGCTTGATCGGCGGCGGCGCATAGCTGCCGCCGCTCGCGCGGCCCGGCGCCAGTGCAATGAGCGTTTCCGCATGACGAACCGCGCTGGAGACCCCATCGACCAGCGGCACCGGAATGTCCTTGCGGATCGAGCGCGCCAACCCTGCCAGCGGCGCTCCGGCCAGCACAATTACGTCGGCGCCGTCTTCCTCGACGGCACGAATGGACAACTCACGCAAGCGCGTTTCATGGTCGCCCTGAACCGCGCCGATGTCGCGCAGCGGCTGGTCCAGGCAGCGGATACTGGCCAGGCGATCGATCAGTCCGTTGACCTGCACACACTCGCGGTACCACGCGGTGATGCGTCGCGAGATCGCGATGATTGAAAACCGCCCTCCCAGCAGACATGCGCTCATCAGGGCGCCCTCCGTCAAGCCGACCACCGGGATATCGATGGCTTCGCGAATGCCGGCGATGCCGGGATCCCCGAATGCCGCGATCACCAGGGCATCGAAGCTCGACTCGTGCTCGGCCGCCAGGTTCGCCGCGGCGTAGGCACCAATCAGCGCCTCGAAACGGGTTTCGATATAGGCGACGCCGAAGGGCGCGGTCATTACTTCGATCTGCGTCGTGGCCGAGGCGGCACGCCGCGCTTCGGCGCCGATCAGGTCAGAGACGCTCTGGGAAGTATTGGGATTGATCAAGAGAATACGCATGGGCTCCTCCGTGGTTTTCAGCGCTGCCGTGCCGGCAGCAGCGATGGGGGCGCGCAAGGCAGGAAGCGACCCTGACCTTGGCGTGGATGAAAATCCTTGCCGTCCCAGACGATTTCGCCGCTAACCAGCGTCATGCCGGGCCAGGCGCGCAGCGTCATACCCTCGTAGGGGGTGTAGTCGACTGCATGATGCAGCCGCTCGTTGCTGATTGTGAACTCGCCCTCGTTCCAAATCACGAGATCAGCATCCGAGCCGATCGCGATGCTGCCCTTGCGTGGATGCAGGCCATAAGCCTTGGCCGGATTGGTCGAGGTCAGCTCGACGAATTTTTCCACCGTGATGCGCCCGCCGAGCACGCCTTCGGAATACAGCAGAGGAAGCCGTGTCTCTAACCCCGGCGTGCCATTCGGGATGTAGCGGAACGGCACCTCCTCGCCGCCGAGCTTTTTGCCGGCGGGATCGTCATATCGGAACGGCGCGTGATCCGACGAGAACACGGTGAACAGGCCGTCCGACAGACCGTGCCAGATCACCTCCTGATTCACCTTGTCGCGCGGCGACGGGCTGCAAATGCAGCGCGCGCCGCCGTAGCTGTCGTCGGTGCCGAGATCCTCAGCCGTCAGGAACAGGTACTGGGGGCAGGTTTCGGCGAACACGTGCAGCCCGTGGCCGCGCGCCCAGCGGATCTGCTCGACCGCCTCGCGCCCCGAGACGTGCACGATCAGGATCGGCACGTCGACGAGTTCGGACAGCGCGATCGCGCGGTGCGTTGCCTCGCGCTCGACCAGCATCGGCCGCGAGTCGGAATGAAAGCGCGGCGCGGTGCGCCCGGCCGCTTCGAGCCGCTTGGTCAGCCACTCGATGCAGTCGGCGTTCTCGGCGTGGATCATCGCCATCGCGCCACGCTCGCGTGCGACCGCGAGCACGTCGAGGATCTGTCCGTCGTCGAGCTTCAGTTCGTCATAGGTCATGTATGCCTTGAACGAGGTGTAGCCCTCAGCGATCAACGCAGGCAGTTCCTCGCTCAGCACCTGCGGCGTCGGGTCGCTCACGATCAGATGGAACGCATAGTCAATGTGCGCCTTGCCTTCGGCGCGCCGGTGATAGTCATCGACCGCAGCGCGCAGCGACTGGCCCTTTTCCTGCGCGGCGAACGGAATCACCGTTGTGGTGCCGCCGCAGGCCGCCGAGCGCGTGCCGGAATTGAAGTCGTCGGCCATGCGCATCGGCGCGGGCATCGGCTGGTCGAGGTGGCA
>JBDTLK010000232.1:0-3742 GCA_039934835.1 Edaphobacterium sp. (SeqCode) | reverse complement strand
GATCGGCGCGGTGCGCGGCATCGATCCTGAAACAGGTCACCATTTCGACGATACCAGGCGCTACGTCGAGGCCGCGTATATCAACCCGGAAGAGCGGCACATGATCTACGAGGGCAACGCGCGGCGCGTCTATCCGCGCCTTGATGCGGCGCTTAAAGCAAAAGGACGCTGATCATGTATGAACTCGGAGTGGTGTATCGCAACATCCAGAGAACGGACAGCGACATTGCCGCCTCGCTTGGCACCCTCGGTGCCGCGACCGTGCATGAGGCGATGGGGCGGGCGGGACTGATGAAGCCCTATATGCGCCCTATTTACGCCGGCGCGCAAGCTTCGGGCACGGCGGTGACGGTGCTGCTGCAGCCGGGCGACAACTGGATGCTCCACGTCGCGGCGGAGCAGATCGGACCGGGCGACATCGTCGTTGCTGCGATCACCGCCGACTGCACTGATGGATATTTTGGCGATCTCCTGGCGACGAGCTTCAAGGCGCGCGGGGCGCAGGGCCTGATCATCGATGCCGGCGTGCGCGACGTGGCCGTGCTCACAGCGATGAAGTTTCCGGTCTGGAGCAAAGCCATCTCCGCAAAGGGCACGGTGAAGGCAACGCTGGGCTCGGTGAACATTCCCGTGATCTGTGCGGGAGCGTCGGTTACGCCAGGTGACGTAATAGTCGCGGACGACGATGGCGTCACCGTCGTGCCTGCCGCGCTGGCGCAAAGGACGCTGGATGCCGCGAGCGCGCGCGATGCTAACGAAGGCGCGAAGCGGGCGCGATTGGCGGAAGGCGTGCTCGGGCTCGACATGTACAACATGTGGGAACCGCTTCAGAAGGCGGGGTTGAGGTACATCGACTGAATGCCCCTTGGAAGATACGGCCATCGCGCAAGCTCGCAGCGAGTCGATCGTCGGCATCGCGTCGATGGCGACACGCCAGGTGCTCTCGGTGTTGGCCGCCGCCTACGAGAGGCAATCGGGTCAGCGGGTTGGTGTCGAGTCGGTTGGAGGTGTCGATGCGGTGCGACGCGTCGAAGCCGGCGAGGCGTTCGATTTCGTCGTATTGTCTGCCGCTGCAGTCGACAAGCTCGCCATCGCGCGCCGGATCGATCCTGACACGCGATTGGTCGTTGCACGCTCGCGCGTTGCGCTTGCGGTGCCTGCGGGGGCGAAACGTCCCGATCTATCCAGCGAACAAGCGGTCCGGGATGCCGTGCTGGCCGCCCACCGCATCGGGTATTCGACGGGCCCGAGTGGTCAGCATCTGGCGCAGTTGCTCGAACGCTGGGGCATCGCGGAGAAAATCGGGCCGCGCATGGTGAAGGCGCCTGCAGGCGTCCCAGTGGGCACGCTCGTGGCGCGCGGGGATGTCGACATCGGCTTCCAGCAGTTGAGCGAGTTGATGGACCTGCCGGGTGTCGATGTGGCCGGCATGCTGCCGTCAGAGATTCAGGAGATCACTGTTTTCACGGGCGCCGTTTGAGTGGTGTCGGCACGACGCGCGGACGCCATGAGTCTGCTTGCCTACTGCGCGTCGGCTGAAGCGGACGCAACCAAGCGCAGCCACGGCATGGAGCCGTGAAGGCGCCGCGTCACGCCGTGCGCCGATCGCCAAATGTGACAACCAGCGTCTGCGCCAGGCACATCGGCGCAACCAGCGAGCGAAATGGCTGGGCATCGCCCGCCTCCACATCGAGGCGAACCTTCGCGCTTCCGGCGAGCGGGCTGAGGGGCCCGTCGGTGATGGCAATCACCGGAACGTTGCGCTTCGCGCTCGCCGCAACGAGCGCCACGACTTCCTGAGCATAGTCCTTGAAGCTGATGGCGATGAGCACATCGGAGCGACGCGCCAGACGCAGGCGTTGCAAATTCATGCCACCAAGCCCGTCGAGCAGCTGCGAGGACACGCCGAACCGGTTCAAGGCATAGGCGATGTACCAGGCAACAGGAAACGAGCGTCCCTGCGCAAGGATGTAGATGACCTCGGCGGCGTCGAGCAGATCGGCCGCGCGCGTCAGGTCTTTGGGCGTCACCGATTCGCGCAACTGCTGCAACGCTGCCATGCCGTTGTCGACGAAGTCGACGAGGTTGGCTTCCGGTCCCGCCTGCTGGCGCTGCAGGCGGGCGCTGCGCAACGCCGTGATGCGCTCGCTGTAGCTCGATGACTGCGCAATCAGCCGCGAGCGGAACACTTCCTGCAGTTCGCCGAAGCCGGGATAGCCTAACGACTGCGCGAAGCGCACCACGCTCGATGGCTGCACGTCGGCGCGCTTGGCGACCTCGGCGACCGTATGCAGCGCGACCTCCGTAGGGTGTTCGATCGCGACCTTGGCGATCTGGCGCATCTGACCCCGCAGCGATTCGTAGCGTGCCGAAATCGACGCGCGCAGCGTGTCGAAGGAGGCCGGTGGCGGCTTGGGCTTGACGGGACGTTTCCCGACCCGCGATTTGATCGTATCGGCCCGGCGGCGCGACTCGCTTGACACTCCCGTTTTGAACATCTATTCTCCGATTAACTCATCCGTAAACGTTTGTTCATTATCGTTATCGCCTGAGCGGATTGCAACCGTTACTCATTGCGCGGGCCGTGGCGGGCAATAAGTTGCCGCCGATCCGTGCGCGGCGCAGACAGAGTGTCGTACCAGACAGCGCGCTCTTTGCACTATCAAAGGAGGGATTCCATGAGCAAATTGATTTCCCGTCGCCGCGCTCTCAAGGCCGCCGCAGCCGGCACCGGCCTGGCTTTCTTCGGGCCGTTCCGGCACATCAGCTACGCGCAAGGCAAGAAACCGATCAAGCTGGGCCTGACCTGCGACGCCAGCGGGCAGTACGGCAACAGCGGCCAGGACGACATGCGCGGCATGGTCATGGCCATCGACGAATTCAACGCCAAGGGTGGCGTGCTCGGACGGCAGATCGCGTGGATCACGCAGGATACCGAAACCACGCCCGCGACCGGCTCGCGCGTCGCTGAGCGCTTCATCACCCGCGAGGAATGCGGCTTCCTGGTCGGCGCGTTGCACTCCGGCGTGGCCAACGCGATCTCGCAGGTCGCACAGAAGTACGGATGCATCTACTTCAACAGCAATTCCAGCTCGCCGACCGAAGCCGGCAAGGATTGCCACCGGACGAAATTCGTATGGGACGGCAACGGCACCAATTTTTCCAAGGCGATCGTCAAGAACGCCATTGCCGGCGTCGGCAAGAACTGGCTGCTGCTCACCAACGACTACGTGTGGGGACACAACACCTCGAAGGCGGCGCGCGCCGAGATCGAGGCCAATGGCGGCAAGGTCGTCGACGAATTGCTCGTTCCGCAGAACACGCGCGATTTCACGGCATACCTGCTCAAGGTTCAGCAGGCCAAGCCCGACGTCGTTGCCGCGGCGATCGGCGGCGACGACATCAAGGCGTTGCGCACTCAGGTCTCACAACTGAAGCTGGAAACCAAGCCGGCGTGGATCAACAACCAGCAGGACTGGCCCGACGTCTGGGGGCAGGGCGCCGACAGCTTGTTCGGGGTGTTTGGTACCACCTGGTACCACAAGCTCAAGCTGCCCGGTGTCGACGACTTCGTGCGCCGCTACCAGGTTCGCTGGAAGGACGCGCCGATTCCCGTGCCCGGCAACGTCTCGTACAACGGCTACATGTGCACGCGCGAACTGCTGCGCGCGATCGAGCGGGCGGGCACGACCAATAACATCGCCGTCATCAAGCAACTCGAACAAATCAAGGTGCCGGCGGC
>JBDTLK010000231.1:0-3795 GCA_039934835.1 Edaphobacterium sp. (SeqCode) | reverse complement strand
CGGCGACGAAGAACAGCTTGCCGTCGGGCGAGATCCGGATGTCCTGCGGCATGCCCTTCCAGGTCGTGCAGACGACCTCGTCGCGGCCGTCGAAGCCCTTGACGATCTTGGTCGGCAGCCCCGGCTTGATCAGCTGCAGGTACTGCAGTACCTTGCGCTCGACCAGGTCGACCTCGACCACGGTGCCGGTGAACTCGCAGGTGAAGATGGCGAAGCGCCCGTCGATGGAAAAGTCCGCATGATTGATGCCAACGCAGCGCGGCGTCGCGAGCGAGAACTGCAGCACCATCGTGTGCGGGTCGCGAAAGTCGAGTCGCTTCAGCGCTTCGGCGACGACGATGGCCGACTTGCCGTCAGGAGTGAAATACATGTTGTACGGATCGTCGACGGGAATCGCCTTGCCGGGCTTGCCGGTCCTGGGATCGATCGGGGTAAGGCTGCCGTCGGTGCGGCCCTCGGCATTGTTCGCCACGAACAGCGTCTTCAGGTCCCACGACGGCACGACATGCTGTGGATTGACGCCGACCTTGAACTTGTCGACGACCTTGAGTGTCGCCGGATCGATAACGTAGACCTCGTTCGACTGCAGGTTGGGAACGTAGACGCGCACCAGGTCGCCGGCAAGCGCCGGGCTGATGTGCCCCGCAGTCGCTTCGCTGTAGAGATTGGCAGCATTCGGTACCGGCGGCATGCCCGCTACGGTCGCAATCGCCGGCGCCGGCGCGACCGGTTGCCCCGTGCCGGGAACTACGGCAAAGGCTGTGGCAATGCCGACGACCCAAGTCGCCGTAAGAAGATGTCGTTGCAAGTCCACGAATGTCCCGATTCTGCGTTTGATCGCAAAGAAAGCAATTTGTTGCGAGGGTCCAGGCCGATCAGCGCGGCTGCGTGACCGCTTTGATCGCCGCGACCGTCTGCGTCACGATCGCATCGACGCCAACCTGACCCAGAGCCGCGCTTGCGCGTCGTGGATCGCCATGGACGCCTTCGGCGAAGCCTGCCGTCGCCGCGGCGGACAACCGGTCGCGGCGCACCAGGCGTGGGTCGACGGCAAGCGAGAGCGACGTATCGGCAAGTCCGGCGTGGGTGCCGATTTCCTGGTCGTTGAAGCCCTGATGCTTTAGCGCCTGGGCGAAGCCGGTCTCGGCGGCCCGATAGTACTCGGGGACCGGGTGCACGCGCACCGGCGTCGCGACCCATTCACGATTCAGCTGATCGGCCACGATTTTTTCGCTCTGCTGATAACCGCCGTGATCGCCGAGGAACACGATGTCACGGAAACCGTGCAGCTTGAAACTGCGCGCGGCGGATTCGAGTGTCTTTTCGAACACTGCATTGGGCAGCGTGATGGTTCCCGGGAAACGCATGTGTGCCGTCGGCGGATTGATTTTACCCTCGGGAACGTAGGCGATGACCGGCGCGACGAGCGAATTGCCAAGTTGCCGCGCGATTTTCTCGGCGAGCACCCTGGCGCGCACGTTGTGCTTGCCCAACACAATATGCGGGCCGCTTTGTTCCGTGCCGCCGATCGGCACGATTACGGTCGTCTTGCCGGCAAGGATCGCGGCACTCAGCTCGGTCCATGTAAGATCTTCGAGGACGACGGTGTCCGGCACCTGCGCCAGCACGCCGAATGCGACAAAGGTCAACAAGCCCGCGATACGCGGCAAGGCAGAGCAGTGCATGCACGGATTCTATGCGATCAGCCTCCCCACAGCCAGACGGCGCGCGGCCAAAGTGCGCGCGGCCAGCGATCGATGGCCAGCTCAACCGTGGTGAGACCGGTCCGCACTACTTGTTACCCAGTGTCGGAACGTCGACACGCGTGGCCGGCAAATCACCCGCCGTTGAAAACATGCGCAACTTCGGCCGCAGTGGCGGCTGCTGCGCCAGCAGGATGTCGTAATAGGCGCGCACCCGATCGACGAACGCGACTGGCATCCCGCCGCGCGCGTAGCCGTATTTCGCATCCTCGTAGTACTCGGGCAGCGCCAGCAGCGGCAGGGCCTGCTTGACCGCCTGCCAGGAGTCGGGACTGAGCTTCTGTTTTTGCGCGAGCACACGCGCATCTTCCAGGTGGCCGATGCCGATGTTGTAGGCGGCAAGCGCGAGCCAGGTTCGATCCGGCTCGGCAATGCGTGTGGGCAATTTTTCCTTCAGCTTTCGAAGATAACGCGCAGCAGCCATGACGCTGGACTGCGGGTCGAGCCGATCGACGGCGCCGAGATGTCGAGCCGTGTCCTCGGTGAGCTGCATGAGCCCGCGTACGCCGGTCTCGCTCACCGCCTGCGGATCCCATTGCGATTCCTGGTACGCCATTGCCGCCAGCAGTCGCCATTCAACACCGGTCGCTTCCTGGGCGTGCTGGAACAGCGGCCGGTATTCCGGGAGCAATGCTTTGCTGCGTTCGTGAAATGCGCCGGCGTCGAGTCGCGGCACCTGCGCATAGGTGAAATAGCGCTCGACGAGACGCTGCAGCGTGCCGTCGCGCCGCAGCGTGGCAAAGAACGCATCCACCTGGTCGCGCAACACCGACTGCGCCGCGGGAAAGGCCCACACCAACTCCTGCTTCTTCGCCACCGCGAAGGCGCGCTCGAAATTGAGATGCACGTTGCGCACAGCCTCGGCGTCACTGGCGGCGACAACCGCGTATTCGAGCGCGCCGTCGGACACCTGACCGATGAGCGCCTGGGCCGATGGCAATGCCATCTCCTGCCAATTCACGTCGGGATGGTCGGCGCGAATCCTGGTCAGCACGGCTGCCAAGCCGCTGCCTTCAAGCACGCCGACGGTCATGCCGGCCAAGTCGGCCCACGATGCTGGCTTGAAGTTGTCGACGTTGTAGATCAACACCGGCTCGACCGCGTAGTAGCCGGTCGAATAGATCAGATCCTGGCCCGACAGCTGCGGGACGCCGGACTGGGCCCGGTAGACACCGCCCGCCGCCATCGCCGCGCGGCTACCTTTGGCGCGGATGCCGGCAACCGGATCGCTTGCGGCGACGAGCTTTAGCGTCAGGCGCTGATGCTTCGCGAACAGTTGCGCCAGGTCGTGGTCGAAGCCGGCATGCTGCGCATCGGGACCGACTGACCACGTCGCCGAACCGGGACGCATCAGCGCGACAAGGTCGTTCGCCGGCGGCGCGGGAGGCGCCGGGGTCGGCCCGCAAGCGGTCAACAGCACCGTCGCGGCAACCAGGCTCTGCAGAATGCGCGCTGTTCGCAATGCGTTTCGCCTCCGCGCCGATTATAGCCGCCGGGCCCGCCGCGCTTGCTGCGCCATCGCGCATCGCCGATAATGGGACGCTGCGTGCAGGTTGCGCAGCAACGCTCAATGGCGGGCCGCCTCGCATTGCGTGGTGGCAAACCTGGTCAGGTCCGGAAGGAAGCAGCCATAGCTAACCTCCGCAAGTGCCGGGGGAACGGCTCGCCTCCCATACACCGCGCGTCAGGTCGACCTGCTGCGTTGCCGCTAGCGACGACACGATGAGTTATCAGGTACTCGCCCGGAAGTGGCGGCCCAGGAATTTCGCCGAGCTCTACGGGCAGGAACACGTCGTCAAGGCCCTGAGCAACGCGCTCGACAGTGGCAGGCTGCATCATGCCTACCTGCTGACGGGCACCCGCGGGGTCGGCAAGACGACCATCGCGCGCATCCTCGCCAAGAGTCTCAACTGCGGCAACGGCGTCACTTCGACGCCATGCGGAGTGTGTCCGGCGTGCATGGACATCGACGCCGGTCGCTTCGTCGACCTGCTCGAACTCGACGCCGCGTCGAACACCGGCATCGACAACA
>JBDTLK010000230.1:0-4047 GCA_039934835.1 Edaphobacterium sp. (SeqCode) | reverse complement strand
GACGATCACTCCAACTGCAATCGCGCTTCCGCAATCAACTTCTTCCACGAGGCGAGATCGACTTCGATCAGCGCGCCCAGGCGTTCCGGCGGACCGGGAATCAGTTCCGCGCCTTCACGCTCCAGCCGTTCGCGCAATTCTGGTTGCGCCAGTACCTTGGCAATTTCGGCATTGAGCTTTGCGACGATTTGTTTCGGCGTCCCACGCGGCGCGACAATGCCCCAGTAGTTGATCACGTCGGCATTGTCGATCCCGGACTCCTTCCACGTTGGCACGTCGGGCAGCAGCGCGGCGCGCTTCGGACCGGTGACGGCGAGCACGCGCACCCTGTTCTGCGCGACGTAAGGCAATGTCGCGGGAATCGACGCCGTCATCGCCTGGATCTGCCCCGCGAGCAGGTCCTGCGTCGCCGGCGCGATGCCCTTGTAAGGCACGAGCACGATGTCGATCCCGGCGCGCGCATTGAGCAATTCCAGAGCCAGATGGTTGACGCTCCCCGGGCCGGCCGATCCATAGTTCAGTTTTCCCGGGTGCGCGCGCGCCAGCGCGACGAACTCGCGCATGGTCTTGGCCGGCACTTCGGGATTGACCACGAACGCCAGCGGTCCCGCCGCGATCGAGGCCACCGGCACGAACTGCCTGACCGGGTCGTAGCCCGCGTTCTTCGACGCCGCCGCCACGGTCGTGAACGGCGATGCCACGAACAGCAGCGTGTAGCCGTCCGGATCGCTTTTCGCCGCCTCGACTGCGCCGATCGCGCCGCCTGCGCCGACGCGGTTCTCGACGATGATGGTCGAACCCATGCTCTCGCCGAGTTTCAGCGCTACCAGCCGCGCGATGGTGTCGGTCCCCGCACCCGGCGGAAACGGAACGACCAGCCTGATCGTCTTGACCGGATAGGCGCCCGTCGACGGCTGCGCGCCGGCGGCGTGGAACAGCCCGGGCAACAGGGTGGACACGACCAGCGAAACGACACGCAGCGAGCGGCGCATGATGGTGATTGGCGTGCGCAGCACCTCGGCGCGCAAACGCCCAGCGTAGCCGCCGACGTTGACCGGATTGTGACAAGCCGCTGCGAGACTCATGTCAGTTCTGCCCCAGATTGAAGAATTCGCGCTGTCCACGCATGCCTGCCACGCGCTGGATCAGCAGTTGCAGGTGTTCCGGATTATCGACGAAATTGAGCCGTTCGCTGTTGACGATCAGCAGCGGCGCACCTTCGTAGGTGTAGAAATACCGGCTGTAGGCATCGGCCAGCCGGGCCAGGTAGTGCTCCGAAATAGTGCGCTCGAAGCCGATGCCACGCTTGTGCACACGGTCGATCAGTGTAGTCACCGGTGCCTGCAGGTAGATCACGAGGTCGGGCGTGGGCGTCTGCGGCTTAAGGAACGTGTACACCTTGCCGTAGAGCGCGAACTCGTCGTCGCTCAGATTCAAGCGCGCGAACAGCGGATCCTTGTCGAGCAGGAAGTCGGCGACGGTCGGCTGACGGAACAGATCGAGCTGGGTCAGGCCGCGCAACTGGTCGACACGCTGGAACAGGAAGGTCAATTGCGTCGGCAGCGCAAAGCGCGGCATGTCTGCGTAGAAGCGCTCCAGGAAGGGATTGTCCTTGGGCGCTTCGAGCAGCGCTTCGGCGTTCAGGTACGACGCCAGCGCGCGCGCCAGGCTGGTCTTGCCCGCGCCTATCGGCCCCTCGACGACGACGTAGTGAAGTTTCTGGATATTCATGGCGACGTGTCTGCCACGGCCTGTAGTTTGCCAGTCAGCGCCACGCGTGGCGACGGGTCGGGGTCACGCGCTGGTCGCGCACCGCGCGCAGCAGCCGCCCCACCGCGGCGTGGCCGGGTAGCCGCACAACGGGCGCGATATCGAGCAACGGCCGCAGGACAAAGGCGCGCTGGTGCATGCGCGGGTGCGGCAGCGCCAGGTCACGCTGGCGCAGGCGCCGACGGCCGTAGAGCAGCAGGTCAAGGTCGAGCGTACGCGGGGCATTTCGGGTGGCACGCGCCGCCTGATCGCGGCGATGCCTCCGCTCGATGGCGTGCATGCGCGCGAGCAAGGCGCGCGGCGACAGGCGCGTGCGTAACAGCGCGACTGCATTCACGTAATCGGGTTGAGGCTTGGTACAGCCGACCGGCGCGCTGACGTAATTGGGCGATGCAATCAACAGGCGCGAGCGTGGCAGGCGGGAAAGTTCGGCCAGCGCGCGCGCGACGTGCCGGCGAGGATGGTTCAGATTGCTGCCCAGGCCGACGTACGCCAACGCCGCCATCAGCCTTCGTCCGGCGCAGGTGCCGGATCGCTGGCTGCGTCGCCCCGATCAGAGTCCGCGTCTTTCTTGCGCCCGCGGCTGCGCGGACGGCGTTTCTTGCGCGGACCGTCGTCGGGACGAAGCATTTCCTCGCGCGTGGGCTCGTCGGCGTGCTGGAAGCGGTCCCACCAGTCACCCAGGCCGGCCAGTTCGCCTTCCATTTCGCCGCTGTCGCAGCGCAACTGCACGAAGTCGTACCCGGCGCGAAAACGCGGATGCTCCAGCAGCCGAAACGGCCGCTGGCCCGAACGCTGCTCGAAACGCGGCTGCAGCGTCCAGATCTCCTTGATCGCTGCCTCGAAGCGGCGTGGAATCGCCAGGCGCTGCGCCTGCTGCTCCAGCACCTTGTCCATCGCGTCGAACAGCGCCGGCATGGGCCGCTCGCCGCCGGCCTTGGCCGCGTTCCAGCTTGCCAGCACCTCGTGCCACAGTAGAGTCGCGAACAGAAAGGCGGGCGTCACCGACTTGCCCTGGCGCACCCGGTCGTCGGTGTTGGCCAGCGCCAGTTCGATGAAGCGCTGGCCGAGCGGCTGCTCGACGATCACATCGAGCAGCGGCAATACACCATGGTGCAGACCGTGCTGGCGCAGGCTCTTCACCGACTCGGCGGCGTGACCTGAGAGCAGCAGCTTTTCCATTTCGTCGAACAGCCGCGCCGGAGGCACGTTCTGAATCAGCGGCGCCAGCTCGGGAATCGGCGCTGCCGTCTTCTTTTCCAGTATCAGGCCGAGCTTGGCGGCGAGCCGCGCCGCGCGCAGCATCCGCACCGGGTCTTCGCGATAGCGCGTGACCGGATCGCCGATCAGGCGCATGCGCTTCGCGCGCACGTCGGCGACCCCGCCCACGTAGTCCCAGACTTCTTCGCTCACCGGATCGAAGTAGAGCGCGTTGCAGGTGAAGTCGCGGCGGGCCGCGTCCTCGGCCTGCGATCCGAACACATTGTCCGACAGCAGGCGCCCATGCTCGTCGGCGGCATCGTCGCCAGTCTGGCGTGCGCGAAAGGTCGAGACTTCGATCGTCTCGGGGCCGGCGAGCACATTCACCAGCCGGAACCGCTTGCCGATGATGAACGCGCGGCGGAACAGCGGTTTGACCTGCTCGGGGGTCGCGTCGGTGGCGATGTCGAAATCCTTGGGCTCGATGCCAAGCAGCAGGTCGCGAACCGCGCCTCCGACGACGAAGGACTTGAAGCCCGCCTGCTGCAGCTTGCGGGTGACGTCCTGCGCGCCGCGGGAAATCTGGCTGCGGCGCACAGGGTGGTCGTCCGGACCGTATACGCGGGGCTTGGTCGCGCCCTTGGCGGGCATTAGGCGCGCGAGGAGGCGTCTGATCATCGAGCAGGTAGGGCGGATGTACCGCGCGAAGGTGCGATCAGGGTGACCGCTGCATTTCGGTGCAGAAAAGCTCTGCAGTGCCCTTGAATCATAGCATGGCGCCGTGGCGGGCCAAGGCGGAATCGCGGATAATCATGCGCTTCCCGCTCCAATCGTGCCGCATCCAGGAGGTTCCATGTCCGCTTACCAGCACGTCACTGTCCCATCCGGTGGCCAGAAAATCACCGTCAACAAGGATTACAGCCTCAACATTTCGGACAATCCGATCATTCCGTATATCGAGGGCGATGGCACGGGCCTGGACATTACCCCTGTAATGATCAAGGTGGTCGACGCGGCAGTGGCCAAGGCTTACGGCGGCAAGCGCCAGATCCACTGGATGGAAATCTACGCCGGCGA
>JBDTLK010000229.1:0-4230 GCA_039934835.1 Edaphobacterium sp. (SeqCode) | reverse complement strand
CCTTGGTGATTCAAGCAGGTCAATTAGAGGCCCGCGCGGTGCTGGTAGCCGCGGAACTCATAGGTGACATCCCAGTAGTCCGGGCGTGCTGATCCCTGCACCGTAGAACAGCGCTGCACGTCCTGGTTGTAAACTTGGCCGCCACCGCGCCCGACATTCGCGCCCACTGCGGCGCCTGCCACGGCGCCGCCCGCTGTGGCGACGTCTTTGCCGCGCCCGCCACCGACCTGGTGACCGAGCACGCCTCCGAGGACCGCACCGATGATTGCGCCGGGCACGTTCGCGCTGCTGTTGTTCTCGACGACCTGCTGCTTTTCGACCCAGCAGCGCTGCTCCGGCGGCCCAACCACGGCACGCACCGACGTCACATTCGCCTGGAACAGACGCTCGCTGGGCCGCTGACGATATTCGTAGACCGGCGCCGGCGGCGGCGGCGGCGCGTTGTACGCGCTGGGCGGGGGACCGTTGACGGGTCGCACCGAGGAAATGCTCCTACCGAGGCCCATTAGGGCGAGCGAGTCGTAGTTGCCGCGCTGCAATATGGCGCACCGGCCCCCAAATCTCTCGTCCTCACATACTTCCCAGCGCCCGCGCTCGACGATAGCCGACGCCGCACGGTCGTTGAAACCCGAGCGTTCAAAGTTCCAGACGGTCTGATTGACCGGAAAAGCGCGACCGCGGAAGCCTTCCCTTTCGTAAAACGTCACCTGTGCCGAGGCATGGGTCGCAATGATGCAGGCGCTCGCGGCGAGCAGTGATTTCAAGGTCTTGGTCATTCGTACCTCCCATTATCGGCTTGCCTAATGCAGCCTCTGATTGACACTAACGCCTGTCCCAGTGTCCGGGATGTCAGGCATTTGTGTCAAAACGTGTAGGCGGCGGATTATAACTACGTAGGACAGGGCCAAAGCCGCAGCCCCGGCCCACGCTTGCCACCCTGTGGCTGCCGTGGGAGAGTCCGCGTCGTGATGACCTCGGGACGCGGCGACGCGCCCCTCAACGCCCCTGCCACGAGCGAATTTTGACTACCGTCAGGCAATTGAAAGCCGGCTCCGACTACTACGCGAGCCTGCCGGTTTTTGAAGGATTCTCGCGAATCCTCGACCCGGAACAGTATCGACCTCTGCCCGACGGCTGGCTCCTCGGTTTCACCGATGTGGTGGGCTCGACGCAGGCCATCGAAGCGGGGCGCTACAAGGCGGTCAATACGGCAGGCGCGTCGGTCATCGCAGCCGTGACGAATGCGTTGCAAGGCCGCCGTTTCCCTTTCGTCTTCGGCGGCGACGGGGCGAGCTTCGCGGTCGCGGCGAGCGACGAAGCGCTGG
Source organism: Edaphobacterium sp. (SeqCode) (assembly GCA_039934835.1). Lineage (GTDB taxonomy): Bacteria > Pseudomonadota > Gammaproteobacteria > Burkholderiales > Casimicrobiaceae > PALSA-1003. The sequence goes on along the minus strand of JBDTLK010000229.1, from coordinate 2,905 downwards.
TGCGCGGCGCATTGGCCGCGACCGCGACCTGGACCCGCGACGAGCTCGCGCTGGTCACCCGCGCAGCGCTCGTACCGGTATCCGCGGTGCGGGCGCAAGGACTCGACGTCGGTGTGGCGCGTTTCGCTCCGTCGAAGAACGTCTCGTATGCGATGTTCTCCGGGGGCGGGCTGGCGTGGGCGGAGCAGGCGATGAAAAACGGCGCGTTCGCGGTGGCGCCAGCGCCCGCGGGCACGCTGCCTGACCTGACCGGGCTGTCGTGTCGATGGAACGACATTCCGGCGACGCGCGGCGTCATTCTTTCGGTGCTGGTGGCGCCGGTAAGACACGGCGATCCCACGTTCCGCGCGCTGGTCGAGGAACTGCTCGCCGAAATCGAAGCCAGTCCCGAAGTCGTAAAGCCGGTGCCGGACGACGCGCCGGCGATTGGCTGGCCGCCACCGGGGCTCGATCTGGAGGCACGCGCGTCGCGCCGTTCCGGCGAGGCGCACTTCATGGCGCGCCTGCGCGTGCTGATCAGCACCTTGCTTGCCTATTGCATCATGCGCCTCGGCATTCGGGTCGGCGCCTTCGATCCGGCCACTTATCGGCGCGAGGTGGTCGAGAATTCGGACTTCCGCAAGTACGACGACAACCTGCGCATGACGCTCGATTGCACGCCGATGCTTGCCGATGTCATCGAACAGCGCCTGACGCAGGCCGCGGCCCAGAACATCCTGCTATTCGGCCTGCATCGCCAGGACAAGGCGATCATGACGTGCATCGTGCCGTCGATCGCCGACAGCAACCACGTGCACTTCATCGACGGCGCGGCGGGCGGCTATGCGCTGGCAGCCAGGAACCTCAAGAGCCGCTGATCTTCGACGCGCAATACGAGTCGCGATTCCTGCGCGTGCGCCATGTGCTCGCGCAAGCCACGCACCCGCCAACAAAAGTACCTCTTTCATGATGCCCGCCCGTTACACCGAAGCGTCGAATCACATATCGCACGCGCGCTACGCGGCGCCGTCCTGCGCGCGCCATACCGACGCCAGCCACGGCTGCTGCTCGCGCGGCCGTCCTTCGGGGCGGTAGTAGTGCGTCAGTTCGATGAAACCGGCGTCGCCGAGGTACCGCTGCCAGGTTTCCAGCCGGTGGTACGCGCCGAAACGCCCGCGGCTCCAGCCCTCGTCGTCGTTGCCGTGCGGATTCGAGGTGAACAGGACGCCGCCGGGCTTGAGCGCCGCGCGCAATTGCCGCAGCACGCGCGGTAGTTCCTGTGTCGGCACGTGGAACAGCGAAGCGTTGGCAAAGATGCCATCGAACTGCGCGGCGGGAAGATCGAGCGTCAGGAAATCCTGTTGCCACACCGTGCAGCCGCTGTAGGCACGTGCCTGCTCGACGAACTCGGGCAGCGCTTCGAGCCCGATCGCAACGTGGCCCATTTGCGTCAGCGTCGCCAAGTCGCGCCCGGGACCGCAGCCGAAGTCGAGGATGCGATATGGTCCAAGTGCGTCGATATTTGTGAGCAGCGCAGAGATATTCTGGCTGACATCGTGGTCGCGAGTACCTTCCCAGAATGCCGCCGCACGCTTGCGATAGTCGTCTAGCGTGTCGCGCGATATCTGTTCGAGGTCGAGAGGGGTAAGGTTCATGCGCACCACCGCGCCAGTCGCGCGTGGCCCTACTTTACGGTATTTTCGGACATGGCGGAACGCGCGTGGTGGCTCTACGTCCTGGAGTGCGAAGGCGGTGCGCTGTATACCGGTGTCACGGTCGATGTAGCGCGACGCATCAACCAACACCGGCGCGGAACCGCAGCGGCATACACCCGGCTGCGGCCGCCGCTGCGGCTGGTGGCGGCGGTCAGTGTCGGCACGCGCTCGGACGCGCTCAAGCTCGAATACGCATTCAAGCAGCTGCCTGCCAGCGAAAAGTGGCGACGTGCCGTGGCGCTGGGCATCGCCGCAGCGATCGACTCGTCACTCGCCTGAAGCAAACACCGATTGTGGAACGGGTGACGGCAATGCGCGCCCGGCGAAGAACGCGTCGACGTTGGCCATCACCATGTCGCGCATGGCAGCTTGCGCTTCGAGCGTGTAACCCCCGATGTGCGGCGTGACCGCGACGTTCGGCAAGTCGAGAAGAGCCGCAGGTACCTGAGGCTCGTGCTCGAACACATCGAGTCCCGCGCCAGCGATGACGCCGCGCTGCAGCGCATCTACCAGGGCCGCCTCGTCGATGGTCGGGCCGCGCGCGATATTTATGACGAAGCCGTTGCGGCCGAGCGCTTGCAGCACACCTCGATCGACCGCATGCCGATTGCCGTCGTTGGCGCGCACCGCGACCACCAGCACGTCCGCCCAGGTGGCGAGGTCGACGAGCGTCGGGTGACAGTGGTACGGAACCTCCTGCACGTGCCGCCGGTTGTAGTACGCCACCGGCATTTCGAAGGCCTCGGCGCGGGTCGCAATCTTGCGCCCGATCATGCCCAGGCCATAGATGCCGAGTTTGCGGCCGGTGAGTCCGGGCGCGGCCGGCGTGCGGGCGCTGGCACTGTCCAGCCAGCGTCCGCTGCGAATGAGTTCGCGGCCGGCAGCGAAGTCGCGCATGCAGGCGATGACCAACCCCATCGCGACATCGGCCACGCTTGACGCATTGGCGCCCGGGCTGTGCGTAACGCCGATCCCGAGCGCGCGCGCCGCGTCGATATCCACGCCTTCGTAGCCGCTGCCGAAGCAGGCGACGAGTCCGGCGTTGGGAAGCCGCTCCAGCGCGGCGCGACCGACGGCCACGGTGCCGATCGACACGATCGCGCGCACGCTCTGCGTGTCGGCAGCGGATAGCGACGCGACGGCCGCCTCGAAAGGCAGCGCCAGCGGCCCGAGTAAGCGGTAGGATGCGGCGAGCCGGTCGACCAATGCAT
>JBDTLK010000228.1:0-4232 GCA_039934835.1 Edaphobacterium sp. (SeqCode) | reverse complement strand
CGACCAGGAGGCTGCCCGCGGCAACGTCCCACGGATTCAGTCCCTTTTCCCAATGCCCGTCGGTCCAGCCGGCGGAAACATAGGCGAGGTCAAGCGCGGCGGCGCCCGGCCGGCGGATGCCGGCGCAGAGCTGCATGATCACGCGCAGCGACGCGAGATAATCGTCGAGATAGTGCCAGTCCTTGAACGGAAGACCGGTCCCCAGTACCGCTTCGGTCAAACCGGGTCGCCCGCTGACGTGGATGCGCTTGCCGTCGAGAAATGCGCCATGCCCGCGCGTCGCGGTGAAAAGTCTCCCGCTGGTCGGATCGAACACTACGCCGACGACGACGGTGTCGCCTATTTGCAGGGCGATCGACACGCAATAGTAAGGAATGCCGTGCAGGAAGTTGGTGGTTCCGTCCAGGGGATCGATGACCCACGTGTATCTTGACGTGCCGGTGTCTCCGGATTCCTCGGCCTTGAAGGCATGGTCCGGAAATCGGGCGGCGAGCGTGTCGATGATCACGCGCTCCGCGCGCTTGTCTATCACGCTAACGAAATCGTTGACCGTCTTGCGCTCGATGTCGAGGCTCGCGCGATTCAATGCACCTTCGCGTATGACATCGCCGGCCGCGCGCGCCGCGTCGATCGCTGCTGAAAGAAATGTCGCGAGCTCTTCCGACGCGAGGCTTGGCGATTCATCGATTTCCAACGCGAGTTTCTCCATCAGCGAAAAGGGAAAGGTCCGTCGAACTTTCCGACGTTCAGCGTGTGGGTGAACAGAACGCTGCCGGTCCAGCGATGGAGCTGAAATCCGGGCGGCTCGAAGGTAAAGGAGTCGACGCCATCCGGACGCAGGTCCAGCGCGGCCTGGTGGGCGGTGCTCGGACAGCTCGATGCGATGGTGCCGCCGAATCGGATCTGGGTGGAACGGTGAACGTGTCCACAGACGATGCGTTGGACCTGCGGGTGACGCTCGATGACGCGCTCGAGTTCGGCGCTGCACTCCATGCCGACTTCATCGATGTGGACCAGGCCGGTGACGAACGGCGCGTGATGCATCATAACCAGGGTCGGCGCATCGGGTCGTTGGGCGAGGGTTCGGTCGAGCCATGCAAGCCGCTCGTCGCACACCAGCCCGCGCGTGCGACCCTGAACCACGGAGTCGAGCGCGACGAGGCGCAGCGGCAGGGTCTCGATCGCGTATTGGATGAATTCGCCCGTCCGCGGCAGGTAAGGCTGGTCCGCGAAGGCCAGGCGGAATTCCGCAATCCGGTCGTGGTTGCCAGGTATCACATAGAAGGGCGCCTTCAGGTCCGCGAGAATCTCGCGCAGGTGCGCGTACGCGGTCCGCTCGCCCTTATCCGCAAGATCGCCGGTTATGAGAACCACGTCAGGCTGCGGATCGAGCCGATTCAGGTGCGCGATCGCGTTGCGCAACATGGGCGCCGTGTCAACGCGACCATAGGCGAGCTGGCCCTTGGGCGTGACGTGCAGGTCCGAGATTTGAGCCACCAGCATGCTGTCCGCCTGCTCCTCCGCACTGCGCCCGACGGCGCAACGACGAGACTAGCCGTGTCCCGTTGCATTGTTGTGACTGCGCCAAACCCCGACCCGCGCAACGGCCTTGCGGGCAGGCTCTTCCTATTGCGTCAGGGTGATTTTATTTATACTCTATGAACAAATGTACAGCATCGATTGCGAAAATGGAAGCGCGCATGGAAGCGCGTGACGCCAGCCTCATGATCCGCGCCGCGTGGCTCTACTATGTCCACGGCCTGACGCAGTCGCAGGTTGCGGACCACTTGGCGATGTCGCGCGTCAAGGTGCACCGCCTCATCGCGCGTGCTCACCAGCAGAACTGGGTCAAGGTATTTGTCGAGGGCAGCACCGCCGAAGGCATCGCGCTCGAGGACACGCTCAAGCGCGATTTCAATCTGCGGTTCTGCGTCGTCGCGCCGTCTGCCGTGGACGCCGCCTCCGATGGACCGGAGGCTCGATTCCGCGGTGTGGGCGCCGCCGGTGCGCTCTATCTGCACAAGTATCTGGAACAGCACCCGAAGTGTTCCATCGGGGTGGGACACGGGCGCACGCTCGCGGCGGTCGCGGACGCGTTGCCGAAGGTCTTGCGGCCGAAGTCACGGTTCGTCTCGATACTGGGAAGCCTGACGCGACGCTCGACGGCGAATCCCTTCGACGTGATCTATCGCTTCGCCGAGCGGACAGGAGGCGAAGGCTATTTCGTCCCCGCGCCGTTTTTCGTCGATTCCGTCGATGACGCCGAAGTCCTTCGCAGCCAGCGGATGGTGCAAAGCGTGCTCGACCTCGCGAAAAAAACCGATCTCATCCTGCTCGGAATCGGCAATCTCAGGAACACACCGGCCATCTACGAGCCAGAGCGCAAGGCGCTCGCTGATCTGGGCATCGTCGGCGAAGTGCTGGGGCAATTTCTCGACCGAGAAGGAAGACCCGTGGCATGTGACATGGCGCGGCGTTCGATCAGCCTTCGCCTCGATGAGCTTCGTGACCGCACTGTGATCGGCATTGCGGAGGGATCGGACAAGGCAGTGGCCATTCGGGCGACTTTGCGCAGCGGGTTGCTCTCGGGGCTCATCACCGACGAAACGACGGCGCGCACGATGCTGAAGCAGAAGCCGCAGCCTCGCCCCTCGAAGGCAGGCGCGCGGCGCTCCAGGTCACGATAACCACCCTAATGTCGGCGACGATCGATCCCGCTCATCCCGATCGCCGACCAGTGGTCACGGCAAACCGGGCACCATGTCCGCCACCCGACGAAGGCCGGTTCTCAGGCAGATGACTTTTCTACTTTCGTTCGCGAACACGCAGATGCCTACTCTTGCTCAAGGCGAAGGACTCTAGCGCACAACGCCAAGCCGCTGCGTAATAAAACCATACAGCGTCGCCTCGGTCATGTCCGAGACGATCAGTGCTGCGCCGCTGCCGCTGATCGATGACGACGTCGCCGCGCTAGCGATTGCCACGACGGTGAGTCCGGCGGCACGCGCCGCGGCGATGCCGGTCGCCGAATCCTCGATGGCGAGGGCACGGGCGACGTCGAGCCGCAATGCCTCGATCGCCGCAAGGTAGGGTTCGGGGTGCGGCTTGCTACGCGCAAGTTCTGCGGCACTGATCACGACGTCGAACGAGCGGTCGAGTCCGAGCACTGCGATCATCAGGTCGGCATTTTCGCGCGGCGCATTGGTGACGAGACCCGTCGCCACACCGCGCACCCGCGCCCAGTCGATCAGCGCCAGCGCGCCGGGCGTCGCCTCGACGCCGGCCGTGGCGAGCTCACGAAACCAGCGCTCCTTGTCCTGCGCGAGCCGATTGCGCGCCGTGCTGTCCTTGTCAGGGAACAGGAACGCCGTGATGTCGGCGTTTGAGCGCCCCGACACATGACGTAGGAAGGTCGCGTGGTCGAGCGACCGGCCGTATTCGGACAAGAGCGCGTTGAACGCGGCGTGGTGCAGATGCTCGGTCTGGGCGAGCGTGCCGTCGAGGTCAAACAGAAGGCCCGCGCGCGGCGTTCTGCCGCGCGCGTTCACGTGCAACCTTCCATGATCACTTCATCATCGCGCGTGTCTCGCTGGCCATCTTGTCGAGGCCCGCTTGGGGCGCGATCTGCCCACGCATCACCTCATTGACAATGTCACGCTGCATGCGCCAGATGCGTACCGTATCCTTCGGGTAGCCCTGCCACGGCAGCGCGCGGTCGACCTGCAGCGACACCGTTCGGAAGTTCGGATTCTTGTCGTAGAACGGACCCAGAAACTGTGGCCCGGTGGCGCGCTTGTTGAGTGGCAGGTAGCCGGTCGTCTCGACGATAATCGTCTGCGCCTCGGGGCCGGTGATGAACTTCGCATACTCCCATGCGGCCTTCTGCTTGGCGGCGTCCTTGGTCGTCATGATGATCGCGCAGCCGCCGGTCGGGATGCCGCCCTTGGCCTTGTCGTCGATCGGGAACACTGTCGTGCCGAGCGTGTAGCGCGTGCCGACGCCGTCGGTGATCAGCCGCAATCGCGCCGGAGTGTCGAAGAACATGCCGGTCTGTCCGGCGATGAACTGCTGGCGCGAACCCTCGAAGTCGAGGACGGCCATCTTGCCATCCGTGACGAAGCGGCGCAGGTCGGTCATCACCTTGCGACCGATGTCGTTGTCGAACGCGATCTTGGTGCTCGAATCGTCGAGCAGGCGGCCGCCGGCCTGGTCGATGATCGCCTGGAACAGCC
>JBDTLK010000227.1:0-4299 GCA_039934835.1 Edaphobacterium sp. (SeqCode) | reverse complement strand
CACTCGCGCACCCGCTACCGTTGACGCGCGTCGCGGTCGACTTCAGCTTCGAAGCAGCGGCGGTCGGCATCGAGGTGACCGCCGAGACCGTCGATCGCACCGGGGTCGAAATGGAGGCGCTGACCGCGGTCGCGATCGGGCTGCTCACGATCTACGACATGTGCAAATCGGGCGATCGCGGCATGCGCATCGAGGCGATCCGTCTGCTCGAGAAGTCAGGCGGCAAATCGGGACGTTTTGCCGCCGAGTAATCCGCGCCGGCGTGTGAATGGAAGCAAAGCGCGCTCGATCCGTCGCTAAAGTTCGAAGACACAATCAGTCGCCAGCGATCGCGGACGCCTGATTGCGTGCGGCGATTCGACGGGGCGGGCTATTTTTTCATCATGTCCTTGCCCATCGCGTCCTTGCCCATGGCGTCGTGCGCCATGCCTTCCTTCTTCATCGTGTCCTTGCCCATCGCGTCCTTGTCCATGCAATCCTTGCTCATCGCGTCGCCGGCCATCGCAGTCTTGCCCATCGCATCCTTGCCCATGGCGTCCTTGCCCTTCATGTCTTTCGCCATCGCTTCCTTGCTCATGCAATCCTTGGCCATCGCATCCTTCTTCATCATCCCGTCCTTGGCCATGCTGTCCTTGCCCATGGCATCCTTGGCCATGTCCTTGCTCTTCATCGCATCCTGAGCCAGCGCGCTGCCGCCGGCCGCCATAAGCAACATCGACAACACGACCGCATTGATCTTCTTCATGTCTGCTACCTCGCTTTGAAATTGAACGACAGGCAGTACCAATCAAACATCAGGGCCGCCAACTCGATGGTTGGTGGCCGCCGAATTTCTGGCCACGCTTCAGGAGCGCGCGCAACGACCCGCGTTGACGGCCTGCAGCACGGCGCCGCTCGTCTGGTCTTCGACGAAAGCAACGACGTCGAGCTGCGCGCGGTTCCACTGCGGCTCAAGGGTGATCTCGCGTTGCGCATGCACGCTGCCGCCGCTAAAACGAATCGGGCCCACCCAGGCCCGCACGACATGATCGTGGGCGAGCGTCGCGCCGCCGTTTTCGCCGCGCATGACCTTTGAAGAAAGGCCGCTTTCGGTGACCGCCAGGTACAGCGCGACCGGCGTCGAACGGGCCCGCGCGGTCGCGTCGGCGCTGACCTTCAGCACGCCTTCGTCGACACTTGCCTTCACGCGGATCTCTGCTTCGGCCGGCTTGGCGTTGACCCGCCTGACTTCCGCGCCCAAACCGTCCTCCTGCAGCGCAAGCTCGGTGCCGCCGACGAAGAAATGCGGCGTGTAGACGGTGCGCTGGTGATTGAGCTGGACCAGCCACTTCTGGCGCTCCGCAAAAGCATCCTTGGCGTAGGGATCGTGCCAGCCGATGTAATCCCAGTAGCCGACGTGCAGCGCCAGGGGGACGGCTTCAGCGGAAGGAAACAGCACTTGGTCCAGGTGACTGAGGCGCTTGTCGGCGGGCGGACAGCTTGAGCAGCCTTCCGATGTATAGAGTTCGACCAGCGCCGCGGTTTTGGCGCCGCTTTGCACTTCGCAGGCCGCCCAAGTCGTCACAGGCAGCGTCAACAGCGAGGTTGCCGCAATAGCGCACAGGACAGAAGTTCGTGATTTCATCAGGGAAATATCCTTGGTTGGTTGTCCCTACTGCCAATCGGCATTTTTTCGGTGGCAGCTGCAAGTAAGTTCGCGCCAAGCCGCCGCGTGGTTACACTGCCGCATGCGATTTTGCCGCGGGCCGCGCCGGGGTCCCGTGTTCGAGTCGCTGTAACCAAAAGTGCCGATGCAGCGAATACACAATCATGGAACCATGGAAGCGAACGAGGAGCGCCTGCGGCGGCTGCTCGCCCGCGGGCTCGGCGGCGATGCGCACGCTTACCACGACTTCCTCAAGGCCCTGAGTGCGCATTTGCGCGCGTTCCTCAGGCGGCGGTTAGTGCAGTTGCCCGACGACGTCGAGGATCTGGTGCAGGAATCGCTGCTGGCGATACACAATCAGCGCCATACCTACGACGCGGGCCAGCCGCTGACGGCGTGGGTGCAGGCGATTGCCCGCTACAAGCTGGTCGACCTGCTGCGCCGGCGATCCAGCCGTGAACAGGTTACCGTGCCGCTGGATGATGAGCACGAGTTGTTCACCTCGAGCGACGCCGACGCTGCGGACGCGCGGCGCGACCTTGGCAAGCTGCTCGAGCAACTACCGGATCGGCAACGCCTGCCCATCGTGCACATGAAACTGCAAGGGCTGTCGGTCACGGAAACCGCGCGACTCACGGGAATGTCGGAGTCGGCGGTAAAAGTGGGTGTGCACCGCGGGCTGAAGGCGCTGGCGGCCAAGATCAGGAGAGAAAAATGAAAACCGATGAGCTGGTGTCCATGCTCGCGACCGGCGCTGGCCCGGTTGAGTCTGGTACCGGAACGCGGCGCTTGGTCACCGCGATCGGCTGGGGCGCCTTCGGGGCAACGCTGCTCATGGCGCTGCTGCTGGGTGTCCGGAACGACCTGGCGGCAGTCGTGTCGCGACCGATGTTCTGGGTCAAGTTGGTGTATGTCGTCTGCCTCGCGCTGGCGAGTCTGTACGCCGTCTTGCGCCTGTCGCGGCCAGGCCTGAGCTTGTCCGGTGTGGCGCTCGCGCTCGCCGCGCCGGTGCTCCTGATGTGGACACTTGCGGCACTGGCTTTGGCGCTGGCCGTTCCGGACCAGCGCGTGAATCTCCTGTACGGCCGGACGTGGACCTCCTGCCCGTGGTTGATCGCGACGCTGTCGGTGCCGGCGTTCGTCGCGATCATCTGGGCGATGCAGGGGCTCGCGCCCACGCAATTGCGTCTCGCGGGGGCCGCTGCGGGCCTTGCCTCGGGCGCTATTGGCGCAGTCGTGTATTCGCTGCATTGCCCCGAACTGGGGGCGCCTTTCCTGGGATCTTGGTATCTGCTCGGGGTGCTAATCCCGACCGCGATCGGCGCCCTGTTCGGGCCGCGGTTGCTGCGCTGGTAGCTTTGCCGTCGCGCCGGCGCGACCGGTTGTCGCGGGTTTTGTCACCCGGCAACGAGTGCGATGTCGCCCCGCGCAGCGCGTTGAATCACGCGCTCACCAGTTCCATATCGATCCATCTTCGAGGCGATTGACCGGCAACGCGCTCGGCTTGTACGGGTAGCGCGCGGCGAGCTTTTCGTCGATGTCGACGCCATGCCCCGGCGCGTCGCCAACGTGCAGGTAACCGTCCTTGAAGAAATACGCGTGCGGAAATACCGCGTCGGTCTCCGGTGTGTGGCGCATGTACTCTTGTATGCCGAAGTTGTGCACCCACGTGTCGAAGTTGAGCGCCGCACCCATGCACACCGGCGAGAGGTCCGTCGCGCCATGCGATCCTGTGCGCACCTGATAGAGCTCGGCCAGCGCCGCGATGCGCCGCAAGTGGGTTATTCCGCCGGCGTGCACGACGGTGGTCCGGATGAAGTCGATGAGCTGCTCGGTGATCAGCGTCTGGCAATCGTAAATCGTATTGAAAATTTCGCCGACCGCGATGGGCGTCACGGTGTGCTGGCGAATCAGGCGGAAGCCCTCCTGATTCTCCGCCGGGGTCGGGTCTTCCATCCAGAACAGGCGGTACGGCTCCAGTGACTTGCCCAACCGTCCGGCTTCGATCGGCGTGAGACGATGGTGCACGTCGTGCAGGAGGTGATGATCGAAGCCGAAGCGGGCACGAATCGCCTCAAACAGCTTCGGCGCGTGATCTAGGTACTTCGCGGTCGACCATACGTTCTCTGTCGCGATGGCCGCGTCGGCCGGCTCGTAGAAGAGGCGATCCTTCGACACGCCATAGGTGGACGCCAGCCCGGGGATTCCCGACTGTGCCCGAATCGCCTTGTAACCCAAGTCGGCATAGCGTCCGACTTCATCCAGGGTTTCGGCGATGTCCTTGCCATTGGCGTGGCCGTACACCATCACGCCTTCGCGGCTGCGGCCGCCAAGCAGTTGGTAGATCGGCAACCTGGCGACCTTGCCCTTGATGTCCCACAACGCGGTATCGACGGCGGCAATTGCGCTCATCGTCACCGGGCCGCGGCGCCAGTACGCTCCGCGATAGAAGTATTGCCAGATGTCCTCGATCTGCGCCGGATCACGGCCAATCAGCGCCGGGACCAGGTGATCGCTCAAGTATGACGCGACGGCCAGTTCGCGGCCGTTGAGGGTCGCGTCGCCGACGCCGTGCACGCCTTCGTCGGTTTCGATCTTGAGGGTGACGAAGTTGCGGCCGGGGCTGCAGACGATGACGCGGGCGTTGGTGATTT
>JBDTLK010000226.1:0-4336 GCA_039934835.1 Edaphobacterium sp. (SeqCode) | reverse complement strand
GTGCTCGCGCACGTCCGGCGGGAGGTTGGCGAAAGGTCGCCGCATTCCTGGGCATTCGACTGCGATGTCCTTGCCCCAGGCATGTTCTACGCGTTCTTTCAGCGCGCGGGCGCGGCGTTCCGGATCCGGCACCTCCTTGCCGATCCTACCAATCCGGGCGCGCACATGCGTGCCACCGCATTGATGCTCGAACGCGACAGGGAAACGCGTTTGCTGCCCGCGGACGACGAGGTACTGAAACCGGGCGATCGAATCCTTTTTGCTGGCGGCGACGGGGCGCGTCGCCTGCAGGAGCGCTACCTGACTGAGCCCGGAACGGTGGCGTGGGTATGCTCGGGCAGCGAGCCGGCACGCGGCCTCATCTTTCGATGGCTCGAACAGCGGCGCCGCGCGCATACGGCGCAGTGAGCTTCGCCTACGCACGAACCCGCTTGGCTCGAGCATTACGGCAATCGCGACCGATTACTGCGCGCTGTTCGCGACCACCGCCAACTTGATCACCAGCGTCTTAATGGCGCACGGCGAAGGCCGGCTCGACGCGAAGCTCAAGTTCGCCACCACGCCGCACCTTCTGATCAATAGACGAGATTGCTGTGGCCAAGCAAGAGCTGGACCGCGCCGAGAGTCCCGGAGCTTGAAAGAGGCCTCTGCCTACCATTGAATATAGGCTCGTCGGAGAATGCCAATCAGTCGGCTAGCCCCACTTTCTCTACGAATGGCCGCCAGCGCGGATCGCGGTGCAGACCGCGCATGCTCGGCGAGGCCCGGACAAAAATCATTCCCGCATCGCGCTGCGCGCAGGCCCGCTCGAGCCAAGCAAAGGCTTCATCCCGCTGGTCGCGGTACGCGAAAATCTCCGCGATCTGAAAGGCGGCCGTGTCTGCGTAGGTGTTGATGAGCTCCTCGAGCGCGGCGTCTGACTCGGTGTGTCGCCCTTGAGCATGATAGACCTTCGCGAGCGCGAACAGCCGGAACATCTTGTGAGTCTCGCGTTTTGCCTCCTCGAGCGCCTCGTCGAGCCTACCCTGGGCGAGGCAGACGTCGCTTAGGTTGTAATGCCCAAACCCGCCATGCGGACTCAACTCGAGTGATTTGCGAATCGCCGTCTCGGCCCTGTCGAGCCTTCCGGCTATACGGTAGCTTCCCGCGAGAAAGCAATAGACTGTGCCGGAAAGCGGGTCGAGCTCTACGGCCCGACGCAGGAGCGCGATCGCCTCGTCGTACCGACCGCGCGCATGCAGGATGAACATTGTATGACGCATTATGCGAATGCTGTGCGGCGCGAGTTCCAGCGCCCGGGCGAATGACGCCTCCGCGCCCTTCCAATCCCACTGGTTTGCGTACTGAATCACGCCCAGGGCCTCGTGGGACTCGGCAAGATCGGGATCCAGCTGCATCGCTTTCCCGGCCGCTTCGCGGGCGAGTCGGAAACCTTCATCGAGGTCGGTCCCGAGCCAGCCCTGTCCGGTGCCATTGGCGTATGCAATCGACAGTCCCGCCCATGCGAGCGCGTAACTCGGGTCGACCTTCAACGCTGCACGATACGCTTCAATAGCTATCGCGAAGTCTTCCACCGTCAAACGATCGTTATGGAAATTCGCCTGCATGTACAGCCGATAAGCTTCCGCGTTTTCTCCGCGTCCTCGCGCCGCGGCTTCAATCTCCGCCCTGACCGCTGCGCTCGAGGCCGAATCCGGTTCGTCTCCCATTAGCGCTGCGCGTAACTCTTTCACGACCGACTGTGCGATGTCGTCCTGCACGGCGAAAATGTCCTCAAGCTGCCGATCATAGGTCGCCGACCACAAGTGTGAGTCAGTGGCGACGTGAATAAGCTGCGCATTGATCCGCACCCGGTTGCCGGCCTTGCGCACACTGCCTTCGAGGATGGTCGCCACGTTGAGCTTCTGCGCCATGGTGGGGATGTCCACGTTCCCGCCCTTGAAGCTGAAGGCCGACGTTCGTGACGCCACGCGCAGGCCGCGAATCTTCGACAGCACGTTGAGCAGCTCTTCCGCCAGACCGTCGGCAAAGTATTCGTTGGCCGCGTCGTCGCTGGTGTTGACGAACGGCAGAACCGCAATGGAGGGTTTGTCGGCAACATCTGCGGCAGGTAGCGTTTCGAGGGACTGCGTCGGGTGCGACAAAGCCTCAGATCCGACCTGCAGCGTAAAGCGGTAGCCTCTGCGGGCGATGGTGGCAATGGCGTCGGTGCCGAGAATCTTGCGCAATGCCGACACCTGCACCTGCAGGTTGTTCTCCTCCACCACCAGCCCCGGCCACGCAAGATCGAGCAACTCTTCCTTTGTAACCAGCCGTTCGCGCCGCTCGATTAGAGCTAGCAGAACATCAAATGCGCGCTCGCCCAGCGGCGCTGGCTGATCGTCGACCAGGAGCTGTCGCGTGTCAGGGCTCAGCTCAAAGCGACCGAATTTGTAGTTCGCGGTCATTGGCAGCAGTTGCGGGAGTTTGAGAGTGACCGCGCTAAATCTACTCTATTCCAGACAATTTCAGAGAGTCTAGCGGCCAAAGAAGTGCGGCTACGTTTCGAATGGAGATTGAGACCCAGCAGCAACGCGTCTTGACCGATGCAAGCCTGACGGCAGAAGATCACCGGGAAGGCCAAACACATCTTCCCTGAGCCCTCTACGTTCTCAACTAGCCGTGCCCGTCGCCGGCGACTTTCATTCGACGCGGCGGCCGACTCGCCGACGTCGCGCCTTCGAGTTGTCCGCGTAAGGAGGCCGCACGGCGCAAATTCCGTACGAGTCTCCTGCGGCTATAATCGGCGTCGTCAGGGAAGGCGCAGCCTCCCTCGCGCCTTTGCCGATGCGTCACATCTTCCTCCATGCCGATTTTCGCGAAGGCTTCGCGGAAATGCTGCCTGCCTGCGTCGGCCTGACGCCATTTGGCCTGGTGACGGGCGTCGGCGCGGCCGCTGCCGGCGCCGATTTCGCCGGCGCCATGGGCATGAGTGCCATCATATTCTCCGGCGCGGCGCAGATTCTCGCCTCGCAACTGCTGGCGCAGGGCGCCCCGGTGGCGGTCGTCATCCTCACCTGCTTCGTCGCTGGCCTGCGCTTCCTGATGTACAGCGCGGCGATGGCGCCATATCTCAAGCCGCTGCCGCCGCGCTGGCAGAACACGCTTGCCTTCCTGCTCACCGATCAGGCTTTCGCGGCATCGATCCGCCGCTTCAACGCCAAGGACGACCCGCATGGTGGCGCGATGCATTTCCTGGGCGGCGGACTGGCACTGTGGGCGATGTGGCTGATCACCAATGCGATCGGCTTTCTCGCCGGCAACCTGATACCCCCGGCGTGGTCGCTCGACTTCGCGGTACCGCTGTGCTTCATCGCGCTGGTCGCGCCGCTGCTGCGCGACGCGCCACTGGTGGTCGCGGCCCTGGTCGGTGGCGTCGCCGTGATTGCGCTCGAGGGCATGCCGATGAAACTCAATCTCTTCGTCGCCGGCGTGCTGGGTATCGTCGCTGGCACACTCGTCGATCTCGCCAGGGAACGATGGACGGCGCGCTGAAGCTCTGGACCGTGATTCTTGTCGTCGGCGCGCTCAACTACGCGTCACGGCTGTCGTTTATCGCGTTCTTCGCGCAGCGTTCGATGCCGCCCCTGCTCGCTCGCGCATTGAAATACGTTCCCGCGGCGATGCTGACCGCGCTGGTGGTGCCGATGCTGGTCGTTCCCGTGTCGCTCGCCGCGGCGCCTTCGATCAACCCGCGCATCGTGGCGGCAGTCGTCGCTGCCGTCGTTGCGTTCGTCACTCGCGGCACGCTTCAGTCGATCGGTGCCGGCATGCTTACGCTTTGGCTGTTGCGCTGGGTGGCCGGTTAAACGCAGTCGACAGAGCGCGTCCGGCTGTCCCTGACGCACGGCGCCGCTTCTTTGCTATCCTTGGCACATCCCCGAGCTCTGTCATCCTGACTTATGCGCTTCGCCGGCACTGATACCTACATCGCCACGCCCGACCTGATGCTCGCTGTCAACGCCGCGGTTACACTCGAGCGTCCACTGCTGGTCAAGGGCGAGCCGGGCACTGGAAAGACGCTGCTCGCCGAGGAAATAGCGCG
Source organism: Edaphobacterium sp. (SeqCode) (assembly GCA_039934835.1). Classification (GTDB taxonomy): domain Bacteria; phylum Pseudomonadota; class Gammaproteobacteria; order Burkholderiales; family Casimicrobiaceae; genus PALSA-1003. The sequence continues at coordinate 252 of JBDTLK010000226.1, read as the reverse complement.
CAGCCTCGGGCGGCCGTTGCTGCAATGGCACATCAAGTCGACGACCAAGGCGCAGCAAGGCCTGTACGAATACGATGCGGTTTCAAGGCTGCGCGATTCGCAACTCGGCGATTCGCACGTCGGCGACATCGCGCACTACATCAAGCGCGGGGTGTTGTGGGAAGCCTTCGATTCGGAGACCCCAGCGGTGGTGCTCATCGACGAGATCGACAAGGCGGACATCGAGTTCCCCAACGACCTGCTGCGCGAGCT
>JBDTLK010000225.1:0-4345 GCA_039934835.1 Edaphobacterium sp. (SeqCode) | reverse complement strand
AGACGGGACACTCGCTGATCAAGGCCAAGATGAAGGAAACCGGCGCGCTGCTTGCCGGCGAGATGAGCGGCCACACCTTTTTCAAGGAGCGCTGGTTCGGCTTCGACGACGGCATGTATGCCGGCGCCCGCCTGCTCGAAATCGTGTCGCGCCACGCCGATGGCTCGCAGGTGCTCTCCGCGCTGCCCGACAGCGTCAGCACGCCGGAGCTCAATGTCGCCTGCGCCGATGCGTCACCACACGAACTGATCGCCAAGCTCGCTGCGACCGCAACCTTTCCCGGCGCCGTCGAGATCATTCGCATCGACGGTCTGCGCGTCGAATATGCGGATGGATTCGGGCTCGCGCGCGCCTCGAACACGACCCCGGTGATGGTGTTGCGTTTCGAAGCCGACAACCAGCCGGCGCTGCAGCGGATCCAGGCCGAATTCCGGCGCGTGCTCGGCGCATCGATGCCGGGCCGGGCGCTGCCTTTCTGATGCTGATCGCCTACACGACTTCCAGCGACGGCGTCGACTGGATCGCACTCAAGACCGATGTCGCCGCCGATCATTTCGACAACGGTCGCACGCCGGCGCAAATGGAGCGCTCGTTTCGCGCCAGCTATCGCTGCGTGTACGCCCGCGCGGGCGGTCGCGTCATCGGCACCGGCCGCGTACTGTCCGACGGGGTGTGCAACGCCTACATCGTCGACATGTGGACGCACTCGGCACACCGCCGGCGCGGCATTGGCCGGCGCATGCTCGAAGTGCTGTGCGAGGCGCTCGAAGGCCAGCATGTCTATCTGTTCACCGATGACTGCGAAGCTTTCTACACGGCGTGCGGCTTCGTCGCGCGCGGTGCCGGCATGCAGCGCGTCGTGGGCACGTGGTTGCGCGACGCGAAAGCATGATGGGCTCCGCCCTCGCGCTGTCCGACATCGTCGCGGCACGCCGGCGCATCGGCAGCGGCATCTACGCCTCGCCCTGTGTCGAGTCGATTCCCTTGTCGCAGCTCACCGGCGCGCACATTTATTGCAAGCTCGACTACCTGCAGCGCACCGGCAGTTTCAAGGAACGCGGTGCGCGCAACGCGCTCGAACTGCTGCCGGCGGAAGTGCGCCAGCGCGGAGTCGTCGCCGCGTCCGCGGGGAACCACGCGCTGGGTGTCGCCTATCACGGCAGCCTGCTCGGCATCCCGGTTACCGTCGTGATGCCGAAATTCGCGGCGCTGATCAAGGTCGCCAATTGTCGCGCGCTGGGCGCGACGGTCGTTCTGCATGGCACCGATCTGGGCGAAGCGCGCGTCGAGGCCGAGGCGATCGCCGCGCGTGACGGCCTGACCTTCCTGCATCCCTTCGACAATCTGGACGTCATCGCCGGACAGGGCACGATCGCGCTGGAAATACTCGAGCAGACCCCGGATCTCGACGCCATCGTCACGCCGGTGGGCGGCGGCGGCCTGATCGCCGGCATCGCCACCGTGGTGAACGCACTGCGGCCCGGCGTCAAGGTGATCGGCGTCGAATCCGACAGCGCGGCGTGCCTGACGGCGGCGCTCGCCGCCGGCCAGCCGGTAGACGTAACGCTGCGACCGTCGCTGGCCGACGGCTTGGCGGTGCCGCGCGTGGGCGGTCACTCCTTCGCCGCGCTGAAGAACAAAGTAGACCGCGTCGTCACCGTCGACGAAGCCTCGATCGCGCTGGCAATCCTGCGCCTGATCGAGCTGGAGAAGAGCGTCGTCGAGGGCGCCGGGGCGACCCCACTGGCGGCGTTCCTCGCCGGGAAATTGCCCGAACTCACCGGTAAGCGTGTCGTGCTGGTGCTCTGCGGCGGCAACATCGACCTGACGATGCTCGATCGCGTGATCGAGGTCGGCCTCGTCGCCGACGGCCGCCTTGCACGTTTCACCGTCTCGATCACCGATCGTCCGGGGGGACTCGCGCGGCTCGCCGATGTGATTGCGTCTACCGGCGCGAGCATCAAGGAAATCGTCCACGATCGGGCGTTTTCAGGGCCCGACTTGTCCGAGGTGCGCGTGGTTTGTGTCGTCGAAACGACCGGCCGGTCGCATCTCGAAGGCTTGCACCGGGCGCTGACCGCGGCCGGCGTCAAGGTTGTCGCCTAGCGGGACGAGGACGCCTCGCATTCATCGCGAGCCAAAGGTGAAAACGTTACGCATGCACGCCGGGATCGCTCGCTGCTCAGGGTGAGACCATGCTTGCTCCGGGATGCGCCGGCGGCCAGGCGCAAATGTGATCAGAAGCGCATGGCCGCTCGCGCAGATACACCTCTGTCGAGGGTGGCATGGCGAGCATCCTTCGTCCAGAGGGCGCGCCTGTGCCGTTACGCTATAATTCGCGCCCATGGCTCCCTTGTGCCTTTGGCATAAGCGAGAGTCGCGCGCGCCGAACCAACGGTGCCGGTTCAATCTGCTTCCGGAGGATTTATGAACGCACTTGCTCGCCGTCTCACTCTAGGCTGCTGCGCACTGACCATCGCCAGCCTGGCATCCGCCCCGGCACTCGCTGCGGACCAGTTCATCAACGTGCTGACCGGCGGCACCAGTGGTGTTTACTACCCGCTTGGTGTCGCGCTCGCCAGTGGCATCGGCAAGGCCATGCCGGGAGTCAAGACGTCGGTGCAGTCCACCAAGGCGTCGGTCGAGAACCTGAACCTGCTGCAGGCGGGCCGCGGCGAAATCGCCTTCACGCTGGGCGATGCGCTGTCCGACGCCTGGAAGGGCAACGAGGACGCCGGCTTCAAGACGCCGTTGAAAAAGCTGCGGGGCATTGCCGCCATCTACCCCAACTACATCCAGATCGTCGCGCGCGCGGATTCGGGTATCAAGACGCTGGCCGACCTGAAGGGCAAGAGCATTTCCGTCGGCGCGCCCAAGTCGGGCACCGAACTAAACGCCCGCGCGGTGCTGGCGGCGGCGGGGCTGACCTACAAGGACTTTTCCAAGGTCGAGTACCTGCCCTTCGGCGAGAGCGTCGAGCTGATGAAGAATCGGCAGATCGACGTGACGCTGCAATCCGCGGGGCTCGGCGTGTCGGCCTTGCGCGACCTGGCGACTTCGGTCGACATCGTCGTGGTGCCGATTCCCGCCGAGGTGATCAAGAAGATCAACGATCCGGCGTATCTGCCGGCGGTGATTCCGGCCAACACCTATCGCGGCCAGACGGCTGATGTGCCGGCGGCCGCGGTGCAGAACTACCTGGTGACCTACGACGGCTTGTCCAACGACATCGTCTACGCCATGACCAAGGCGTTCTGGGGCGACCTGCCGCAACTCGTCGCCGCGCACTCCGCCGCCAAAGCAATCGAGCTCAAGCACGCACTCGACGGCATGCCCGTGCCGCTGCACCCTGGAGCCGAGAAGTATTACAAGGAAGTCGGCATCATCAAATAGGCGCGCGGCAACCATAGCGGGCATCAAGCGATGGCAGCGCCTGAACTTGCATCGCCACGTGACGATTCGGCGCATGCTGCTGCCGACGCGGCGTTCGACGAGGCCGGTGCCAAGCGCGAACTGACCGGCACGCCGTGGAAGATCGTTGCCGCGGCGGCGCTGCTTTTCTCGTCGTACCAGCTGTTCATCGCCGCGTTCAGTCCGCTGTCGAGCCTGGTGACCCGCTCGCTGCACGTCGGGTTCCTGCTGCTGCTGGCGTTCCTGATCCATCCGCTCACCAGCAAATCGGACCGCCACCGCATCGCCTGGTACGACGCCGCCCTCGCCGCGCTGGGCTTCGGTCTGGCGTTTTACCACTGGGTGTTCGAGGCCGCGCTGATCCAGCGCTCCGGCGATCCGACGAGCGCCGATCTCGTCGTCGGGACGGTCGTGATCGTGCTGCTGTTCGAGGCGGCGCGGCGGGTGCTCGGGCTGGCGCTGCCAATCGTGTGCGCGACGTTTCTCGCCTATGGCCTGTTCGGCCAGTATCTTCCCTCGTCGATCGCCCATCGCGGCTACGGGTTCGACCAGATCATCGGCCAGCTCTATCTTGGCAGCGAGGGAATCTATGGCATCCCGACGCTGGTGTCGGCGACGTACATCTTCCTGTTCATCCTCTTCGGCTCGTTTCTGGAGCATGCCGGCATGATCGGCCTGTTCAACAGCATCGCGCTCGGCTTCGTCGGTCACGCGCGCGGCGGACCGGCCAAGGTCGCTGTAATCTCGTCTGGGCTGATGGGCACGATTTCCGGCTCAGGAGTCGCCAACGTCCTCACTGTCGGGCAATTCACCATTCCGCTGATGAAGCGCTTCGGCTACACGTCGGTGTTCGCGGGCGCGGTCGAGGCCACCGCCAGCATGGGCGGCCAGATCATGCCGCCGGTGATGGGCGCGGTGGCGTTCATCATGGCCG
>JBDTLK010000224.1:0-4397 GCA_039934835.1 Edaphobacterium sp. (SeqCode) | reverse complement strand
CAGATCAAGCAGTTCCGCCAATGGGGCAGCATCACGCCCGGACATCCGGAGCGCGGCCTCACGCCCGGCGTCGAGGTGACGACGGGTCCGCTGGGGCAAGGATTCGGCAACGGCGTCGGCATGGCGATGGCGGAGGCGCACCTGGCCGCGCGTTACAACCGCGCCGGTTTCGAGATCATCAACCACTTCACGTACGGGATCGTGAGCGACGGCGACCTGATGGAGGGCATCGCATCGGAGGCTGCCTCGCTGGCCGGCCACTTGCGGCTCGGCAAACTGATCTATCTGTACGACGATAATGACGTTACGCTTTCCGCCGGCACCGATATCACCTTCACGGAGGATCGCGCGCGACGCTTCGAAGCCTATGGCTGGCACACCCAGTTGGTCGTCGACGGTAACGATTTGGGCGCGATCGACCAGGCACTGCGCGCCGCCCGCGCTGAAAGCGGGCGCCCGTCGCTGATCCTGGTGCGCACGCATCTCGGTTATGGCTCGCCGAACAAGCAGGACACCTTCGAAGCGCACGGTTCACCGCTCGGCGAAGAAGAAGTACGCGTGACCAAGCGCAATCTCGGCTGGCCCGCGGAGCCGGCATTTCTGGTCCCCGACCGGGCGCTTACACACTTCCGCGAAGCGGTCGAACGGGGCGCGCAAGCGGAGAGTGCCTGGAACGGCCGATGGGCCGCGTACGCGCAAGCGTTTCCCGATCTCGCCCGGGAGTTGGAGCAGGTTCTCCGTGGCGAAGTGCCGGAGAACTGGGATGCGGACATTCCGGTCTTTCCCAGCGACACCAAAGGCATGGCGACTCGCGTCGCCTCGGGCAAGGTGATGAATGCCATCGCGGCGCACCTGCCAGCGTTCATAGGCGGCTCGGCGGATCTGGATCCATCGACTCACACCGGGCTGAGTGGACTGGGGGATTTCGAGCCGCCCGGCGTCAGCGCCCGCGATCGACAAGGCTCCGAGGGGGGCGGATGGAGCTTTGCCGGCCGCAATCTGCACTTCGGCGTGCGCGAACACGGCATGGGCGCGATTCTCAACGGACTGGCTGCGCATGGTGGAACGGTGCCCTTCGGCGCGACGTTTCTGGTTTTCTCCGATTACATGCGACCGGCGATCCGCCTCGCCGCACTGATGGGACTGCACGTCATCTACGTGTTCACTCATGACAGCATTGCGCTCGGCGAAGATGGTTCCACCCATCAGCCGATCGAACAGATCGCCGGCTTGCGTTCGGTGCCGCGTCTCATCGTCATTCGCCCCGGCGACGCCAACGAAACGGCGGTCGCGTGGCGCGTTGCGCTGGAAACCCGAGACCGGCCGGTGGCGCTGATCTTGACGCGGCAAAACGTGCCCACGCTCGACCGTACCCATTTTGCCCCGGCCGACGGCCTGCGGCGCGGCGCCTACGTGTTGGCCGATGCGCCGGATAGCGAGCCCGACCTGATCCTGATCGCGACCGGATCGGAGCTCGGCCTGATCGTCGCCGCAGCGCAGCAGCTGCTCGCGCAAGGAGTCCGGGCGCGAATCGTCTCGATGCCGAGTTGGGAGCTGTTCGACGCCCAGCCCAAGGAATACCGCGACGCGGTGTTAATGCCTTCGATCAGTGCGCGCCTCGCCGTGGAAGCAGCCGCATCGCAAGGATGGCATCGTTACGTCGGAGATCATGGCGAGGTGCTGGGGGTCGATCGCTTTGGTGCCTCGGCACCCGGCGATGTCGTGTTGCGTGAGTATGGCTTTACGGTGGAGAACGTATGCAAGCGGGCAGTCGCCCTGGTGCGATAGGTCGGCGATGGCTCGATAGGGCCCTTTTCGGACGATGGCCATTGGCGCCTACGCGGCCGCACTCGGCGAGCTGGATGCCTTCGTCTTCACCGCCGGCATCGGCGAACGGTTCGCCATCGTGCGCGCGGCGCTGTGTCGCAAGTTCGTGTGGCTGGGCGTAACGGACGAGCGGGCGAATGCCGCTGGAGGCCGGCGCATTTCTGCCGCGGACAGCGGCGTCTCGGTGTGGGTGATTCCCACCGATGAGGATCGGATGATCGCACAGCACACGTGGCGCCTCACCAACAGCGACGCAGCAGCCCGCCCTCATGGATGACGGTTGCACGCGCGGCGCAATGCAAGTTGCGCCGGCCGCCCCGCTCAAGATGGGGCCGACCGTCGTGTTCTTCGCTTTTGGGTGAGTGCTAGCGATGCCCGGGCCGGCGAGTGCCTTTGTCAGTTACGTGCTGAGCCTTTGCGATGTTCGCGCCAGCGGGTGAGCGCGAGGTCGTGCCAGCGGCTGTAGCCGCCCCCTGCGATCGTGACCATCACGTGATATCTGCCGTTCGACAGCAATTGGACCGCCGGTATCGCGGCGTTAGTGCAGTCGACAACGTGCACCACCGGGTCCGGGTTAGCGGACTTCCTCTGTAAGCTCGACAATTCGCCGGACGCACCAGGAGCCATCTGTTGGCTTCTACGTTGCTGTTAGCTGATATCGCTGCATCTTGTGTCAAGGATTGAGGTTATTTGGTGCGCTCCAATAAGACACGCTCGCGCAGCCGAAATTCATTTTCCAGGCTTCGGGGCGGGTCGGTCCGTTGTAGCCACGGGTCATCATCGAATACCGGCACCGCCATCAGCCCCATTTGAGCCACGTCAAGCACGCTCCGCTGATAATTGAGATCTGGAGTCAACGCACTCCAGGGAATGGCGAAGCGCTTGCGTCCAATTCCTAGAAATCCTCCGAAGGCCAACACGACATAGCGTACGCAGCCATGGCGAGTGTCGAGTATCATTTCTTCGATCTCGCCCAGACACTTGCCCGCGGCGTCGTAGACGTCGTCTTGCATCAGGCTCGTCGCCCCCACTTGGTTAGCGCGGGGGTTGCAGTCGACGATTACAGACCTTTTTCGTGCGCTTCTGATCCTGTCGAGCATGTGAGGCTCCTTCGCTGTGGGTTTGCCGCGGCCGAGTGTGCCGTCGACACTTGGTCTTTAGCCTCGATGCAGTGCGGCAGGTACAAATCACCTTTGTCAACAATAGTTGGTATCGATGTGGATGACTATCGGGAATCCTTGATGATTCCCGTAGGGAGCCTTTGATTCAGCAAGGCGCGAGGGCTCTGACCGGCGTTAGACTTTGCCCTCGATGCATTGGTTCTTGGGGTTATCCACAACTCAACCAAGCTCCCGATATGAGTGCGATGCCGGTAGCCGCTGGGTGTCTCGAAGCATCCGATTGTCAAGAGTCTCCTACATGAAGTGTCAGAGCCTCCCGATACCGATGTGCCCCGTGCGTTCGCATACTGGCACTAGAATACGTTTGCTTTCGTGTCGTGCTTGTCACGCGAGGCACGCGAGGACTGCGTAAAAACCCGAATGAACTCGACGATCTCCAAAACAAATTCGGCCTCGACTCTGGACGATTTGTGCATCAATACCCTGCGCTTCCTTTCGGTCGATGCGGTACAGAAGGCGAACAGCGGACACCCCGGTCTGCCGCTCGGTGCCGCACCGATGGCCCATGTGCCGTGGACCCGGTTCCTCAAGGCGCACCTGGCCGCGCGTTACAACCGCGCCGGCTTCGAGATCGTCAATCATTTCACGTACGGGATCGTCAGCGACGGCGACCTGATGAAGGGCGTCGCGTCGGAAGCGGCGTGGCTGGCCGGGCATTTGCAACTTGGCAAGCTGATCAATTTGTACGACGATAACTACGTTACGCCTTCCGCCGGCACCGACATCACCTTTACCGAGGACCGCGCGCGGCGCTTCGAGGCGTACGGATGGCACACTCAATCGGTCGATGACGGCAATGACTTGGGCGCGATCGAAGCGGCGCTGCGCGCCGCCCGCGCGGAAACCGCACGCCCGTCGCTGATTCTGGTGCGCACCCCTCTCGGTTGCGGCTCGCCGAACAAGCAGGACACGTTCGAGGCACACGGTTCGCCGCTCGGCGAAGAAGAGGTGCGCTTGACCAAGCGCAACCTCGGCTGGCCCACGGAGCCGGCATTTCTGGTCCCCGAACCCGCGTTTGCTTACTTTCGACAGGCCCCCAAACGCGGCGCGCAGGCGGAAACGGCATGGAACCCGCGTCGCAAGGATGGCATCGTTACGTCGAAGATCATGGCGACGTGCTGAGTGTCGATCGTTTTGGTGCCTCGGCACCCGGCGATGTCGTGTTGCGTGAGTATGGCTTTACGGTGGAGAATGTATGCAAACGAGCCGTCGCCACGTTGCGGAGGTGAAGGATTGAAAACCCAGGCCTACCCTAAGGCCTTCTGCGCTCTGCCAACGTCGCTATCTCAATGCATTGAAAACGTCGTGCTGATGGATATTGATGAAGCCGCTGATCATTGCGCCGTCAATTCTTTCCGCTGATTTTGGATGGTTGGCGAAGGAGGTCCG
>JBDTLK010000223.1:0-4417 GCA_039934835.1 Edaphobacterium sp. (SeqCode) | reverse complement strand
CGATCACAGAAATCCAATCGAAAGCCACGGTATCGCCGCAATGATCACCAGGGCGACCAACAATGCCGCAAGATACCGCCACACGCGCGGCATCGCCACATCGGGTGATACCTTGCCAATCGCGCACGCCGCATAGAAGCCGACTCCGAACGGCGGTGCGAACAGGCCGAGGCCCATCGCGAACACGACCACCATCGCGTAGTGCACCTCGTGGACGCCAAGCACGCGCGCCACCGGAAAGAGCAAGGGACCGAACAGCACGATCGCCGGAATGCCTTCCAGGACACTTCCCAGCACGATGAACGCAACTACCGAAATCGCCAGGAAGCCGTGCTTCCCGCCCGGTACCGCTTCCATCACCGTGACCAGCTGGCGCGAAAACCCGGATTGCGTCAGCGCCCACGCCATGCCGGTGGCACAGCCAATGATGAGCAGGATCGCACCCGAGAGCGAAGCCGTGTCGACCAGCATCGGATAGAGCCGGCGCCAATCGAACTGGCGATAGACCAGCAGGCCCGCGAGCAGCGAATACACTACCCCAACCGTCGACACCTCGGTCGCGGTGGCAACGCCCTCGACCACCACCGTGCGTATCACTACCGGAAGGGCGAGCGCGGGCACCGCGATCAGCAGCGCCATGCCGATCTGCGCGCCGGTGGCGCGCGCAATCCCCGTCACCTTGTCACCGCGCGTCTGAAAAAATACCAGCACGCCAAGCGCGACCATTCCCACCACCGCGGGAAGCAGGCCGCCGGTGAACAGTGCGGCAATCGATACGCCGGTCACCGACCCGATGGTGATCAGCACGAGGCTCGGTGGAATCGTTTCCGACATCGCGCCAGATGACGCCAGCAACGCGATCAGTTCGCCGTCGCGCGCTCCCCGGCGCTTCATTTCCGGAAACAGCGCCGGTGCCACCGCCGCCATGTCGGCCGCCTTCGAGCCGGAAATGCCCGACACGAGATACATCGCGCCGAGCAGAACGTATTGCAGTCCACCGCGAACGTGACCCAGCAGCGTCGCCAGGAAATTGACCATAGCCCGCGCCAGACCGGTCATCTCGATCAGCGCGCCGAGGAAAACGAACAAGGGCACCGACAGCAAGATCAGCGTCGACATACCTTCGTCCATGCGACTGACGACGATGGTGAGCGGCGTGCGGGTGGTCAGCGCCAGGTAGGCCAGCGTCGCCAGTCCGAACGCGAACGCGATCGGCACGCCCATCACCACGCACAGCGCGACCAGGCCGACGAAGAACACGACGAGATTGTAGTTGCCCAGCGTCGCAAACACTGGCCGCATCAGCCACAGCGCGACGACGACGAAGGCCAGCGCGGCGACGGCCGAAACGACTTGGCTTGGCCGTGAACGCTCGGCCAGCCGCACCAGCGCGATCACCATCATCAGCACCACGCCGACGCCGATCGAGGCCACCCGATACGTGTCGTGCAGCTCCAGCGCCGGGGTGCTGATCAGCCACTGCCCCGTGATGTACTCGTACGACGGTGCCAGTATCAGCAGCACGTACAGAATGACGATCAGCGCGCTCATCGTCTCCACCCACGCCCGCCATGCCGGTCGCAGTAGGCCGACGAAGGTGGTGAGTCGCATGTGCTCGCCGCGGCGCAGCGCGATCACCGCGCCGAACATTGCGAGCCACAGGAACAGGATCGAAGCGAGTTCGTCCGACCAGGTCAGCGGTCGGTTGAAGACATAGCGTGAAACCACGCCGGAAAAGAGGATGACAATCTCGGCGACGACCAGGATCGCCGCCGGAACTTCGGTGATCCAGGCCAGCGCGCGATCGATCCCCCCGAACCGGCGAACGTCAGGCGAGCTTGCCTGCATACTTTTCCAGCGCCGCCCAGCCTTCGGCGCCGAACTTGCCCTTCCACTCGTCGTAGAAGCCGGCCTTGGTAAGGACGGCCCGGAATGCATTCTTGTCCGGATAGTTGAAGACCATGCCCTTCTGCTTCAACGTGACCTCGACGCCGACACTGAGCTTGGCCATGTCGTCACGTTGGGCGAGGACACCGGCGGTGACATTGCGGGTGATGATGTCCTGCAGGTCCTTGGGGATGCTCGCCCAGGTCTTGCCGTTGGCGAGTATCCACTGGCCGTCCCACATGTGGTCGGTCATCGACACGTATTTCTGCACCTCGTAGAGCTTGGCGATCTCCAGCAGCGACAGCGCGTTTTCCTGTCCTTCGACCACCTTGGTCTGCAACGCCGAGTAGACCTCGCTGAAATTAATGCTCGCCGGCGACGCGCCGAGCGCCTTGAACAGCGACGTCCACAGGGGGCTGGGCGGGACGCGGATCTTGAAACCCTTCAGGTCGTCCGGCGTGTTGATCGGCCGAGTGCTGCTGGTAATCTGCCGAAATCCGTTTTCAAGGCAGCGGTCGAAGGTATGCAGGCCGGACTTGCCGATCGCTGCGCGCACGAAGACGCCGAGGTCGCCGTCCATCGCCGCCCACACGGTCGGATAGTCCTTGAACGCGAACGCCACGCCGTTGATCGCCGCCACCGGAACCAGCGTCTGCAGAATCAGTCCAGACAGCGGGAAGAAATCGATGGCGCCCGAGCGGATCTGCGAGAGCATGTCGGTATCGCCGCCCAGCTGGTTGTTGGGGAACACCTGGATGTCTACGCGGCCCTTCGATTCGGCCTTGATCTTCTCGGCGGCTTCCTTGACGCGAAGCGTGCTCGGATGCGAGAGCGGGATGTTGTTCGCCCACTTGAGCTGGAATTCGGCGGTTTGGGCCAGCACGGGCCGGACTCCAGTCGCGGCCAGCGCGGCCGCTCCCGCGGCGGCCCGCATGAAGTTGCGGCGATCGATTGTCATGGTGATTCCTCCTTGTGGTTGAATTGTCGATGTTGCGCGAATGATAGCTTGCCGCGACAGCGTTGCGCGGCGAATCAGTACATGCAGAGCCCACCATCCGCGACCAGTGTCGCGCCATCGACATACGCCGCGTCGGCCGAGATCAGAAACGCGATCGCGCGCGCAATCTCAGCGGGCTCCGCGGCACGATTCATGACGCTCATCGATTCGACTCGCTGGCGATGCGCTTCGTCGGCAAAGACGTGCGCGATCATCGGCGTCAGGGTCGCGCCGGGGGCGATCGTGTTGACGGCGATCCCTTTGCCGGCGAGCGAGCGCGCCGCGCTCTTGGTCAGGGCGAGCACCGCGCCCTTGCTGGCGGCATACGCGGCGGTCCCCGAGAGACCGCCGCCGCGCAATCCTGCGACGCTGGCGACGGTGCAGATGCGACCGCCCGCGACCATGTGCCGGGCAGCTTCGCGAATGCACAGGAAGGTGCCGACCACGTTGTCGTCGTAGACGCGGCGAAAGGTTGCGGCGTCGAGTTCCATGAACGGCGTCATTTCCGCGACACCGGCGCTGGTGACGAGTGCGTCCAGACCGCCGAGCGCCGCTGCCGCTTCGGCGAACACCCGCGTCACCTCCGCTTCGTCGGTGACGTCGATTTGGAACGCAACGTGCGACGCACCGATGTCTGCCATCATGGCGCGCAACCCTGCGCCATCGCGATCGACGCAGGCGATGCGATAGCCGCGTTCGACCAGCAGCGCGACCGTCGCCGCGCCGATGCCGCTGGCGGCGCCGGTCACGATCGCGGTGTGCGTGTGGCTCGTCGCAGCGGTCACTGGCAGATTCCGGTCATGGCGCGAGTGTAGCCAAAGCCTGAGCTGCAGGCTAAGGATTCGTCAGCAGGCGCGCCGCGGCGACAACCGCGTCGGGCGAAACCCGCGATTCGTCTTCCAACGGCTTGGAGTATCCGGACGGAATGCGCGGCGCGCCCAGCCGGCGAATGCGGCAACCGGTCGCCTCTGCCGCGGCAGCCGCGATTTCGGCGCCGAAGCCACCCACCTGCACCGCTTCGTGGACAACCAGCAGACGTCCGGTCCGTGCCGCCGACTCCAACACCAGCTCGCGGTCCCACGGCCAGAGCGTGCGCAAGTCGATGACGTCGGCGTGGATTCCCGACTGCTCGAGCTGCGTCGCGGCGACGACGCAGGTGGCGACGGCCTTCGACCAGGTAACGATGGTGACATCGCTGCCGTCGCGCAGACGGCGCGCGCGACCGAGCGGCACGCGCGACCCGAGGACGACTTCACCCTCGGTGCCCCACAGCTCCTTGTGCTCCATGTAGACCACCGGATCGCCCGATTCCAGCGCGCTCGCCAGCAGGCCGTAGTTGTCGTCGGGCGCGGCCGGCGCCACGACGACCAGTCCGGGGATGTGCGCGAACCACGCCTCGAGCGACTGCGAATGCTGCGCCGCCGACGCCGTCCACAGTCCGATCGGCATGCGCACCACCAGCGGCACGCGTCCCTGGCCGCCGAACATGAAACGATTCTTGGCCGCCTGGTTGATCAACTCGTCCATGGCGCA
>JBDTLK010000222.1:0-4447 GCA_039934835.1 Edaphobacterium sp. (SeqCode) | reverse complement strand
TAGTCGCTATTTCTTGTTCGCCGCGTCCTTGATCTTCTGGCAGCGGCCGACCAGGTCGACGAGCACGCTACCCGACCAGCCAAACGTGAACAACCCCGAGATGGCGATGATCGGCGCCAGCATGCGCCACCCGTTAGGCAGGACGAACGCGCCGTAACCCACGGTCGTGTAGGTGTTGCCCGCGAAAAACCCCGCGGAACGCCAATCGGGAACCAGGCCGGAATAGACGAGAGCCGCAGCCCAGGCCAGCATTTCGACCAGGTGCAGCGCCAGCAGCACGAACACCGAGCTGCTCATCAAAAGATCTGCGCGCCATGCGGTCGGGCGCTGCATGATGGCCTGCCACCGCGCAACGACATGATTGGTGATGAAGCGCACGCCGGTCGCGTGCATCAAGACGATGACGACCAGCATGGCTCCGCCGAAGATCAGATCGGCCGCCGGCATGACAGCGGTAAGGTCCTGCACCAGCGGGATATTCGCAACGTCGGAAGGCATGGCTTCGATCTGTGCCACGCCGGCTTCCATGGCGCCGTCGACGCCTTGCAGCGCACTGCCGCCGCCTTTGCCGGAAGTCTCGGCGGCTAGATAAATGGTATTGGAGTCCGGCATCGCGTCGACGTTCCAGCATTCGCGCCAAGGGCAATTATGCCCTGTCAGGTTGTGCGCCTATGCTGGTACTCATGGGGACCTTGCAGGCGGCGTGGCCACCGGCTGGCGCAGCAGCGCTCTCAGCTTGTTGACTGCCTGCGCCGATTGGTCGGCGCAGGCAGCGATGCCGGCGCTGCCAAGTGTGCGGCTCGGTTTCGCGTTCGCGCGCCGGCCCTGGTCGTAGGCAACTTTGCGCGAGATATCGATGAAGCGCTCGCCGCCAGGCAACCGGGCGATGTCGACGTCTGCGCGCGCAGCTGCGGCCCGGTAACTTTGCGTTCTGATCGGACCGAGCGGAAGAATGCCCGAGGGCAGGGGCCACACGTGCAGTGCCTCGTCGAGGTAACGAACCTGCGCCGGACTCAAGGCCTCCGCCAGCGCCAGATTGCCGGCCACGAGCGCGCGCGCCATGGTCGTGTCGAGATTGCGCCGCAGCGATACCGCGCTGTTGACGGTCGATCCGTGGACGTCGTATTCGCACTTGCCCAGATCGGCCGGAAGGTACTCGGCGCTCAGGCTCTTGCAGTCCGCGATGGCCGCCTTGAGCGTGAGTTCTGCAGCGCGCTCGGACAGCCGCAAGCGAAGGCGCAAACCACGCCCGAAGAGGGCCATGCCGGCGTCGTCGAACAGCCACGTTTCGACCGGCGCGCCGCGCCGTTGCAGGTCGAGCGCGCGAACGATGTGTTGGGGCTCATCGCACACGCCTATCTGGACTTCGACGCGCGCGGGTTGCGCGTCAGTCGCCTTCGCGCCGGCTGCTGCTCCCGCGCAGATCAGCGCCAATGCCAGGAGCAGCCTGGCGCAGACGCATTGAGTCTCGATGCGTTTCGACGCCGCGTCGGAGGTGTGCATCAGAGCGATCCTAGATCGCCAGGTAAATCGCCAGCCCGATGCCCAGAAGTCCGAGGAACGCCGAGAGCAGCACCGGATAAAGGGGATCGTGCGAGCGCGGCACGTCTGCCGGCGGCAACGTCGCGACGTAACTCTTGTGCTGAAGGGCGCCCAGGATCATGCACGCGGTACCGACCAGCACGAGCATGATGCCGACGATGTTCGAGGCGCCGTGGTGGCCTTCGGGGCTGATGACAATGCCCGGCCGCTCTGCCGCAAGCAGCCGCAGGAACAGGCCGAAGCGCGCGACGACGAAGCCGAACGCCATGATCGTCAGGCCTGTTCGGACCCATGCGAGCAGCGTTCGCTCAGCGGCAAAGAAGACGCGGGGATCGCTCAGCATGTTGACCTGTTTGGCAGGCGGGATCGATTCAGTCATTGGATTCGGCAAATCAAGGTTTTCCCAAACAGGCGGCCGCTGGTCGGGCCGAAATTACCCTGGCGCGGAGGCGTTGATTATACGCAGCGCGACCACGCCCGCAGCTGAAGGTCTCGTCGCGGCGATACGTGGCGACGGTGCCAGAGGTTGGGCACAACGACTGCCCTAAGCTTCGGCAGAGTACACTTCGGGGCAACAATCGTGTGCGCCGTCGCGGGAATGCTTGCCTTCGGCCCACTTGCACTCCAGAACGCGAGGCCTACCGATTTCGCTCGATGTACGCCAATTGTTGTTAGCGCTCGCGCTTGCCTTGGCGTCGACCGCAAGCATCGCTGACGACCTCGCGGCGCAGCCTGCCGAAGTGCCGGCCGCCACGATCGCGGACGCGACCGAGGAGGCATCCATCCCGACCTTTCGCTATAGCCTGGTCATCGCCGCGCCAGGCGGGCTGAGCGACGTGCTCGCGGCCAGCGTCGGCCTCGCTCGGTGGCGCGATTACGCGGACATGACCGAGGAACTGTTCGACCAGCTCGCGCGCGAGTCGGTCGTTGAGGCGCGCGAGGCGGCTGCGACGGAAGGCTATTTCTCGGCGATCATCGACATCACCGTCGATCGCACGGTAACCCCGGCGCTGGTGACCTTGCACGTCGAGGAAGGCGAGCCCACGCGAGTCGCGGCGGTGGACATCAAGGTCACCGGGCCAGCGGCGTCCGATGTTCCCGCGGGGGCCGAAGCCATCGCCAAGCTGCGCGACGAATGGCTGTTGCCGACGGGCACGGTGTTTCGGCAGATTGCGTGGGATTCCGCCAAGACGCGCGCGGTGGCGACGCTGGCGGCGAGTCCGTATGCCGCAGCGAGCGTCTCCGGCAGCGCGGCGACCATCGATCCCGAGCGGCGCGCGGCGGATCTGGCGGTCGAAATCGCCAGCGGCCCGCCGTTTCGCTTCGGTCCGATCGAGGTGACGGGCCTGTCGCGCTACAGCGAGTCGCTGGTGCGCAACTATAATACGATCGTTCGCGGAGCGCCGTATTCGACGCGGCAGGTCGAAGATTACGCGCGCCGGCTCAATAACGCCGGTTACTTCGCGAGCGTGCAAGCGGCCATCGATACCGACCCGGCGACGGCCGCCGATGCGCCGCTGCGGATCGGCGTGATCGAAGCGCCGCGGCGACGGATCGAAGCCGGGGTCGGCTATTCGACCGACGTGCAGTATCGCGCCAATATCAGCTATCGCGACTTCGACGTCGACGGCGCGGCGACGCAGTTCATCGCCGACGCCCGCTACGATACGCTGGAGCAAAGCGCGTCGCTGCGCCTTGTGCGCCCCCCGAACGAGGGCGGCTGGCAGGATTCCGTTTTCGGGCGCATTGAGCACACCGACGTCAACGACCTGGTCACGCGCACCGCCGGATTCGGCGTGCGTCGCGCGTCGATCGAGGAGCGCGACCAGTGGCAATTCGGCGCGGCGATGCTCTACGACGAACAATTCCCACTTGGCGCCGACAGCGCGGTGTCGCATGCGCTCTATCTCGACGTCGAGCGCGCGTGGCGGCGCACCGACGACTTGCTGTCACCCACGCGCGGTTGGGTGGCGATCGTGCAGGGCGGCGGTGGCGTGCCGGGTGTGTCGACACGCGGTTTCGGCCGGGTCATCGTACGCGCGCAGGGCTGGCTGCCATTGAGCCGCGACAACGACTTGACTGCGCGACTGGAAGGCGGCGCGGTTCTTGCGGGATCGCGCGTCGGCGTGCCGTCGACGCTGTTGTTTCGCACCGGCGGCGAGACGACAGTGCGCGGCTACAAGTTCGAGAGTCTCGGCGTGCAGGACGGCGAGGCGACCGTCGGTGGCCGTTATTTCGCGATCGGCAGCGTCGAGGTCACGCATTGGTTCAGCCCGGTTTGGGGCATTGCCGCCTTCGTCGACGGCGGCAACGCGGTCGACCAGGTGAGTGATTTCAAGATCGCCTGGGGTTACGGATTGGGCGCGCGCATCAGGACGCCGATCGGGCCCTTTCGCTTCGACGTGGCCTACGGCCAGGAGACGCGGCAGGTCAGGTTGCAGTTTTCGGTCGGAGTTTCGTTCTGATGCTGCGCGTTGCGGCCCGCGGTCGACCGTCTCGGCAGCGCGGGCTGCACGTGCTGCGGGTGTTGCCGTACGGCCTGGTGCTGCTGATCGTTGCCATCGCCGTCGCGATCGCGTACCTGTTGTCGGAAGCCGGCCTGTCGACGATTGTCGAGCGTGTCGTTCGACAGAGCAACGGTCAAATGGTGGTCGAGGGTGCGTCCGGATCGATTGGCGGGTCGATGCACTTTGCGCACCTCGCCTGGCGCGGGTCCGATATCACGATCGAGGCCGAGGACGTCACCGTCGAATGGAATCCGCGCACGCTGCTGTCCTCGCGCGTGCTGGTGCGCAAACTGACGGCGCAGCGCATATCGATCCAGGTCAAGCCGTCGACCGGACCGACCCCGCCTCCGGAAAATCTGACGCTGCCGCTCGATGTGACCATCGAACACGCCGCCGTG
>JBDTLK010000221.1:0-4463 GCA_039934835.1 Edaphobacterium sp. (SeqCode) | reverse complement strand
ACATCGCCAGCCTGCCGCAGCCGCAGCGCGGCATCGCCGAAAGTGTCGATGCCCTTGCGGCCAACACGCTTCCCGCCCTGCAGCGCTCCGTGAAATGGGGCATGTCGTACTATGGCGTCGGCGACGGCTGGTGCTTCTGTTGCGGCGGCTTCGCCGGCCACGTCAAGCTGATGTTCGTGAACGGTGCGGCACTTAAGCCGGTACCGCCGGTGACGCCCGTGGGGATGGGCAAGGCTACGCGGGGCGTGGAGCTCGAATCCGAGGACGACATCGACGAACGCCAGATTGCCGCGTGGATGAACCAAGTCACAGCCGTGCCCGGTGTCGGGGGGAAGAAGCGGTAGACCCAAGGTCGGCAGCGAAGGCGAAGGTCACGTCGTTTACGCCGCGTCAGCAGCCCTCGGAGCACTGAGGCCTAATCACTGCATGCAGCCGACAGGGCCACCGATGCCCTCAACAGTCTTAGAGATTTGAATAGTGGCCCTGCAGCGGACGCGAAGGCATTAGGCGTACGACAGGAATTCATGCAAGCGCGCTTGGCGATCGTCACATTCCCGGAACTGGGGGCCGAACCGGCCGCGATGATCGCGGCCGCTCGAGCGCGATACGATCCACTCGCGCGTGTGCTTCCGCCGCATCTAACCATTGTCTTTCCTTTCGAGCCTCCCCCAGCGGAAGGGTGGCTTGTGAAGCAGCTCCAGGCTGTTGCCGTCGACCTGCCGTCATTCACGATCGAGTTCAGCGGCGTATCCGCGCAGCCAGACAACTATCTCTTCCTGGATATGAGTCGAGGTGCGGATCACTTAGTGGCGCTGCATGATCGGCTGTACGCGGATTGCCTCGCGCCACACCGGTCAGCACAGCACATCTACCAGCCGCACCTGACGGTTGGACGACTGTCCGATCGGAAGGACGTAGGCGCTGCGCGCGACGCGGTGGAGCAGGCAGTTGCGCTGCCGATGCAGGGCACCGTTCGCAGTCTCAGTATCTGCTGCATCCTCGACGAGGCGTGTGATGTGGTGTTCACGGTGCGTCTTGCTCGCTAGCCGGCGCATTCGCCGACGAAGGGCTGCGCGCTGGAACCCGGTGGGGTCTGCGGCTCCTGCCATCGGCACTGACGCGGATCGGTGAACTGTTGCATTCAGGGACGCCGGCTCCGAATACGTCGCTTGGGCCGTCGGAACCATGAAGCGCCGAATCCAGGTCGCGAGCTCTGCCTCGGTCGCGCGGTGATCGGCGGCCGCGACCATCATCGCTACTACGTCGGCTTCCGGCGCGTCGAAGTCGTAGTCGTTCAGTCCCAGATGCGACGGCATCAGGCAGCAGTGCGTGACCTTGGAGATCCCATGCCAATTCTAAAGGTCCTACTCGCAGGCGCCGTTGCGGGAGTCGCAGGCATTCTGACAAGCTGGCTCGTGACCGGGACGGTCTTTCATCCGTATCAGCGCCTCACCCCTGCCACTTGGCGCGCCGCTGAAGGGCGTGGCAATACGCTCTGGCCAGCGCGACGACCGTGCTGGCTGCCCTCATGGTTGCGCTCTTCTTCAGTCTGACTGGCGGCGTGACCGCGGTTGCGGGGGCGGGTTGGGCGGTCAACGGTCTACTCTTCGGCTTGCTATGCTGGGCGGCCCTCGGCGCGCCCGTGCTCTGCTCCCTGGCGCTCTTCGTGAACCTGCATCGCGGTGTGGTGGTGGGTCTGGTGCTGGATTGGTTGCTGGTCGCGCTCCTCGCGGGCCTGGCGGCGGCTTGGACGCTGGGCCGATAGCTCTTTGCGGAGACACCGGTGCCTACCCGCGCATGCAGCCGATAAGCGCCCGGAAGACCGAACTAATGGGTGGTGTCCTCACTGGTTGGAGCGAAAATCCTCGCCAGGATCAACGCTCCAATTTTGGAGGCACCACTTACTTTTCAACTGGCTTTCGGACTCGCCCCTCCCGCGGAGGACTCGATGAACTCAGTACTGCGCGTTCCGCTGCTCCTCGTTCTCGCGAGTATGGGTTCATGCGCGGCGTCGTGGTTCGCTGCAGACGCGGTGTATCGCGGCGGCAGCGCATTGCCGGGATACTGGATTGGCCTTCTGGGGAGTGCTCTGCCCGCGGTGGGCACCTGGCTCGGCTTGCGGTATCTCAGGCGTCATCGCGAACGGGCCGAGCCCACTTCCGCCGAGAACTGGTTCAAACGCCTCTTGGTGCTCGCCCTGACCTTCGTGGCTGTCATGGGGCTGTTCCCGCTGCTGTGATTATGGTTGCACCCCAGCTGACGCTCGCGCTCGAGGTCCAACGGCGCAACGGGTTACCACCGCTCCAGAACGTACTTTGTAGTCAGATTTAGAGAGACAAGGCATCCGCGAAACTTCGAGATGGCTTCAGGCGAGGCCGTCCGTCTGAAGTTCCCATGGTCGTCACTTTTGAGTGGGAGCGCGAGGCCGATGGCCGCTGGATCGCGGAAGTGCCCAGCCTTGCCGGCGTCCTGACCTACGGGGCCACGCGTGTCGACGCGGTCGCGCGCATCCAAGCCTTGGCGTTGCGCGTGTTTGCCGATCGCCTGGAGCACAGCGAGGCCGCCCCCGACCGCTGGATCTGCACTTCCAGGCGGCGTGACCCAGTGGCCGCCGGCAGCGGCGCGCCGCGTGCTGGCCGGATGCCGTTTGCCTCGGCGCCGCGGCACGGACGTCTAATCACTGTATGCAGGAGAACGGGCCACGTAAATTCGAGCGATTCTTAGGCAATTGAATACTGGCCTGCGGCCGATGCGACGGCATTACGCCTCACCGGCAGTCGAAACCAAAACACGAAAGACCTTCAGCATGAAGCACGATGACCGCAAGCCCACGACAACAGACGCCGGGATCCCCGTTGCCAGCGACGAACACTCGCTCACCGTAGGGCCCGATGGTCCCATCCTGCTCCACGACCATTACCTCATCGAGCAGATGGCCAACTTCAACCGGGAAAAGATTCCGGAGCGACAGCCTCACGCGAAGGGCTCCGGGGCCTTCGGACACTTCGCGGTGACCCACGATGTCAGCCGGTACACCAAGGCCGCGGTGTTCCAGCCGGGGACAAAGACGGACACGTTGATCCGGTTCTCCACGGTGGCGGGCGAGCAGGGCAGCCCTGACACGTGGCGTGACCCACGGGGCTTCGCGCTGAAGTTTTTCACCAGCGATGGCAACTACGATATGGTCGGGAACAACACGCCCGTGTTCTTCGTCCGCGACCCCATGAAGTTCCAGCACTTCATCCGCTCCCAGAAAAGGCGTGCGGACAACGGCCTGCGCGACCACGACATGCAGTGGGATTTCTGGACCCTGTCGCCCGAATCGGCCCACCAGGTCACCGTGCTGATGGGGGACCGCGGGATCCCGAAGAACTGGCGCCACATGAACGGCTACTCGAGCCACACTTACATGTGGGTCAACGCGGCCGGCGAGCGATTCTGGGTGAAGTACCACTTCAAGACCGACCAGGGCATCGACTTTCTCACGCAAGACGAGGCCGACCGGCTGGCCGGCACTGACGGGGACTACCACCGGCGCGACCTGTTCGACGCAATCAAGCGGGGTGATCATCCCAGTTGGACGCTGAAGATGCAAATCATGCCCTTCGAAGAAGCCAGGAGCTACCGTTTCAACCCCTTCGACCTCACCAAGGTGTGGCCGCACGGTGACTATCCGCTGCACGAGGTCGGCCGGCTGACCCTGGACCGCAACCCGACCGACTTCCACACGGAGATCGAGCAGGCGGCGTTCGAACCGAACAACCTCGTGCCGGGAATCGGTGTCAGCCCGGACAAGATGTTGCTCGGCCGAATCTTCGCGTACGCCGATGCCCACCGTCACCGCCTGGGGGTCAACTACAAGCAGATTCCGGTGAACCAGCCGAAGGCTCCGGTGCACAGCTACAGCAAGGACGGGGCGATGCGGGTCCGGAACGTGTCGGACCCTGTGTATGCACCGAACTCGAAGGGCGGCCCCAAGGCTGACGGCGAACGCTATCCCGAGGCGGCGACCTGGGAGACCAGCGGCGAGTTCATCCGCGCCGCCTACACCCTGCGCAAGGACGACGACGACTTTGGCCAGGCCGGCACCCTGGTGCGCGACGTCATGGACCAGGCGCAGCGCGACCGACTGGTGTCCAACGTCGTCGGACACCTCAAGGCAGGCGTTTCCGAGCCCGTGCTGCAGCGTGCGTTCGATTACTGGCGCAACATTGACAAGGAGACGGGCGACCGCATCGCCGCGGCGGTGACGGGCCGCTGATCTCGGCATGATCGGGAATGCTGAGCCGCACGCCGCGTTGACCTCCCCGCACCCGCTCCGCCCAGTCTCGGCGACTTCGCCGGGGCGGATCAAAAGCGGCAACCTTTGGAGCCGACCATGAAAGAGGCGGATTCACCGGGCGGCCGAGCGGCATCCGAGCTGATCGATGAACGCATCGCTGAGCTCGGCGATTGGCGCGGAG
>JBDTLK010000220.1:0-4479 GCA_039934835.1 Edaphobacterium sp. (SeqCode) | reverse complement strand
CGGCGATCTCGACCTTGACCGCGCCGGCCCCGTCGAGGCGAAGGCGCGTCGCCTGCAGGTCGCCGATGCGCAGCGTGCTCGCGCCCGCCAGGTCCAGGCGCAGGTCTCCGGCCTTGAAGGCGTCGACGCGCAGATTCACCGCGCCCGCGGTCTCGATCTGGTCGAGTTGGATGAACTCGATAATGACCCGCGGCGACCGGGTGGGGCTGCCGCCGAGAATCCAGTCCCACCAGTGGCGCTGGTCGCGCAGGCTGATGCTCAAGGTCCCGTCGCTGACCTCCGAGTCGATCCTGTCCAGCGCCTGTCGCGTGGCCTCGATGGTCAGCCCTTCGCGCGTCCCCTGGCGCAGGATCACATCGGCCTGGCCGGCGATCTCCAGACGCGAAAAGCCGGTCGCCACGCGGGTATCGCGAACCGGATCGGCGGCGCCCGCCGGGTTCGACCCGCCAACGAACGGAATCGCCGCAAGGAAGATGAGCAATGCGAGTTTCATCGGATATTCCATGGACGCTGATCCTGCTTGGATGCGGTGAGGGTGGGCAGCGGATTCGTCCATCCCGCATTCAAGCAGACGCGAGCTCCCGGGCGTAGCGTGCCCCGTTGCTGACGTAGATCTCGGAGATGGCGTAGAGCCGCGCGACTTCCTCGTCGCTGAGCGTGCGCACGACCCTGCCGGGCGAGCCAAGCACCAGCGAGCGGTCGGGAATCACCTTGCCCTCGGCGACCAGCGCGTTGGCGCCGATCAGGCACTCGCGGCCGATCACCGCGCGGTTGAGCACGACCGCCTTGATGCCGATCAGCGAGCCCTCGCCGACGGTGCAGCCATGCAGCATCGCCAGATGGCCGACGCTGACCGCGCGCTGCAGGGTAAGCGGTATGCCCGGGTCGGTGTGCAGCACCGACCCGTCCTGGACATTGGCGCGCTCACCGATAGTGATGGTGTCGTTGTCGGCGCGGATGACCACCCCGAACCATACCGACGCGCGGTCCTCTAAGATAACGTCGCCAATCACGGCCGCATTGGGAGCGATGTAGTGACCGCTGCCGCGCAGCTGTACGCGGCGGGTTCCAAGATTGTGGAGCATGGCCGGAGGATAGGGGCTCGGGGAGGCTGAGGCGTGCGACAGCTATAATGCCCCAACCGCGTCACCCTCGCCAACCGACCCTCCCATGAACCTCGACCGCGTGCCATCCGGCAAGGACGTACCCAACGACTGCAACGTGATCATCGAGATTCCCATGCTCGGCGATCCGATCAAGTACGAAGTCGACAAGGAAACCGGCGCGCTGTTCGTCGACCGGTTCATGTCGACGGCTATGCACTACCCGTGCAACTACGGCTACATTCCGCGCACGCTGTCGGACGATGGCGATCCCTGCGACGTGCTGGTGCTGTCACCGATGCCGCTGATCACCGGGGTGGTCGTCCGCTGCCGGCCTATCGGCATGCTCAAGATGGAGGACGAGGCCGGCGGCGACTCCAAGGTCCTCGCAGTGCCTATCGACAAGCTGTCGGGCCTGTATCACGCGATCCAGTCGCCGCGCGACCTGCCGGAAATCACGACGCGGCAGATCGCGCATTTCTTCGAGCACTACAAGGACCTCGAGCCGGGGAAATGGGTGCGCGTGTCGACCTGGGTAGGCGCTGAGGAAGCCAAGGCCGAGATCCTGGCCAGCGTCGAATCCTTTTGCGCCAGTCAGATGTCCTGACGCCGCGCCTGAACCTGACTGCGCTGGCGCGCTGCGCTGCGCAGTAGCAGGGTGCCGGCAATGCAGTCGTGCAGAAACTGCCGGTTGCGATCGATGAGTGCCCATGCATAGTTCAGACCCAGTAGCGCGATCGCCCAGCGAGCCTGTCCCGCAGTGCGCAGCGCAACAGATGCACCGAGTGCGAAAAGCGGACCGATCCACCACGCCGCATAACGCAATGCGGCACGGCGAGCGTTGACCGCCGTGCCGGCAGAGGTCGCGAGTTGCAGCCTCCAGGTGCGCATCGCCAAGGTTTGCCGCCCGTCACTCCACAGCCACGTGAAGTAGGCGCCGAAGCCCAGCAACAGGCAGGCAAAGGACAGGGCGCGGCCAGCGGATCCGGGTAACGCAATCCCGCTGCCCGGCGCGGGATTGCTGTGCCCGGTGACCCAAGGGAGCAGCAGGAAACCGAGTGCCATCATCAGCGCGCCAACGAGAACGGCTTCGTACGCGGCTGCCAGCAGGCGCACGGCGATCCCCGCCGGCGCGGTCGTGGCCGATGCGGTCATCGACTAAGAACTAGCGGGCAATGGCAGGCGTCGTCGCCGGGGCGGACGGCGGCGGGGCGGGACCAGCCGGTGCCTTCGGGGATCCCGGCGAGGCCGCCGCGCGGGCCGCGAGCTCGCGGCGTTTGTCTGGGGGAAGTTGTTGATATTCCTGCCATTTTTGGCGGACTTCTTCGCGCCGCTCCGGGGGAAGCTGCTTGAGCGTTTTATATTGCTCGCGGGCGGCCTGCCGTTGCGCGGGCGTGAGTTGCGCCCACGTGTGCATCTGGGTCTCTACGCGTTGCTGCTCGGTGGGGCCCAGCGATGGGTACCGCTTGGCAATGCCCAGCCATTTCTGCCGCCGCTGGGCGTCGAGCTGATTCCATTCGCCGGCGAGGGGCAGCAGTATCTGCCGGTCCGAGGGCGACAGCTCGGCCCAGGTCGGCGAGTGCGCTACAGGCGGGCCCGCGAGCCCGGGCGCACTGACCAGGCAGGTCGCTGCGAGGACGGCACCGCAGATCAGGGCTCGGAGCGCTTGAGCCAATTCTGGAATCCTGTGTCGACGTAGGCTTCGATGGGCAGGTCGGAGGTGAGAATCGCCGCATCGGTGTCGGTGATGTCGCGCACGAGCTGCGACGACTGCTGCATCGACTGCCATTGCTGATAATAGAAAACACAGCCCACGATCGCCAGCACGCCCACCCACAAGCGGATGTCGGTCAGCAGATGACGCGCGTTGCCGAACGTTCCCCCGCCCGCGCCCGCGAGTCCGAGCTCGGCCGCGCGCCGCGGGTCGGAAAAACGCGCCATGGCCGCCTCGCGAGCCAGCTGCAGGCGATACGCGGTACCCGCCTTGAGTCCCGCGGTGCCATGGTCCAGATGGGCGGTGATCCTGTTAGAGAAGTCTTTTTCATTCATAGGGTTATCCCCTTGGCCTTGAGCATTTCAGCCAACGCATGAACGGCCCGGGAGCAATGTGTCTTTACGCTACCTTCGGAACAGCCCATTGCCGCCGCTGCTTCCGCAACGTCGAGTTCTTCCCAGTAACGTAGCAGAAAGGCTTCGCGTTGACGCGCTGGCAACCGCGCCAGCGCCTGCTCGATATTGTGCACAATCTCGCTCTGTTCGAACTGTCGGGCCGGATCGGCCATGCCCAAATCGTCCGATTTGGCCGACAGCGTTTCAAGTGGATCGAAATCGTCATCCTTGTCGTCCTTGTGGCCGAATGCCGAGAGCAGGGTAGTCCACGTGGAACGGACTTTTTGGCGACGGAAATGGTCATGGATCGTATTCTGCAGGATTCTCTGGAACAGCATCGGCAACTCGGCGACAGGTTTGCCGGAGTACTTCTCGGTCAGCTTGAGCATCGCGTCCTGCACGATATCGACGGCATTGTCCTCATCGCGTACCGCGAACATCGCCTGCTTGAACGCCCGGCGCTCAACTTCCGCGAGAAAAGCCGAAATTTCCTGGAAGGAAGCCAGATCTGGGTCCTGGTGGGTCAGTGATTTTTGCCTTGGACGATTATAAGCACATGTTGTCGACGCCAGAGGCCGAGTGAAGCGTTGCCAGGATGGTGTGGCGCAGCAAAATCCTTGACCGATGGGGTGCAAATCGTTAGTGTTCAAGCCTCGGCATCGTATTTTGCCGAGAGATGCACTGCAAAATCGGCCGTTCGCGAACCGGCCGGCGGCGCCACAAGCGCTTCCGGACACCCCTTTGGGACGCAGCGGCTCCGGCTTTCTACCCGATTCGAGCCTTGGTCGGACGCGTTCTACCCGCACCGCGTCCAGGCAGTTTTGCAGCACCCGGCCCCGCCCACGTTGGTGGCGCCGGGCAATGTTCATTATTTGCTAAAGGCGAATCATGCAACTGACGGGTGCAGAAATCGTCATCCGCTGCCTGCACGAAGAAGGCGTCGAGTACGTCTTCGGCTATCCGGGCGGCGCGGTGCTCAACATCTACGACGAAGTCTTCAAGCAGGACAAGTTCAAGCACGTCCTGGTTCGCCACGAGCAGGGCGCGGTGCACGCTGCCGACGGCTATTCGCGCTCCTCGCACAAGGTCGGCGTCGCGCTGGTGACCTCGGGGCCCGGCGTGACCAATGCGGTCACCGGCATCGCCACCGCGTACATGGATTCGATTCCGATGGTGATTATCACCGGCCAGGTGCCCACGCACGCGATCGGTCAGGACGCCTTCCAAGAGTGCGATACCGTCGGTATCACGCGGCCCTGCGTCAAGC
>JBDTLK010000219.1:0-4500 GCA_039934835.1 Edaphobacterium sp. (SeqCode) | reverse complement strand
CCGCCGGCGCGCCGATCGAGGGAACGGTCTGCACGTACCTGGTGCCACTGTGGGGCTCGGGCAGCGACCTGACCAAGGACGGCAAGCTGAATCTGGACACGCCGCAGGCCAAGCAGGCGTTCCAGCTTTACGGTCGCATGAAGCAGGCGGGCGTGCTGCCGAAGAACATCGCCGAAATCCCCACCGACCGCATTCGCATCGACATGCAGGCTGGCAACATGATCTTCGGCATGACCTGGAGCTATGTCTGGAACCGGCTCGAAAACGACGCCGACAGCAAGGTCAAGGGCAAGATCGGCGTGACCATGCTGCCGCACGATCCGGGCGGCAAGAGCGCCACCTGCATCGGCGGCTGGCAGCTCGCCGTGTCGGCGTACTCGAAGAACAAGGTCGAGGCGGTAAAGTTCGCGCGCTGGCTGTCGTCGCCCGAAGTGTCGAAGATGCAGGCGATCATGGCCTCGCACATGCCGGTGTTTCCGAGCGTCTTCAAGGATCCGGAAGTGCTGAAAGCGAATCCCTGGTTCGCCGAGGCGTTGCCGGTGGTCGAGGGCGCGAAAGCGCGGCCGATTTCGGCGCAGTACCCGCAGGTGTCGGATGTGATCCGCAGCAATATGAACGCGTATCTGGCGGGCACGAAGACCACCGACGTGGCACTCAGCGACATGAAGAACCGGCTCACGCCGCTGTTCAAGTGACAATCTAACGGTCGACGGCGATGACCGACGCGCCCGTCGCGAAGCACAAGGACCTTTCCGAGCGCACGCTCGGGATGCTGCTCCTGCTGCCCGCGGCGCTGTTGCTGCTGGTCATCGTCGTCTATCCAATCGGTACCCTGTTCTGGAACAGCCTGCACAGTGTCGACCAGGCGAATCCGCAGGCCGGCGAATTCTTCGCCGGTTTCGACAACTACACGCGCGCCTTCGCCGACGAGCGTTTCTGGACCTCGACGCTGCACACGGTGCTCTACATCGTCGTCACGGTGCCCGGCTCGCTGCTGGTCGGCCTGGGACTGGCGCTGCTTGCCAACCAGGCATTCAGGTGGAAGTGGCCGGTGCGGCTCGGCCTGTTGCTGCCGTGGGCGCTGCCGCTGGTGTTCGCGGGTCTGATTTTCCGCTGGTTCTTCGAATACAACACCGGCGTGGTCAACGACTGGCTGGTCCGCGTCGGCCTGGAACCGCTGCAGTGGCTGTCCAATCCCATGCTCGCATTCTGGGCGATCTGCATTGCGATTGTCTGGAAGGCGTCGTCGTTCATGGCGCTGATGCTGCTCGCCGGACTGCAGACGATTCCGAAGTCGCTCTACGAGGCGGCCGAGGTCGACGGCGCCAGCAAGTGGCAGCAATTTTGGGAGGTGACGCTGCCGATGCTGCGACCGGCGATTTTCGTCGCGCTGATCTTTCGCACCATCACCGCGGTGCAGACCTTCGATATTCCGTACGCGATGACTGGCGGCGGTCCGGGCGACGCCACCGAAACGCTGGCGATGTACATCCACAAGACGACGCTCGACTTCCTCGATTTCGGCTACGGCTCGGCGTTGGCTACACTGATGTTCCTGATCAGCATGGTCGCCACCTCGGGCTACCTGCGCTACACGCGACGCAGCTCTGGACGCGGCAAGGACAACTAGCATGAAATTCAATCGGAGAGTCGTCGTCTGGTTCGCCGCGATCGTGGTCGTGGTCAACGGCTTTTTTCCGGCGGTATGGATCCTGCTGACCTCGCTCAAGACGGAGACCGAGTTGCTGCAGGTGCCGATCACCTACCTGCCGCTCAATCCCAGCCTCGACAACTATGTACTGGCGTTCACGGCGCAGCCGATCCTGCGCTTCATGTGGAACAGCATCGTCGTCGCGGGCTTGTCGACGGTGCTGTGCGTATTCGTCGGCGCGCTGGCCGCGTACGCGCTCACGCGCCTGCGCCTGCCGCACCGCAACCTCATGATGTCGCTGCTGCTGGCGGTGGCCATGTTCCCGCTGATCTCGCTGATGGTGCCGCTGTTCAAGGTAATGCGCGAATTGGGCCTGCTCAACACCTATCCCGCCCTGATCCTGCCCTATGCGGTGTTGTCGCTGCCGGTATGCACGCTGGTGATGGCGAGCTTCTTCCAGGACATTCCACCCGACCTCGAAGCCGCGGCGATGATCGACGGCTGCTCGCGCGTCGGAGCGCTGTTCAAGGTCGTCATTCCGCTGTCGGCACCGGGCGTGTTCACGGCGGCGATCCTGGCCTTCGTCAACGCGTGGGACGAATTCCTGCTGGCACTGACGATGATGAACCGCGTCAACATGCGCACCCTGTCGGTGGGCATCACGCTCTACCAGGGCGAATTCGCGTTCCCCTGGCCGCTGATTTCGGCGGCGCTGATCGTCGCCATCGTGCCGATCTGCATCCTTATCGCGGTTTTCCAGGAGCGGGTCGTGGGCGGGCTCACGGCGGGTGGCGTAAAGGGTTAGTGGCGCGGACTACCTGCGAGAAGCCCCGCGCATGGCGCTGGCAACGTCTGACGACTCCTGACTTTGCTTTGTTCAATGAGCAAGGTTGAATATTGGAACCGCTGGCCGGCGGGCAGTCGACGTCGGGGGTGTTGCAGCAAGCGGTCGTAGTCGACCGCGTAGCGTTCGTCAGCATCCGACCCCTGAGCGGTCATTCGATGTTCTCGAAAGCGGACGTCGCAGGATGTTCATTTTCCCTTAGATTAGTCTTATGATGCCGTTCCTCGCTGGCAGCCCGCGGAGCCTTGATCCATGAACCTCGAAAAGGTCATTTTTGGATTCTTCATCATCTTCGCCTGCACGCTCAACTTCGGTTTTGTCATCGGCGACATCGAACGACCCGAGCTCCACCATCCGATGGAGCTGTTCGCCGCGGTCGTGGTCACCTTAATCGCCACCGTGCTCAAGTTCGGCGACCGCACGCAACTCGGCGCCACCCATCTCGCTACGAGCCTCGTCGCGTCCTTCCAACTCATCGCGGCTTCGATGGTGTGGGTCTGGCGGTTGTACGTGATCGCGCAGCCGATGAACAGCGAGCTGACAGCGGTCGTCGTTTCTTTGTCCGGCGGTGCACTGCTCGCGAACCTGTTCTCGGTCATCCTGCTGATCGGCGAAACGCTGCGGCAGGGCCGTTGACCCGCGACCTCACGCATGAGCGAAGTCCTCTTCCTCATCCTGTTGCGGCTGCGCGCGCCGCTCATCACGGTGATCATCGTGTACGCGGTCTCGGTCGGTGGTCTGGCGCTTATCCCCGGCCTGGCTCCCGATGGCCAGCGTGAACCGATGAGCATCTTCCACGCCTTTTACGTGATGTCGTTCACCGCGACCACGATCGGCTTCGGTGAAATCCCGTATCCGTTTACCGACGCGCAGCGATTGTGGGTCACGTTCGCGATCTACCTCTCGGTCATCGGCTGGGCTTACACGCTCGGCTCGGTGGTGGCGCTTGCCAACGATGCGCCGTTTCGAACCATGCTCCGACGCAGCATCTTCAACTGGCAGGCACGCGGCATCGCCGTGCCGTTCTACGTGCTGTGCGGCTACGGCCAAAGCGGCTCCAGGCTCGCGCGGGCACTCGATCGTCTCGGCAACCGGCTCGTGATCGTCGATCCGTCGCCGCAACGCATGGCGCCGATCGCGGTGCAGGAGTACGCAACGCCGCCGCTCACGCTAGCCGCCGATGCGCGGTTGGCCGACGTGCTCGTCGACTGTGGCATCCGCAGTCCCTTCTGCCTCGGCCTCATCGCGCTCGCCGGCGAGGATGCCGTCAACCAGGCGATCGCCATCGATGCTCGCGTGCTGAATCCGGGCATCGCTATAGTCGCGCGCGCCAAATCGGCAGTTGCGAAGGTGAACCTCGAGTCGTTCGGTGGCGTGGCGGTCATCAATCCATTCGAGACCTTCGCGTACAACCTGGGCGTGAGCCTGCGCGCGCCCGAGATCGTGCAGATCGAGGATTGGTTGACGGCGACCGACGGATCGCCGGTTCCGCCCGCCATCCAACCGCCACAGGGTCGCTGGGTGCTCGTCGGCTACGGCCGTTTCGGACGTTCGATCGCGCAGGTGCTCGACCAGGCCGGCATCGAATGGAAAGCGTTCGATACCCGCGTCATGACCGATCCCGACGCGCGGCTGGTGCATGGCGATTTCACGGAGAGCATCCTCCATGACGCCAGCATCGGGCACGCCGACGTGCTGGTAGCCGGCGCGAACATCGACGCGGTGAACCTCGGCGCTGCAACACTTGCGCGTCGGCTGAAACCCGATATGTTCGTCGTGATCCGGCAGAACCACATGCAGGACCGCTCGCTCGTTGACGCCGCGCGCGCCAATCTCAAGTTCGTGCAGTCGGAGATCATGGTCAACGAGTGCCTGCAGGTACTAAAGACCCCGATGCTGAACCGCTTCATCGGGCAGCTGCGCGCCGGCAATCGCGAGCAGGCGGCTTCAGTGCTCGCGCACGTCCGGCGGGAGGTTGGCGAAAGGTCGCCGCATTCCTGGGCAT
>JBDTLK010000218.1:0-4582 GCA_039934835.1 Edaphobacterium sp. (SeqCode) | reverse complement strand
ATGCGCGCGATCTGCGTCAGCGCTTCGTTGAATTCGGTGGCGCGGTCATGGTCGAGCCGCGCCGCGAAACACGCGATGATGGCGGCGCGTTCGAGCCCTTTGACCGCGATGATGAACGGGAACCCGAATTTGGCGCTGTAGGCGCGGTTGAGCGCCGTCAGGCGCGCGAATTCCTGCGCCGAGCACTGCGTGAGGCCGGCACCGCCTTGCTCGCCGATAGAATCCGCGGTCATTTCGCCGCGAATCGCCGCTTTGCCCGCCAGCTGCGGGTGCATGCGGATGACCGCGAGCTGGGTGTCGATCGGAGCCGACATCAATGCGCCGACCATTGCCGTATGCAATGCCTCGACGCTGGCGAAGGGCCGCTTCTGCCACGCCGCGCCGGCGACCCAAGGCGAATGCTCGATGATTCCGCCCAGGCACCTGACGAAGTCGGCGTGATCGAGGCCATTGATGTCTTCAAGCCTCATTCGTCCTCGGGATACGGGTGCGCCGCGATCCAGTGGCGGGCGATGTCGATGCGCCGGGTTATCCACACCCGTTCGTGCGCCTGCACGTGGTCGAGGAAGTGCGTCAGTGCAGCGATGCGCGCGGGGCGGCCGATCAGTCGGCAATGCAGCCCGATCGACAACATCTTGGGACGATCGAGTCCTTGAGGATCGCCTTCGGCGTAGAGCGTGTCGAATGCGTCGCGCAGGTACTGGTAGAACTGGTCGGCGGTGTGCAAGCCCTGCGGCGTGACAAAACGCATGTCGTTGGTGTCGAGCGCATAGGGCACGATCAGCAGCGGCGTCGTTCCCAGCCGGGTCCGCACCGGTACCCAGTACGGGAGGTCGTCGGCGTAACCGTCGGCGCAATAGACGAAACCGCCTTGCTCCGCCAGCAGGCGCCGGGTGTTCGGGCTGTCGCGGCCGGTATACCAGCCCTCGGGCGGCCTGCCGGTGAGCCGGGCGATTACCTCGACTGCGCGCGTCATGTCCGCGCGCTCGATCAACTCGTCGATCTGCTGATACGAGATCCAGCGCCAACCGTGGCTGGCGATTTCGTGTCCGTCGGCGAGGAAGGCTTCGACCACGTCTGGATTGCGCACCAGCGCCATACCTACGGCGAACACCGTCAACGGCAGATGCCTGTCGTGAAACAGCCGCAGGACGCGCCAGACGCCGGCGCGAGACCCATATTCGTAGAGCGATTCCATGCTCATGTGGCGCTGAGCAAACGGCGCCGCGCCGACAATCTCGGACAGGAATGTCTCCGAGGCCGGGTCGCCGTGCAACACCGAGTTCTCGCCGCCTTCTTCGTAGTTGAGCACGAACTGCAGCGCGATACGGGCGCCGCCGGGCCAGCGCGCATGCGGCGGTTGCGCACCGTAGCCGGCGAGGTCGCGCGGATAGGAAGAAGGCTTGGGCGTGGACATGTGCGGCATGCGAGAGTTCAGCGGGCCCGCCCAAGGCGACGCGGGCACCACACGTTTGTTAACAATCGTGCCAAAAGTTGTTTACACAGTCAATGTTTCTTTGTTTACAATAATTCAACTTCCCGGGATTGAGCTGCTCGATTCGCGACTCACGATGCTCGTTGTCACCACGCCCAACCGCCGCCGTCGTGCCCGAGTTGCGCGCAAGGCGCCGCAGGAGCGCGCAGCCGCGCTCGATGCGACCGAGGCCGCGCAGCGAATCTACGAGCACATCGTCCGCGCCGTCGGCGAGCACCGGCTGCCGCCCGGGACCAAGCTTGGCGAGGAAACGCTCGCCGAGCTCTATGGCGTGAGCCGGGCACGAGTGCGCCAGGCGCTGCATCACCTCGCGCTCACCCACATCGTAACGCTGCACCCGAATCGCGGCGCGTTCGTGTCCGAGCCGACGATCAAGGAGGCGCGCGCGGTGTTCGCGGCACGGCGGCTGGTCGAGCCGCCGCTGGCGGCGTCGCTGGTTGGCCGCCTCGGCACACCGCAGCTGCAGCGTCTCAAGCGGCACGTCGCCGCCGAGGAAGCAGCGCGCGCCGCGCGTGATCGCCACGAGGGCATCAAGCTTTCGGGGGAATTCCACGTGCTGCTCGCCGAGCTGGGTGGCAATGAAGTGATCACCGACATGGTTCGTGGACTGGTGGCGCGCTCGTCCTTGATCATCGCGCTCTATCAGCGCGCCGCGAGCGTCGATTGCGCGCCCGACGAACATGGCGAACTCGTTGACGCGCTCGCCGGCCGACCGGCGCGTGTGATCGCCCGATTGATGGACCATCACCTGCGACACGTGGAAGCGGGCCTGCTGCTGTCCACGCCGACGCGTGCCGTCGTCGATCTGCGCGCGGTACTCGCCGCGGGCGTCAACGCCGCGACCTGAGCCGGCCATTCCATGCCTGCCGGCCGCCTTACAACGCACGTACTGGATACCGCGCACGGCCGGCCAGGCGCGGGCGTCGACGTGCGCCTGTATCGGCGCGGCCCGCGCGGCTACGAACTCATCAAGTCGGCGATGACCAATGCCGACGGGCGCTGCGATGCGCCGCTGCTCGAAGGGGCTGCGCTGCTGGCCGGCCGCTATCGTCTGGAGTTCGCCGCTGGCGCCTACTTTCGACGCCTCGGCACGACGCTCGCCGAGCCGCCGTTCGTCGATGAAGTCACGCTCGATTTCGGCATCGCCGACACCGCCGCGCACTATCACGTGCCGCTGCTGGTGTCGCCGTGGAGCTATTCGACGTATCGGGGCAGTTGAGCGGCGATGGAAGCGTACATCTCCGACTGGCTGCAACTGCTCATCCGCTGGATCCACCTCATTACCGGCATCGCCTGGATCGGCTCGTCGTTCTACTTCGTCTGGCTGGACAACCACCTGCTCGCCCCGAAAGCGCAGGAAGACGCGGACAAGGGGATAGGCGGTGAACTATGGGCGGTGCACGGCGGCGGGTTCTACGTCGTGCGCAAATTCAAGGTGGCGCCGCAGTTGCTGCCCGAGCCACTGCACTGGTTCAAGTGGGAAGCGTACACCACGTGGATGAGTGGCTTCGCCTTGCTCGCCGTCATGTACTACCTGCACGCTGGCGTGT
The DNA here is from genome assembly GCA_039934835.1 of Edaphobacterium sp. (SeqCode). Classification (GTDB taxonomy): domain Bacteria; phylum Pseudomonadota; class Gammaproteobacteria; order Burkholderiales; family Casimicrobiaceae; genus PALSA-1003. The sequence continues at coordinate 1,537 of JBDTLK010000218.1, read as the reverse complement.
ACATGATCGACCGGAGCGTCGCCGACATCAGCGCGCTGCAGGCGGTCGGCCTGAGCATGGCACTGCTGGTGGCGGCATGGGTCGTCTACGACCAGCTGTGCAAGCGGCTGGGCCTCGAGCGTGAGCTGTGGATCGCCGTGTCAATGATCGTGCTGATAGCCGGCACCGCGTGGGGTTTGTCGCACGCATTCAGCGGCCGCGCCGTTTACATCCAGGTCGGCGGCATGCTCGGCACGATCATGGCGGCCAATGTGCTCTTCGTCATCATTCCGTCGCAACGCAAGCTCGTCGAAGCCAAGGAGCAGGGCATCGCGCCCGACCCGGTCTACGGCAGGCGCGGCAAGCAGCGCTCGGTGCACAACAACTACTTCACGCTGCCGGTGCTGTTCATCATGATCAGCAATCACTATCCGATGACATACGGCTCGAAATACGCATGGCTGATCCTGATCGCGATCATGCTGCTCGCGGCGTATGTCCGCCACTTCTTCAACCTCCAGCATCGGGGCCGGACCGTATGGGCAATTCCGGTCAGCGCGGCATTGGCTACACTCGCGCTCGCGATCGTCATTGCTCCCGACAAACCGCGGGCGGCTGCGGGCGGCCCGCCAAGCTTCGCCAAGGTGCAGGCCATCGTCATCCAGCGCTGCGCAACCTGCCACGCGGACAAGCCGACGCAGGAAGGCTTTGTCGTCGCGCCAAAGGACGTCAAGCTGCACACTCCCGAGCTGATCGTCGCCAATGCCCAGAAAATCTACGAGCAGGCGGTCGTTACCAAGTCCATGCCGATCGCCAATCTCTCCGGGATGACAGACGACGAACGCGCGACCGTCGCCGCATGGGTCGCGGCGGGCGCGCCGGCGCAATAAGTCTGCGCTCAGTCGGGAGCTTCCAGCGCCGGCGTCTCCAGCATCGTGACCGCGGTTTTCGCCACCTGTATCGTGTCGTAGTACGCGTAGGCCGCCACGGCCGTAGCGCCGACCACCGGCAGCCATCGGCTGGCGGCCGTGCCGGCGACGCGCTTCGTTACCGCCATGCCGGCGCTGGTCAACGCCGAGCGCAGCGCGCCGCCCGAGAGCTGGCGAATCATCAAACGCTGGCCGGTGCGCACCGCGAAGTCGCGCGCGACCTGGCTCGCGGCGTGGCGGAACAGGCAATAGGCCATGTGCGAACGCGTGAGCTGCAGATCCTTGCCGTAGAGACCGGCGATGTCGGCGACCATCTGCGCCTGTACGCGCCAGATCACGATCAAGTCGGGCAGCACCGTGAGCATGCCGAGCAGACCCGGCGGCAGCGCGAGCGCGCCGGACAACGCCGCGGCGCGCGCGCCAGCCATGCGCGCGAGTTTGCGCGCCGCCACGCCCGGGTCATCGACCGAGTGCTGGCGCGTTGCGGGAACGCCGGACACGACATTCTCGAGCGCGTCGACCAGCGTTCCGATCAGCGGCGTCGTCAGGTTCGTTGTGACGGACATTGCAAGCCTTTCAATTACTGCGCCGCGCCAGCGGGGCAGGCGCGAAGCCATCAGTATAAGGGT
>JBDTLK010000217.1:0-4602 GCA_039934835.1 Edaphobacterium sp. (SeqCode) | reverse complement strand
CATACTGCTCGCTGCGGCCAACGCCGGTATTGAAATCGGCGAATATCCGCCGGCAGAGATCAAGAAAGCGGTGGTCGGCACCAGCGCCCTTGCAAAATTCTGGTACATCACGCTGCCGGGGCTGCGCGGCGTGATCACCACCATCGTACTGCTGGACTCGATCTGGACCTTCCGCGCCTTCGACCCGGTGTTTGTCATGACCGGTGGCGGGCCGATGAATTCCTCTGAGGTGCTCGCGACGGCGATTTATTTCGATGCGTTCCAGAAAAGCAAATTCGGATACGCCTCGGCGGAGGCGGTCGTCATGTTCTTGATCCTGTTCGTCGTGAGCGCGATCTACGTGCGGCGGACGGTGCGCGACATTGGCTGAGCCGCGCCGGGCGCGGTGGGGGATGCGCACCCGCCGGCGGGCTGCGCATGTCGCGATCTACGCCATCCTCGTGGCGGTGACGATCATCATGCTCTTTCCGGTGGCGTGGATGCTCACCGTGTCGGTGCGGCCTAACGTCGAGGTGATGAAGATCCCACCCGACTGGATACCCGCGATCTTCACGCTGGAGCCGTACTACAAGGTGCTGCGCAGCGGCCGCTACCTGAAGACATTCGTGAACACCTATTTCGTGGCGCTGACGGTCACCTTCGTGTCGCTCTTCATCGGGGCGATGGCCGCCTATGCGCTGGCGCGGTTTCGCTTCCGCGGCCAGCGCGCGGTGCTCATGTTCCTGATCACCACGCAGATGTTTCCACTGGTGCTGCTGTGCATCCCGTATTTCCAGGTGGTGGTCAGGCTCGGCCTCTACGACACGTTGACATCGCTCATCATCGTCTACATCACCTTCACACTGCCGTTCTGCATCCTCATGCTGCGCAGTTACTTCGCGCAGATACCCAAGGACATGGAAGAGGCGGCGATGGTCGATGGCTGCTCGCGGGTGGGAGCCATTCTGCGCACGCTGCTGCCTATGTCGTACCCCGCACTCATCGGTGCCGGCCTGTACACCTTTCTGCTCGCGTGGAACGAATTCCTGTTCGCCGTGGTGCTCATCGAGGCCTGGGACAAGCGCGTCATCACGACGGCAATCTACAGCCTGCTTGCGGAGTTCGTGACCGAGTGGAGCATGATGATGGCCTTCTCCGTGCTGGCCAGCGCGCCGCTGGTCGTCGTGTTCATCTTCCTCCAGCGCTACATGGTGCGCGGCATGACCGCAGGCGCGCTCACGTCGTGACCGACGCTTCGCCAACCGCCGAACCACCGTTCGACGTGGTCGGATTCGGCGTCAACGCGCTGGACCTCATCGCGGTCATCGACGGTTATCCGGAACCGGACACGAAGGTCCAGTTCAGCGAGTTCGACCTGCAGGGCGGTGGCATGACGGCCACTGCGATGGTCGCCTGTGCGCGCCTCGGCTTGCGGGCCAGGTACGTCGGCAAGGTCGGGACCGACCTCTGGTCAAGATTGTCGCGGCGCCTCATTGCGCAGGAAGGCGTGGACGTGCGCGGCGTTATCCGGGCCGAGGGCAGCCCGGGCCATGTCAGCGTGGTGCTGGCCGATCGCGGGACGGGGCAGCGGACGCTGTTCTTTCGCCGGCCCGCGGAGTATGCGATCCGGCCCGAAGAGCTCGATCGGTCGATCATCACCTCGGGACGGTTGCTGCACGTCGACGGCGTAGATGCCGACGCCGCGATGCGCGCCATCGACTGGGCCCGTGCCGCGGGCATGCGAATCACGATGGATGGCGAGCGCGTCGTGCCGGGCATCGAGCGCGTCTGGCCGCGCGTCGATCTGCTGGTGTGCAATCCGCGCTTCCTCGCCGCGGTCACCGGCACGCCCAACGCAGAGGCAGGACTCCAGGCACTCGCGGCCCGCGGCCCGGCGCGGGTGGCGGTAACGCTGGCGGAGCGCGGCGTGCTGGGCTTGGCCGAAGGGCGCTTCGTGCACGTCCCGGGCTTCGCCGTGACCAGTGTGGACACCAACGGCGCGGGCGACGTCTTCCACGGCGCCTGCGCGATCGGCGAACTGCGCGACTGGCCGTTTGCGTGGACGTTGACTGTCGCCAACGCGGTGGCCGCGATGAAGTGCCGGTCGCTCGGCGGTCGCGCCGGGATTCCGCGGCTGGTCGAGGTTATTGAATTCCTGGCCGCGAATGGTCATGGCGAGATTGCCGCGGCGCTGGCGAGCCACTCGCGTCCGGAGACGAACTAGTCGCGATCGGCGACAGGAATCGTCGTCTGCGCTCCCCGCCTTCGCGGGGACAGGGTCGCGAGGCCCCATATTACATTGGCGAAAATGGATTCCCGCGTTCGCGGGAATGACGAGTTCGCGCGGATCGCCGCGGTGGTCGCAGGATCGAACAGGTGCGCCTTGCGTAGATCGAAAGCAAGGCGGTGCGGCGCGCCGTCGATTGCTGTGGTTTCGGATTCGACCCGCGCCACGAGGCCGTGTTCGCCGATCGAGCCATTGAGAAACGCCTCGTTGCCCATCATTTCCACCACGTCGATAGTCGCGGATACGCACCATTCGGCGGCGCATTCCGGATGCAGATCGGCGTCGTCGATGTCCTCGGGACGCACCCCGAGGACGACTTCCCGGTTGAGCCAGGGCCCCAGCCTGGCGTACGCCGGCCAGTCTGGCGGAAGGGGCAACTGGAACGCCTCGGTACGCACGAACAGTCGACCGGCGGATTCCGTGAGTGTCCCCTTGAAGAAGTTCATCGCCGGGCTGCCGATGAAGCCGGCGACGAAGATGTTGTCCGGGTGCCTGTAGATGTCGAGCGGCGTGCCGACCTGCTGCACGCGGCCATCCTTCATGACGACGATGCGGTCGCCCATCGTCATCGCTTCGGTCTGGTCGTGGGTGACGAAGATCATCGTCGTGCGCAGACGATTGTGCAGCTTGGACAGTTCCGCGCGCATCTGCACGCGCAGCTTCGCGTCCAGATTTGACAGCGGCTCGTCCATGAGAAACACCGCGGGCTCGCGGACGATCGCGCGGCCCACCGCCACGCGCTGACGCTGCCCGCCGGATAGCGCTCGCGGCGTGCGCTCCAGGAGCTCCACGATGCTCAGCAGGTGCGCCGCAGAGCGGACCCGCTGGTCGGTGGCTTCGGCGGCCACACGGCGGCGCTTAAGCGCGAACGCCAGGTTCGCGTAGACCGTCATGTGCGGATACAACGCATAGTTCTGGAATACCATGGCGATGTCCCGGTCCTTCGGCGGAACATCGTTCACCAACCGATCGCCAATGTAGATCTCACCATCGGTCACGTCCTCGAGTCCCGCGATCATGCGCAAAGTCGTGGTCTTGCCGCAGCCTGACGGTCCGACCATGACCACGAATTCCTTGTCAGGAAATTCGAGGTTGATGTCGTCCACGACCGTGCTCGCGCCAAATCGTTTCGATACACCCTTGAGCGTGACCGCTGCCATTCTCGGATTCCTTTTGCGACTCTGCTTTGCGCCGGATGACCGGGGCGTCCGCTATTTCCCGCCGGCCTTACGATACCATCCGCGCCACCAGCCCTCGAGCCGCCGACCACAGTCGGGCCGCTTGCTCGGCGCGATCGGCAAGCAAGGTCGTCGCGTGAGCGACGCATTGCTCGAGCGTCGCCGGTCCGGCGGGCAGCGCGAAGCAGCCAGCGAAGTGGCGGCCCAGTTCCGGGAGCGCTGCGGGATCGATGCCACCTGAAATCAGGGTAGCCGGAACGTTTTGCGCCGTGGCATGCCGCGCGACTACCAGCGGTGTCTTGCCCTGCAGCGTCTGCGCGTCACTGTGACCCTCGCCGGTAATCAGCCAGTCGGCATCGTCAAGCGCGGCGTCGAGTCCGACAAGGTCGGCGACGACTTCGGCCCCGGAACGCGGTTCGCCGCCAAGCAACTGCAAGGCGAAGCCCAGCCCGCCCGCGGCTCCGGCTCCCGGTAGATCCTGTGCGTTGCGGCCAACGGCACCCTCGGCCAATGTGGCGAAGTGAGCGATGCGTTCGTCGACGGTCGCGATCCGGTCGGCGCGCACGCCTTTCTGCGGTCCGAAGATCGCAGTCGCACCGTGCGGCCCGCACAGCGGATTCGTGACGTCCGACATGATCGTGATGCGTGACGCAGACAGGCGCGGATCGAGCCCTTCAGCATGGACTGCCGCAAGCGTTGCCAGGCCCGCGGGCGTCGGTTCCACTACGGTGCCATCGGCCGACGTGAGCGCAAAGCCGAGCGCCGCCAGCAAGCCCGCGCCGCCATCGTTGGTGCTGCTGCCGCCCAGGCCGATCATGAACCGGCGCGCGCCCGCGTCGAGCAAGCGCAGCATGAGTTCGCCGATGCCACGCGTGCTGCGCATCTCGACGTCGATCGCGGTGCCGATCGGATCGGTAAGGCTGACGACTTGCGCGGACTCGATCACGGCGATAAACGAGCCATCAAGCAATCCGTAACCGGCCTCGACGGGTGCGCCCGACGCGCCCGCGACGCGCACGCTGTCGCGCTGGCCGCGACCGGACAGCACGGCATCGAGGGTGCCTTCGCCACCGTCGGCCATTGGGCAGAGGCGCGTTTCGGCGTTTGGCCATACGCGCCTGATGCCCATCTCTATCGCCGCCGCGGCCGCGGCGGCCG
>JBDTLK010000216.1:0-4623 GCA_039934835.1 Edaphobacterium sp. (SeqCode) | reverse complement strand
TTATACGCGTAGCGCTGCAACGGCCCCGGCCTCGCGCTGCGTACGCACGCTGTTGCGCATCGCGCGCGCGTCGTCGATCGCGCCGGTCAGCCGGTTTCGATCACCGGCGCGACCGGGTCGTCCGCCCCGCGCCGAGCTTCCCACCAGGCGCGAACCGACAGGATGACAAGCCCCAGGCCGATGCACGCGATGCCTGACCATTCGCTACTGGTAATGCGTTCGCCGAAAATGAGCATCGACGAAACGATCGCAATCACCGGTATGGCAAACATGTTGAGCGACGCGGTACCCGCCGGCAACACGCCCAACACCGCGGTCCAGAGGATGAAACCGATGCCCGTGGCGATGACTCCGGCGTAGACAATCGCGACGACATACACACCGTTCCATTGCGCCGCGGGCAGCGGCCAGAACAGCGGAATGAGCAGTATGGGAATGCTGCCCGTAACCATTTGCCAGGCGATGAGATTGACCACGTCGAGCCGGTAGCGGCGCTGGTAGTACTTGGTGGCGACCGTGCCGGCCGCCCAGCCGAATCCCGACAAGCTCGCCCAGAGCTTGGGAGCAAGGTCACCCTCCCAGTTCCATGGCTCGACCACGATCAACAGGCCGAGCAGAGCAAATCCCACCGCCAGCCATTGCGTTCCGCGCACGCGCTCGTGGAGAACCGGCCACGCCATGAGCATCGTCCAGAACGGCATGGTGAACACCAGCACCGAGGTGCGCCCCGCGCCGCCGCTGGCGAGCGCCATGATGGTCGCGGAGAAGTTGATAGTGGTCTGGAAGAAACCGGTAACCAGCACCGCAACCCACGATACGGGCCAGAACGCGCGTCGCTCCCAGAGCATGATCGCGAACAGCGTGGCGATGGCTACCAGCGTGCGCGCGATGTTGTAGACGATCGGATCGGCATAGCGCACGCCGGACTTCATCGCCACCCAGTTCATGCCCCAGAAGATCGTCAGTAACACCAACGCCACGTACGCGCCGCGCCGAGTGCGGATCGCAAATGGCCGCGGCATCAAGCGGCCAGGAATGGCTCGATCGCCGCCGCGACCAGGTCGGGAGCCTCGAGATGCACCATGTGCCCGGCATCGGCAATGGTGATCAATTCGCCGCGCGCGACCTTAGCCAGGCGCGAGCGCACCCCGGCAAGGTTGTCGGTCGCCCCTTCACCCTCGGGATGGGCACCAAGCCACTTCGGGATCGTCGATTCGGTTGCCGCGACCCAGAGCACCGGCGCAGCGATGCGCTGCCAGACGCAGAACACTTCTTCCATGCGATACACCATCGGCGCCGGCAACTTGTGGCGCGGGTCCGACGCCAGTTGCGCGCTGCCGTCGGGTTGCATGCGCGCCCAGTGCGCCGCGAGGAACTCGGCGCGATCGCGCGCCAGCCGGGGATTGCTTTTCTGCAAGCGGTCGGCGACGGCGCCGAGATTCGAATACGCGCGGAAATCGGGCAGATCGCGGAGCGCGTCGAGCCACTTGACGAGCTTGTCGGGCGCGCGCGCGATGTCCTCCGCAGGAATGCCGAAGCCTTCGAGCGATACCACACGCGCGACCCGCTGTGGCCGCGCGCCCGCATAGTGCATCACGACATTGCCGCCGAGGCTATGCCCGACCAGGCGCACCGGACTTCCCGGCGCAAAGTGATCGAGCAGCGCGTCGAGATCGGCGACGTAGTCGGCGAACCAGTAGCCGTCGGCGCACCATTCGCTCAGGCCGAAGCCGCGCCAGTCGGGGGCCAGCACGTGCCAGTCGCGCTTGAGCGCGTCGACCAGGAACTGGAACGATGCGCCGACGTCCATCCAGCCGTGCAGCATGAACAGTGGTGGCGCCGCCGGGTCGCCCCAGGAGCGGACGTGGTAGCGCAGTCCGCGGATCGTGACGAACTGCGACGCCGACGGTTTCAACGACTCATTTCTTTTTGCACAGGTACACGCCGTCCTGCCATCCGGTGCGATATTGGCCGTCGTTTTTGAAGCGCGCCGCATCCTTGTGCTCAACAGCGCCGACGCTATTGCAGCCGTCGGCGTATCCCTGCCGATACGGCAGCGGGAAGCCCTGCAGGTTGACGTTCGACGGCGGATTGACGCTGGTGGTCGGCGGCGCCTGCGGCTTGGGCGGTGGCGCGGGCGGCGCGCCTGGCACGGAGGGAACCTCGGCGGGCAGCGGCGTAATTGTTGGCGGCGCAGTCGCGCACGCCGCGAGCGCCAGTACGGCCACGGCCAGCGCACGGCGTGCAACGGGGCGAACGCAGGTGCTCATGCGGTGCATTGAAGGAGACCGTGACAAAACCAGTGAGAGTAAAATTGTACCCTATGATTGCGCAATCCATGGTCCGCTTCGTCCACCTGCGCCTGCACAGCGAGTACTCGATCGTCGACGGCATGGTGCGCATCGACGACGCCGTCGCGGCCGCGGTCGCCGACGGCATGCCGGCGCTGGCGCTCACCGACCTGTCAAACGTTTTCGGCATGGTCAAGTTCTACAAGGCGGCGCGCGCGCGCGGCGTCAAACCGATCATCGGATGCGACGTATGGATCACCCGCGACAGCGAGCGCGACGCGCCGCATCGCCTGCTGCTGCTGTGCCAATCGCGCGCGGGCTATCTGAAACTGGCGGACTGGCTGACGCGCGCGTACCGCGCCAACCAGCGCCGCGGCCGCGCGGAACTGCGCCGCGAATGGTTCGCCGAAGGCACTGACGGGCTGATCGCGCTATCGGGTTTCGCCGGCGGCGACGTGGGACAGGCGCTGGTTCAGGGCGACGCCGCCAGCGCGCGCAACGCGGCGCAGGCGTGGGCGAAGGTCTTTCCCGATCGCTACTACCTCGAAGTGCAGCGCGCCGGGCACACCGATGATCGCGCGCTCACCGGCGCCACCGTGCGCCTCGCCAACGAACTGGCGCTACCGGTCGTGGCGACGCACCCCGTACAGTTTGTCACCCGCGAGGAATTCCGCGCGCACGAAGCGCGCGTGTGCATCGCCGAAGGCCACGTGCTCTCCGACCCGCGCCGGCCCAGGGCGTACACGCCGGACCAGTACTTCATGACGCAGGCCGAGATGGGACGCAACTTCGCCGACCTGCCCGAGGCACTCGCCAACAGCGTCGCGATTGCGCAGCGCTGCAGTCTCACCATCCCTCTGGGCAAGAATTATTTGCCGGATTTTCCGACGCCGGCCGGCGTGACGCTGGAACAGCATCTCAAGAACGAAGCCGCAGCCGGGCTGGAACGCCGGCTGGCCGCGCTGTTTCCGGATGCCGCGGCGCGCGACGCGCGGCGCGCCGAATACGTTGCGCGCCTGGAGTTCGAGGTCAGGACCATCGTGCAGATGGGCTATCCGGGTTACTTCCTGATCGTTGCCGACTTTATCAACTGGGCCAAGCAGAACGACGTGCCTGTCGGTCCCGGCCGCGGCTCGGGCGCGGGATCGCTGGTCGCCTACAGCCTGGGCGTCACCGATCTCGACCCGTTGCGCTATACGCTGCTCTTCGAGCGCTTCCTCAATCCTGAACGCGTATCGATGCCCGACTTCGACATCGACTTCTGTCAGGACGGGCGCGACCGCGTCATCGACTACGTCAAGCAGAAGTACGGCGCCGAATCGGTGTCGCAGATCGCCACCTTCGGCACCATGGCGGCGCGTGCGGTGGTGCGCGACGTCGGCCGCGTGCTCGATTTGCCGTACAGCTTCTGCGACGGCATCGCCAAGCTGATCCCGTTCCAGCCCGGCCGCACCGTCCTCCTGCGCCGCCGCGTCGGCGAAGCCGCGCCCAATACCGTGCACGCGCGAGACGTCGAGCCGCTCATCAACGAGCGCGAAGCCGCCGAGGAAGAGGTGCGCGAGCTGCTCGCTCTCGCCGAGCAGCTCGAGGGCCTGCCGCGCAATGTCGGCATGCATGCCGGCGGGGTGCTGATCGCGCCAGGCAAGCTCACCGATTTCTGCCCGCTGTACACGCAGGCGGGCGCCGACGCGTCGGTATCGCAGTTCGACAAGGATGACGTCGAGCTGGTCGGCCTGGTCAAGTTCGACTTTCTCGGCCTCACCACGCTGACCATTCTCGACTGGACGCTGCGCTACATTCGCCGCCTCGATCCGGAGTCGACCGTGACGCTCGACAATATTCCGCTCGACGACAGGGCGGCGTACGACATCTTCAGAGTCGATGCGACCGCCGTGTTCCAATTCGAATCGCGCGGCATGCGCGAATTGTTGCAGCAGGCGCCGCCGCGCCGCTTCGAGGACATCATCGCGCTGGTCGCGCTGTTCCGCCCCGGCCCGATGGAGCTCATACCCGACTACGTGCGCCGCAAGCAGGGCAGCGAACGCGTCGACTATGTCGACCCACGCCTCGAGCCCATTCTCTCGCCCACCTACGGCGTGATGGTGTATCAGGAGCAGGTGATGCAGATCGCGCAGGAAATCGGCGGCTACACGCTGGGCGCCGCCGACCTGCTGCGCCGCGCGATGGGCAAGAAGCTGCCCGAGGAAATGGCCAAGCATCGCCAGGGTTTCACGGCGGGCGCGGTCGAGCGCGGGTTGTCGTCGGGGAAAGCGACGCAACTTTTCGACCTGATGGAAAAGTTCGCCGGCTACGGCTTCAACAAGTCGCACGC
>JBDTLK010000215.1:0-4655 GCA_039934835.1 Edaphobacterium sp. (SeqCode) | reverse complement strand
CCGTCGAGTCGTTGCATCGATTTATCCCAGGAATGATGCGACAGCATGCGCGCCCGACCCGCGTGCGAAAGCCGCCTGCGCTCGGCCGGATTTTGCAAAATTCGCAGGATCGCCAGGGTATGCTCCTCCGCCGTCGTTGCGGCAAGAAAATGCTCGGGGCTGGAGGCGTCCACGCCGCCGGCGGCGACACGGCTCGTCACCACCGGCACGCCGATGGCCATAGCCTCGAGAATTTTGTTCTGGGTGCCGCGGGCTATATTGAGCGGCGCGACCATGAGCGCTGCGCGACGGAGGAACGGACGCACGTCCGGCACCGATCCGGTCACGGTGACGCCCGGAAGTTCGCCGAGACGCCTGACCTCAGGCGACGGATCGGCGCCGACAATATCGAGTCTCAGGCTCGGCCGAATGGCGCGCAAGTCAGGAAGCACTTTGCTACAGAAGTCGAACATGCACTCCTGGTTCGGATAATAGTCCATGCGGCCGACGAAGGCCATGGTGTCGACGTCGTAGGTCTCGTCCGAAGGCGCAAAATATTCGCTGTCGACGCCGTTCGGAAACCAGTCCGACGCAACACCGGTTCGATAGCCTTCCAGCGTCTCCCACTCCGCGCGCGTGGTCGTCGTGCACAGGTCGAAGCGCAAAGCGAGCCGCTTCTCCGCGCGTTCGAGCTTGGCCGCTTCCAGACGGTACCCGAGCGACAGCGGAAACGGCTTGTAGCGTGCGTACTCGAGCCATTTCTGCGAATCCATGTCGCCGAAGTCCAGGATCTTCGGCACCCCTCGGACATGCGCGACGTACTGCGCCACCGACGAGCAATGCACGAAAATGAGGTCGTAGCGGTTACGCGCGAGCAGATCGTTGATGCGGCCCGCGAGCTGCGAAGAATAGAAGTACCCCATCGACGACGGTATCGCGGTTGGCAGCCTCGCGATCATGCGCAGCGTTTGGACCGAATCGCGCACGCGGCCCATAACATATTGGCTGCAGTACGCTGCCAGGCCCTCTCCTTCACGTGCTTCCTGATCGGACCGTGCCAGCGAGGCGACAGTGACGTCGTGCTCGTGAGAGAGGTGGCGAATCATGTTGAACGGGCGAATTTTCCCGCCGCGCTTGGGAGGAAACGGAAAACGGTGGCAAACATAGAGAATTTTCACGCGGCGACCGCCTTCAATTCGTCGGCGACGTCGTCCGGCGCACGCGCATCGAGGTAGATTCGGGCCCAGATCTCGAAGTTCATCAATGCCAGCAGCCTGTCGGTGCCGTCGATGCGGTTGGTTTCGTGCGCCGTGATCAGCTTCACAACCTCCGGATAGCGGAACAGTCCGCGCGCCTCGACCGCCGACTCCGACAGCACGTCACGCAGCAGTGGCGCGAGGTCGCCCTTGAGCCAGGCCCCCATCGGCGTGCCGAAACCGCGCTTCTTTCGTTCGAGAATGTTCTGTGGCAACACCCCTCGAAGCGCCGCTTTCATGGCGTGCTTGAGCCGACCGTCGCGGATCTTGATCTGTTCCGGCATGCGCGCCGCCAGTTCGACCAGCTCGTGGTCGAGCAGCGGCACCCGGCACTCGAGCGACACCGCCATGCTCATTTTGTCCGTGAGCAGCAGGAGGTCGTCGGGCAATTGCGTGGCCGCGTCCACGGCGAACATCCGGTTCAGGTCATCGCTGCTCGTCGCTGCATCGAATGCCTCGCGCAGCGGATCGTCGCCTACAGCCGGTCGTCGCAAAAGTCTGTCAGTCTCGGCGTCGGAAAAGACCTCAACATATGACCGATAGCGCTGCTCCAGCGGCAAGCCCGCACTGGCCAGAAAGCCCTTGGCGAGGCGCATTGCGTTGAGCAGCGGCGAATGACGATCGCTCGGCAACTTCTCTCCCAGCGCGAAGGCTGCTCGGCGGATGCCCTCGGGCAGGCGGTTGAAGCGCGCCTGGTAGTGATTGCCCAGGTAGCGCCTGTACCCGCCGAAGAGTTCGTCGCCGCCCACGCCGGACAGGATGACCGTCACATCGCGGTGCGCAAATTCCGAAACGAGGTAGGTGGTGATGAATGCGGTGTCGGCGATCGGCTCGTCCATGTGCCACAACAGGCGCGGCAGCAGCGACACGACGTCGGGTCGCACGACGATTTCGTGATGTTCGGTCCCGAACTTCTGCGCAATCTGCCGCGCATATGGAAGCTCGTTGTAAAACGCCTCCGCTTCGCCACCGGCGAATCCGATCGCGTAGGTCTTTACCGGCTGGGCGCTGTGAGCGGACATGAAGGCGACGACGGCGCTCGAATCGACGCCGCCGGACAAAAAGGCGCCTATAGGCACGTCGCTCACCATCTGCATCCGCACCGATTCCTCGAGACGCTCGCGCACGCTTGCGATCCAGTCGGTCTCGGTAATCGACCGATCGACCTTGTCTGGTGGGCGCCAGTAGCAATGCTCGACCAGCTTACCGTCCTCGGCGACCAGCACCGTCGCCGGCGGCAGCTTGCGGACTCCCTTGAACATCGACTGCGGTGACGGCACGTAGCCGAGGGCAAGGTAGGAGCGCAACGCCGCCGGATCGAGCTCGGCACGGATACCGGGTAGCGCGAACAGCGCTTTTGCCTCGCTGGCGAACGCCAGACGATGGCCGTCGTGCCAGACATAGAGCGGCTTGACGCCGAGCCGGTCACGCGCGATGAGCAGTCGGCGACGGCGCGTGTCCCAGAGCGCAAAGGCGAACATGCCGTTGACGTGTTGAACGCAATCGTCGCCGTACTGCGCGTAGAGATGCAGCAGGGTTTCGCAATCCGAATCGGTCTTGAAGCGGTGTCCCTGCGCGCCGAGTTCTCGCCGCAGCTCGCGGTAGTTGTAGATTTCGCCGTTGGCCACCAGCCACAGCGTGCCATCCTCGTTGCTCAGCGGTTGATGTCCGCCGGCAAGATCGATGATCGACAGGCGTCGCATGCCGATCGCCACTGGCCCGTCGGCATGCGTTCCTTCATCGTCGGGGCCGCGGTGGATGGTGCGCTCGCCCATGCCGCGAAGCACCCCGGCGGCCAGTGGAGCGCCATCGAGCCGCAAGACCCCGTAGATGCCGCACACGGTCAGCGCTCCGCGTGCTTGAGGTGTGAGCCGCGCATGATGCGCGACGGGCACAGTGTTTCGTACACCTTGGCGTACCGCCCTACGCTGCGAGCCCAGGTGCGCTCGGTTTCGACGAAGCGGCGCGCCTGCATGCGCAGTTGCGGCCACTCCGCGGTCTGCGCGAAGACCTTCTCGATCGCCCGGGCCAGCGCCGCCGCGTCTCCGGCCGGGAACATGACGCCGGTTTCACCGTCGCGGATGAGCTCGCGGTGTCCGCCGACGTCAGAGGCGACCAGCATGCGGCCCTGCGCCATCGCTTCGAGCGGCTTCAGTGGTGTGACGATGTCGGTGAGCCGCATCCGGTAGCGAGGGTACGCGAGCACGTCGATGAGATCGTAGTAGCGCTGAACCTCGGCGTGCGGCACGCGTCCGCTGAAAACTACCCGTGAGTCGAGGCCGCGATCGCGGGCAAGTTGCTGCAGCGCCGGCTCGTGCGGCCCGCCGCCAACGAGCAGTACCCGCAAGTCCGGATGCTGCGGCAGCAGGAGCGCCGCCGCCTCGATGAGCAAGTCGAGTCCCTCGTAGGTGTAGAACGAGCCGACGAAGCCGATTACCTTCTTGCCGTCGAGTCCAAGCTCGCGGCGCAAGGCTGCGTCCGGCTCCGCACCGAAACGAAAGGCGCTGGTGTCGACGGCATTCGGGATCACGGTAATCTTCTCTCCCGAAATTCCGCGCGAAGCGATTTCGGAGCGCAATCCATCGCAGATCGTCGTCACGTGGTCGGCGTGGCGCAGCGCGAACGTCTCGAGCACGCGGGAAGCCCGGTAACGCAGGCTGCCTTCGCGCGTCACGCCGTGGTCAACCGCGGCGTCTTCCCACAAAGCGCGTACTTCGTATACGACCGGTATGCAGCGCTTGCGCCCGATCCTGAGGGCGGGCAAGGCGTTGAGGACCGGCGAATGGGCCTGCAAGATGTCCGGTCTGAACGCGGCGCACAGCTCGTCGATGCGCCGCGCGGTGGCGGCCATTTCCTTGACGTAGATCGCTCCAGGCACCGCCGAGAGCGTCGCGCGGGGAACTGGCGTTCGGTGAAAACTGAAGCCCTCGGCCTCCTCCACGTCGCTCGCGGTGGCACCGTGCCGTGGCGTGGTGAGCTGCAACGTCTGCCAGCCCAGCGCGCGCTGTTCGCGCAAAATTGCCAGCGTGCGGAACGAATAGCCGCTGTGCAGCGGAAGCGAGTGGTCGAGGATATGAAGAATGCGCATCATGCCAACTCAGGCGGCCTTGTGCAGAGGATTCGATTCGCTTTGGACATCCAGGACGTTGCGCAGGAAAGCGTCGAACATCAGCAGCGTCCACAGCGGCGCGCTGTAGTCGCGAATCCCCGATTGATGCTGATCGACGAGGTGCGAAAGGTAACGCCGGTCGAAGAAACCGGTATCGGCGAGCCGTTCGCCCAGGAGCGCGTCGCGGACCCGAGCGCGCAAGGGGCCGCGAAACCAGCGCGCCAACGGCACCGCGAACCCCATTTTGGGGCGGTATAACACGTCGTGCGGCAAGTACGGCTCCATGGATTTCTTGAAAAGGTACTTGCTTT
>JBDTLK010000214.1:0-4687 GCA_039934835.1 Edaphobacterium sp. (SeqCode) | reverse complement strand
GTGAGCCTGTCGTTCGCGGCGGGCGATCGCCATGCGCTGATCGGGCCCAACGGTGCCGGCAAGACCACGTTCATCAACCTGCTTACCGGAGTGCTCGCGCCGAGTGCGGGCGAGGTCTACCTCGGCGACACCCTGGTTTCGCCGCTTCCGCAATACGCGCGGGTCAAGCTCGGCATGACGCGCACGTTTCAGATCAATACGCTCTTTCCCGGGCTCACCGCGCTCGAGTCGGTAGTGCTGGCATGCTGCGAGCGCAGCGGCCGGGGACACGTCTGGTGGCGGCCTGCGTTGGCCGAACGCGCAGCCATCGACGAGGCCAGCGAAATCCTTGCGCGCCTGAAACTCGACGCCGACGCGCAAACCGTCACTCGCGAGCTGCCCTATGGCAAGCAGCGCCTGCTGGAGATCGCGCTGGCGTTGGCTACCCGACCGAAGGTGCTGCTGCTCGACGAGCCGGCGGCGGGCATCCCCTCGGCGGAAAGCGCGGAGCTGTTCGCGGTCATCGCCGGCCTGCCGCGCGAGGTGACCATCGTGTTCATCGAGCACGACATGAACCTGGTCTTCAAGTTCGCCGAGCGAATCACGGTACTGGTCGCCGGCGCCGTGCTGGTCGAAGGCACGCCGGAGGAGATCGCCGGCGATCGCCGCGTGCGCGAGGTCTATCTCGGCGAGGCGACGCATGGCTGACCTGCTGCTCGCCGAAGGCCTCGTCGCCGGTTATGGCGATGCCACGGTCCTCGACAACGTCGAGGTCAGGCTGGCACCGGGCGAAAGCCTCGCCCTGCTCGGTCGCAACGGCGTCGGCAAGACTACGCTCCTGCTTACCCTCATGGGGCTGACGCGGCTGCAGAAAGGCAGAGTCGTGTTCAATGGCGAAGACCTGACCCGCGTGCCCACCTATCGCCGCGCGCACTCCGGATTGGGCTGGGTGCCGCAGGAGCGCTTCATGTTTCCGTCGCTCACCGTCGAGGAGCACCTCACGGTCGTCGCGCGTTCGGGCGGAGCGTGGAACCTGCAACGGGCGTATCGAATCTTTCCCAAACTCGAGGAGCGCCGTCGCAACCTCGGCAACCAGCTCTCCGGCGGTGAGCAGCAGATGCTCGCGATCGCCCGCGCGCTGATGACCAATCCGAAACTGCTGTTGCTCGATGAGCCGATGGAGGGGCTCGCGCCGATCATCGTTCAGGAGCTGATGAAGGTGATCGGCGAAATCGTGCGCGCCGGAGAATTCGCGGTGATCGTCGTCGAGCAGCATGCGCGGCTCGCGCTGCAGCTGACGCAGCAGGCCATCGTGCTCGACCGGGGTCGGGTCGTGCATCGTTCGACGAGCGAGGCACTCCTGCGCGACCCCGCGATGCTGGACCGACTGGTCGCCATCGCCTAGGCCGGCGGCGCGCGCCGGCCGCATTGCAGTGCTCGCAGGTCTCGTCTATGATCGCCGCGGTCCTCAATCGTCCCCGCATTCCGATGCAAGCCGTGTTCAAAGCGCTCACGCGCATTCCTTTGTGGTCGATGCACGGCACCGCGCGGCTGATCCACGGGTTCGCGTTTCACGTCATGCGCTGGCGGCGCGACCGCGCCGAGCGCGATGTCGCCAATGCCTTCCCCGAGAAAAGCGCGGCTGAGCGCGCGCGCATAGTCCGCGACTCGTATCGCAATCTCGCCGACACCCTGGTCGAGGCATTCTGGGGCTTCGGTGCAAGCGCCGAAGCGCTGGGGCGGCGCGTCGTCTTCGAGAATCCCGAACTGATCACCCAGTGCGTCGCGGCGCGGCAGTCGGTGGTACTGCTGACTGCCCACTTCGGCAATTGGGAATGGCTGTCGCTCGCCGCCAGCGCGCACTTCGGCATCACCATCGACGTCGTGTATCAGCGCCAGAAGGTCGAGGCGATCGACACGTTCCTGCGCGAGGCGCGCGGACGCTTCGGCAACCGCTTCATTCCGCGCGAGGAATTCATCTTCCACATGATGAACCGCGCCGACGAGGCGCGCGCTTACGCGTTGATCGCCGACCAGACGCCCAAGCACAAGCAGGACCCGAAGCACTGGACGCGGTTCCTCAACCAGGACACGGCGTTCTTCAAGGGTGCAGGCAAGATGGCGCAATTCCTCGAGGCGAAAGTCCTGTATGTGTCGATGCGGCGCGTCCGGCGCGGTTACTACTCGGTGCTCTTGGTCGAACTGGCGGCGCCGCCGTACGACGTTGATGCCAACGAAATGATCGTCGAGCGCTATGCGGGGGCGCTCGAACGCGACATTCGCCAGAGTCCGGCCGACTGGCTGTGGTTGCAAAACAAGTGGAAGGTCGCCAGGCCAGCGACGTCCGACGCCGATCGCGGTCGTCGCGCAAAAAACCGTGTCCCTCCGGGCGAAGCGCAGGGGTGAAGACGTGGCGCCGGGCGAGCGTTACGACGCGCGCCACACTGCGACCGTCGCGATCAATTCATCTCCAGCGTCGGCCGCGATGAGCCACCAATCCGCCGGGGTGTATGGCGGGGGGCCCGCGCGCAATGCGAGTTTGGGCGCAAGCTTCACATCGAGGTGACGCAACGGCGCCGACAGCGCGTCGCCGGTCGCCTTGCTCATCGCTTCCTTGCACGTCCACAAACGCAGGAACGACTGCCGTCGCACGTCGGCGTCCAGCGGCGCGAGCGCGGTCCGCTCGTTGGTGGTGAGGAATTTCCGCCCGAGTCCCTCAGCATTCACGCGCCGGTCGGCACGCTCGAGGTCGACGCCGATGCGCGCTGCCGGCGGCAGCGCATGGCCGACGCCGATCAGTGCGATGTCGCGGGTGTGCGAGACATTGAAGTCGAGCCGTCGGGGACCGACGAGTTCGGGGCGGCCACGAACGCCCCGGGCGATGCGAACGTCGGCGGGATCGACGCCGGTAGCGCTGCCCAGGAGCAGGCGCAGCGTGGCGCGGCCGACGATCCAGCGGTTGCGCAGCAGCGCGGTGCCGAAGCGCGCCGCGCGAGCGCGCTCTTCGGGTGACAGGCACGCCACGAACACCTCGACCGTGGCCGGATCGCGTTCCAGATCGCACAGCCACAAGGCGATCGCCGGATCGGGCGCGGGCAGCGCGCGCAGCGCGAACGCGCTTGCGGCGCTCGGGGCGTGCGCCGCGGCGGTGAATTCGGCTGGAGGAGAATCATTCATTGTGGCGGCGCCGGACAACAGCATGGGTTCATGCTGCGGTGACACGTCGATCGACATTGCAGGGCGTCGGCCCCAGGTCGGCGAGGAACCCCGGACTTAACAGTCATTGTAGTGCTACGGTGAACGTCGAGCCGATCATCCCCGCATGATTGGCTTGCGCGATCGCGCCGCCACCCTTCCGCGGCAACGGAACGGTGGATCGCGCCGGTAAGTCGGAAAGTTAGTTGCCCCAGGCCTCGATTTCGGTGATGCGCGAGGACGAGGCGAGCGCGTTGTTGATGTTGACCCGGATCCGGTCGGTCGTGACCGCGGCGAAGCTGAACGTCTTCTTGACCAGGTTGTTACCCGTCACGCTACCCAGCGTGACCCAGGCGCCGCCGTTCCAGTACTGCGCGTTGAAGTCGGTGATGCCGTAACTGGTGAAGGTCATCGTATCCGTTGGATCGGACGGCGTGCTGAATGCATCCTGCACCGTGTACACGACCACGCTGCTGATGGTCTTCTGGCCGCTGAACTGGATCTGCACCCAGTCGGGGAAGGCGTTGGGTGTCCCATCGGCCCAGCCATTGCCAAGTCCCCAGTTCATCCCGGCGCGCTCCGAGTCATTGACTGTTGCGACCGGCAGCCAGCCGGTATAGTAAACGCTCGACGCGGACGCGACACCGCCGTTACCGACGCTGGCGACGTTCAAGTTGCCGGCGTTCACGCCCCAGGCTTCGATTTCGGTGAGGCGCGACGAAGAAGCCAACGCGCCGGTGATGTAGACGCGGATGCGATCGGTAGTCACCGGCGAGAAATTGACGGCCTTCTTGACCAGGTTGTTGCCGGAGACCGTAGCCACGGTCTGCCAGGCATTGTTGACCCAGGCCTGCACCGCGAAAGCGGTCACGCCGTAATTGGTGAACGTCAGCGTATCGGTGGGCTCGACCGGATTGTTGTAGTTGTCCTGAAGGGTATAGACCACCACCGAGCTGATCGACTTCATGCCGTTGAAGTTGACCGACACCCAGTCGGGGAACGCGTTCGGAGTGCCGTCCGCCCAGCCGCCGCCGTTGCCCCAGTTCAGGCCCTTGCGGTCATTGTTGACGACCGATGAAGCTGGAAGGTAGACGCTGTACGAGGACGATGCGAAGGCAGCGCCGCCATTGCTGGCCAAGGCGAAGTTGGTCGTTCCGGCTGCGTTCATCACCTGCGACAGCGTCGTGCTGATCGACGCGTTGTTGTTGCCGTCGCCGCCGTACGTGGCCACGATGTTGTGCGTGCCGGCGGGAAGCGCGCTGGTGGTGCAGGCGGCGGTCCGGGTGTTGCCGCTACCGGTTAACGCGAGACCTGCGCAACCGCTGATGGGCGAGCCGGCCTCGGTGAAGGCAACGTTGCCCGTCGGCGCGCTGCCCACTATCGTCGCGGTGAAAGTTACCGAACTGCCGACGTTGACCGGGCTGCCCGAACTCGCCAGCGTTGTCGTCGTGTTGGTCTTGCCGCCCATGGCGACAGTCACCGTCAGCAGGCCCGAGGCGCCCGGCGTTGCGCT
>JBDTLK010000213.1:0-4746 GCA_039934835.1 Edaphobacterium sp. (SeqCode) | reverse complement strand
CGGTCGCCGGGTTGGAGCGCGACGAACACCTCGTGTTCGAGGTCGGCGATGCGTAGCCGCAGGTGGTCGCGTACGGCCTGTGGTTCGACATGGTGCTACCCGCATCCGCCGCTCCATCAGGCGGAGCGCTCTGTCGATTTTGGCGTCACCACGGGCGTGATCGATAACTACGGAAGCAGGTTTAGAATCCCACATCGCTTTGGCACGAGAGAACAAAATGCGACGTCATTTTGCGGCGCGCGCTTTCCGCCTTTTCGCGATCGCGATCACGGCGGTCGCGTTGCAGGATCACGCCATGGCAGCGCAGACCACGGCGGTGAGGGGCTGGGAGGCTTACACCAACGAATTCATCGAGGAGACCTTCAAAGCGCAGCCCCAGCACGCCGTGTGGGCTGGTCGACATGAATTCGATGGTCGTTTTCCCGATTGGAGCGCAACTGGCATCAAGAAGGAGATCACGCGTCTGCACGCAGCCCGTAAGAGGGTGACAAGTTTCCGTGACAGTGAACTGGGTGACAAACAGCGCTTCGAGCGCGACTACCTGGTGGCAGTGATCGACGACGATATCTTTTGGCTGGAAACGATCAAGTGGCCCTTCCGTAGCCCCACGTTCTATGGTTGGGGGCTCAGCCCCCAGGTCTACGTTGCGCGCGAGTACGCTCCGTTGCCGACGCGCATGCGCGCTTATGTCGCGTATGCGAGAGGCATACCAAAGGCGGTACGGCAGATTCGCGGCAACTTGGCGTCACCGCTTCCGCGCAGCTATGTACGCATGGGGCACATTGCGTTCGGCGGGCTCGCGACGTTTTACGAAAAGGACGTTCCCGCCATCTTCCGGTCGGTGCAGGACCCTCAACTGCAGGAGGAGTTCCGGAAGGCCAACGCCGACGCGATCAATGCAATGAAAGGGCTCGACGCATGGTTCTCCCGCCAGGAGGCGAGCGCGACTGAAGACTTTGCCTTGGGTCCCCAGAAGTTCGCCGCGATGCTGCAAGCAGCGGACCGCATCGACGTGCCGCTCGCTCGATTGAAGGAAATTGCCGAAAGCGACCTCGAGCGCAATCTTGCCGCCCTGAGGGAAGCATGCAACGTTCTCTTCCCGAGCGAGACCGTCGAGGCGTGTGTAGCGAAGGTCAAGGCTGACAAGATTTCGGGTGCAGTTGTCGAGACGGCGACAAAGCAACTGACCGAACTGCGCTCCTTCGTCCAGGAGAAACAATTGGTGACGATTCCGGGGACGGAGCAGGCGCGAGTTGCCGAAGCACCGGCATACGAGCGATGGAACCTTGCGTACATTCGAATTCCGGGACCCTACGAGAGAAGCCTGCCAGCGACCTATTACATTGCACCGCCGGACGCCAAGTGGACAAAGGCGGAGCAGCAAGCCTATCTTCCTGCCACGAACGATTTGCTCTTCATTTCTGCGCACGAAGTTTGGCCCGGTCATTTTCTGCAGTTCATGCACTCCAATCGGTCCGGGTCGATGGTGGGGCGACTGTTCTCCAACTATGCCTTCAATGAGGGCTGGGCCCATTACTCGGAAGAGCTGATGTGGGAAGCGGGGCTTCGCAACGGCGATCCCGCCGTGCATGTGGGCCAGCTCTTGAACGCTCTGTTGCGTAACGTGCGCCTTGTCTCTGCCATTGGTTTGCACACGGGCGGCATGAGCATCGCCGAATCGGAAGCGATGTTTCGCGAAAAGGCGTTCCAGGATCCCGGAAACGCACGTCAGCAAGCGGACCGCGGTACCTTCGATCCTGGCTACGGCGCCTACACGCTGGGCAAGCTGATGATAAGAAAGCTGCGCGCCGACTGGACTTCAGCCCGCGGCGGTCCGAATGCGTGGCGGGCTTTTCATGACCAGCTTCTCAGTTATGGTTCTCCACCCTTGCCGCTGGTCCGGAGGGCGATGCTTGGCGCTGCGACAGGGCCGCCGCTTTGAGCCTGAGTGGCCTGATCGACAGCCCGCTCGCCCGCGCACGCTTGCATCCTAAATCCAGCTCAACGCCGCGGTGATGATCCGGCTCGCATCGGAACACGCGCACTGACCGCGGGCGATCAGCAGACGAACGGGACGCCAACCCAGCACCCGCTCGCGAGCGGCCGGGTCGAAGCCCGGTGAAGGAAGGACGCCCGCCATTCACGCGGCGAGCTGCCTCGCGCGCCGACCAGGCCGTCGCGTCGCATCAACGTCCGTTTCCACGTAGATATCTCTGATCCGGGAAGGGCTGGATGAGGTCTCCGAAGATCGCGCGTGCAATGCCAGGCGGAACGCTGCACTTGTACGGCCGCTAAAAATACGCCCCCGACTGCCGATTTCGACGCTCATGCAGCGATCGCGGCCTGAATTCCGGCGCGAACAGCGTGGCGCGTGCACGAATCCCCTACAATCGAGCTCATATGGACGATCGCCTGGCCGGCATCGCCGCGGTTGCAACGGAAGCATTCCATTGCCGGGGCTTCCCGCGGGGACGCTTCTGGCATGCGCCTTGCAACCAATCGGTAGCGTACAAACCTGGCTGAGTCGCCCGGAGGTGATTTTGGAACTGTATTGGGTACCGATTGCGTTTGGAGTCTTGGCCATCTTGCTCGTGCTGTTGCTCGCGCGCCTCGTTGGCAACAGCAAGCGGCGCGAGGTTCGCAAGAAGCTCGGGCTGCCCGTGAACAGCCGCCTGACAGAGCAGGAATCGCAGGCGTTCATGGCCTTCGAAAACACGGACATGAAGCTCAAGAAGTCGTTTCCGACAATGTCGGACGGGCAGCGTCAGGCGATGGCGCGCGAGGTGCTTCGTGACAAGGGCGTGCTGCCCAAGAAGAAAAAGGGCTGACCGGCTCTCGCACGCATTCACCCCTCATCCGCCGATCCGCTGCCCCGCCCGCGTCGCGTTCGCGACGTCTCAGGCGAGCGGCGCGACCTTCATCACTTCCTCGACGGTCGTCAGTCCCGCGGCCACCTTCATTGCACCCGACACGCGCAACGGCTTCATGCCGTCGCGAAACGCCTGCTCGCGGATGATCCGGTCGTCGGCCTCGCGCGTCAGCAACCGCCGCAGCGCCGGCGTCATCAACATGATCTCGTAGAGTCCCATCCGGCCGCGATAGCCGGTCATCCGGCACTCGAGGCATCCGGACGCCGCCATCACCTTCGGGGGCTTTTCGCCGCGCCACGGCGAAGTCATCGTCGCCCACGTGGGGTCGTCCGGCGGCTCGGCCGGCTGTTTGCAATGGGGGCACAGCGTCCGCACCAGCCGCTGCGCCATCACGCCGAGCAGCGTCGAGTTCAGCAGATAGGCGGGCACGCCGAGGTCGAGCAGCCGCGTGACGGCGGTGGGCGCATCGTTGGTGTGCAGCGTCGACAGGACGAGGTGCCCGGTCAGCGCGGCCTGGACGGCCATGTCGCCGGTGTCGCGGTCACGTATCTCGCCGACCATGATGATGTCGGGATCCTGCCGCAACAGCGTGCGCACCCCCGACGCGAAGTCGACGCCGAGCGACGGTTGCACCTGCATCTGGTTGAACGCGGGCTCGATCATCTCGATCGGGTCCTCGATCGAGCAGACGTTGACCTCCGGCGTCGCAAGCCCCTTGAGCGTCGAATACAGCGTTGTCGTCTTGCCGGAGCCGGTCGGTCCGGTGACCAGGATGATGCCGTGCGGCTCGCCCGTCATCGATTCCCAGCGCGAACGATCGTCGGCGGTGAACCCAAGGTCTTCGAAATCGCGGACGAGCACCTCGGGGCTGAAGATGCGCATGACGATCTTCTCGCCAAACGCCGTGGGCATCGTGGATATGCGCAGCTCGATTTCGGCGCCATCGGGCGCGACGGTCTTGATCCGGCCATCCTGCGGACGGCGTTTCTCGACGATCTCCATCCGCGCCAGCAGCTTGATGCGTGACGTCACCGCGTTCAGCACCGACGTGGGTATGGCATAGACCTGGTGCAGCACGCCGTCGATGCGAAAACGGACGAGCCCGACATCGCGTCGCGGCTCGACGTGGATATCCGACGCGCGCTGATCGAACGCGTACTGCCAGAGCCAGTCGACGATGTGCACGACATGCTGGTCGTTCGCGTCGAGGTGGCCGTGGCGCCCGAGCTCGACGAGCTGCTCGAAGTTGCGCGCGAAGGCGAACTCGTTGCGCGAGTTCTCCTGCGCCTTCTTCATCGACCGAGCAAGGTTGAAGAACTCGCCGATGTAGCGCCGTATGTCGACGGGATTGGCGAACACCAGGTGAATCTCGAGCTTCAGGATCCGCGAGAGTTCGTCGGCCCAAGAGCGTACGAACGGCTCGGCGGTCGCCACCGTCAGCGTGTTCCGGTCGACCGCCACCGGCAGGATGCGGTAGCGCTCGGCATAGGCGTTCGACATCGTCGCCGTGACGGCGCCGAGCTCGACCTTCAGCGGATCGATGTGCCGGTACGGAATGGCGAGCTTGCCGGCCAGCCATTCGACCAGCGAATCGAGCGTCAACATCTTGTGCGGGGTCTTAAGCGACCGCAGCTTTTGCTCGGCGATCAGCTCGAGCGGGTGCTCGAAACGCTGCGTGCGTGAGCGCGCAATCCGCTCGCCGTCGGCGGACAGTATCAGTCCGTCGGCGATCATCAGCTTCAGGATGTCGTCGAGGCGCAGCCGCAGGTCGGGCGCACCCCGCATACCCGGCGACGGCGTTCCTTTCAATGCCTGGGCCGAGTCGTCGGGATAGGCGGTCGCCATGCGACCACTCTACACTGTCTGCACTGTCGTC
>JBDTLK010000212.1:0-4746 GCA_039934835.1 Edaphobacterium sp. (SeqCode) | reverse complement strand
CGCGTCCGAGGCGACCACCGACCCCGCCAGCGACAGGCCGGCGCTGGCCGCCTTGAGCGCGGCAATGCGCGTCGAATCGACGCGGCTCATCTGACCGGCGCCGATGCCCAGCGTGCGCCCGTCGATACAATAGACAATGGCGTTCGACTTGACGAAGCGAGCGACGCGCCAGGCGAAGAGCAGATCGTCGAGCTGAGCTTCGGTTGGCGCAACGCGGGTGACGACGTTGAGCGCGGCGCGGGTCAGTTCATCGGTATCGGCGGTCTGCACCAGCATGCCGCCGCCGACGCGCTTCATGTCCAAGGCGGGCGACGCGCCGCCCTTTGCCGGAGTGATCGCCAGAACCCGCACATTGGCTTTTTTGGCGATCGCAGCGCGCGCATCGACGCTGTACGCGGGCGCGATCAGGACCTCGAGGAACTGAGCGCTCACCGCCTCCACGACCGCGGCGTCGACCTCGCGATTGAAGGCGATGATGCCGCCGAAGGCGGACGTCGGATCGGTGGCGAAAGCCTTGCGATAGGCCTCGAGCGGAGTAGCCGCAACTGCGACGCCGCACGGATTGGCGTGCTTGACGATCACGCACGCCGCTCCGGCGAACGCCTGCACGCATTCCCACGCCGCGTCACTGTCGGCGATATTGTTGTACGACAGTTCCTTGCCTTGCAGTTGCGTCGCCGTCGCGATCGTTCCCGACGGCGGGTTGTCGTCGCGGTAGAAGGCGGCGTGCTGATGCGGATTCTCGCCGTAACGCAACTCCTGAAGCTTGCTTCCTTGCCAGTTGACGCGATCGGGAAGCAGCCGCGCCGCACCGCCTGCATCGCGCGCGGTCAGGTAATTGCTGATCGCGCCGTCGTAGGCGGCGGTATGCGAAAACGCCTTCTGTGCCAACGCGAAGCGCGTCGAGGGCGTCAACTGTGCGCCATTTGCGCGCAGTTCCTCGAGCAGCGCCGGATAGTCGGAGGGGTCGACAACGACGCCGACGTGGACATGGTTTTTCGCCGCCGAGCGGACCATCGCCGGACCACCGATATCGATATTCTCGATCGCTTCTTCCAGCGTGCAATCCGGTTTCGCCACCGTTTGCCGAAACGGATAGAGGTTCACGATCACCAGATCGATGTTCGGAATCGCCTGACCGGCCAGCGCGGCCACGTGCGCGGGAACGTCGCGGCGCGCCAGGATGCCGCCGTGCACTTTCGGATGCAGGGTCTTGACACGCCCGTCGAGCATTTCCGGAAACCCGGTATAGGTGCCGATATCGGTAACCGCGAGGCCGGCATCGGCGAGCGCCTTGGCGGTGCCTCCCGTCGAGAGCAGTTTAACGCCCAGCGCGGATAGACCGCGCGCAAAGTCGAGCAGCCCGGTTTTGTCGGACACCGACAGCAGGGCCTGGGCGATCGGTGCGGCAGCGGATGTGGGAGGAGCGTCCAAAGTCACACGTCTGGCGTAAGGCCGGGGCACATTGCGCGCCTGTCCCGCGACCGATCTAGGGCCTCTAGTCAGCGGATGTTGTACTTGGAGAGCTTGGTACGCAGCGTGTTGCGGTTCAATCCGAGCATGTCCGCTGCGTGCGTCTGGTTGCCGCCCGCGCGCATCATGATTGTCGCCAATAGCGAGCGCTCGACGTTGGCGATCACCATGTCGTAGATGCCGTGCGGCTGTTCGCCGTCGAGCTTGTGAAAATATTCGTCGAGTGATTTCTCGACGCTGCGGCAGATTTCGTTGCCGCCGTTCATGCGCGTTGTTCTTTTCACGCTGCGAGGGCCTCCTTCACCCACGGGACGGTCAACGCTGCCGATGGCTCTCGTGCCGGCGTTGCGTACGCCAGGCGCTCCCCGCGCACCGCGAGGCCATCGAAAAAGCGGTTGACCGCCGCGATCTGTGCCGCGGCATCGTCGAGCTGATTCACTTCGTGTCGGAACGAGTCACCACCAGCGAGCCCACCGGAATACCAGCCCAGGTGCTTGCGCGCGGTTCTAACCCCGGTCTCTTCGCCATACAACGTGTAATGGTCTTCCAGATGCTCGAGTATCACGGCGCGGATTTCCGCCACCGTCGGCGGCGGGAGGTGCACGCCGTTGTCGAGGTAGTGGCGAATCTCGCGAAAGATCCAAGGCCGGCCCTGCGCCGCCCGGCCGATCATCACCGCGTCGACACCGGTATGCTCCAGTACCGCACGCGCTTTTTCCGGTGTATCGATGTCGCCGTTCGCCGCGACCGGCATGCGCACGTTGCGCTTGACCTCGCGGATGGTGTCGTATTCGGCGACGCCGGTGAATCCGCAGGCGCGGGTGCGGCCGTGGACCGACAGCGCGGCAATGCCCGCGCCTTCGGCGATCTTCGCCACGGAGAGCGCATTGCGGTGCTCGGGATCCCAACCGGTTCGGATCTTAAGCGTCACCGGCACCTCAACGGCCGCCACTACCGCCGCCAGGATCGCGCCGACCAGGGGCTCATTCTGCAACAGCGCCGAGCCGGCGGCGACATTGCACACCTTCTTCGCCGGGCAACCCATGTTGATGTCGATGATCTGCGCGCCACGCTCCACGTTGTAGCGCGCGGCATCGGCCATTTGCTGCGGATCGGCGCCGGCGATCTGGACCACGATCGGATCGACTTCACCGCGGTGGTCGATGCGTAGCTGCGACTTCGCCGTCGCCCGCAGGCGCGGATTCGACGCCACCATCTCCGACACTGCCATGCCCGCGCCCAGGCGCTTGCACAGGCGACGAAATGGTCGATCGGTCACGCCCGCCATGGGAGCGACGACGAGACTGTTGGCGATGTGATGCGAGCCGATGTACACGTTCGGATTTTGCAGCAGGGGGGAGCGGATTATACCGAGTTTGCGCCAGCGTTGTCAGCGCAAATGTTGCTGTCGTCGATCAACCGCTGACTTGCCGCGTCCTTCAGCGCAATCCGAACAGCATTGCGTGCGTGAAAGAACGTTTCAGCGGCGGCAACGTGTCGAGCAGAGTGAGCGCCAACCCTCGCGGCCAACGCAGCAGCGGCGAATCGCTGGCGAAAACGCCCAGCAATCCGTGCGTGAACGCGATGCCCGCGAGTCGATCCGGACGTCGCCGCCGCGCGTACGCTCGCATGCACGGCGCCGCACCAATTTGATCGCGACTGATCGCAAGCAACTCCTGCGCCAGTTCCCACGCGTCGCGCACACCCAGATTGAATCCCTGGCCAGCCACCGGGTGCAGCGACTGTGCGGCATTGCCGAGCAAAACTGAGCGCTGCTCGACAACGCGTTCGGCAACATCGAGCGACAATGCGAATGTCCGCCGATCGTCAACGCGTTGGAAATGGCCGACGCGCGTGGGGAAGCGCGCCCGCAGCCCATCGAGGAATTCCGTTTCCGGCAACGCGACGAGTTCGCGCCCGCGTTCCGGAGTCGTAGTCCAAACCAGGCCGTAGTGGTCGTCCTCGGGTAGCAGCGCCATCGGTCCGTCCAGAGTGAAGCGCTCGAAGGCGACTCCGCCATGCGGCTCGCGCATCCACACGCGCGCGACCAGCGCGACCTGGCCATAGTCGTGCCGGCGACGGCGAATCCCGGCGACCACCTCACCGGCACCATCGGCCGCCGCAGCGAGGCGACAGCTCCACGCCAAGTGCTCGCCTGCGCGCGCGCCCTCGACGCGCGCATAAGCCGGCGTCTGCGCGATCCGCTCGACGGTCACGCCATGTTCCACGCGCACGCCGGCGCGGTCCAGCGCGGCGTCCAGCGCCGCCTGCAACGCGCGATAACTGACGACGTATCCAAGCGCCGGCACGCCTTGTTCCTCGCTGGCCAGCCGCGCACCGCCGAATCCGCCACGCTGCGAAATGTCGATGGCGCTGATGGGCGTGACCGCGCCGGGCACCGCAGCAACCTCGCCCCAAATGCCGAGACGCTCGAAGACCAGTCGCGACCCGTGCGACAGCGCCAGCGCGCGATCGCCGCGCGCGATCGTACCCTCGGCACGCGCGTCGAGCGCGACGACGTCAACCTCGCCGGCGGCGAGTGCCAGGGCCAGCGTTGCGCCCACCGGGCCGGCGCCGACCACCACGACATCGTGCAGCATCATCGAAGCCGGTGCGAACTTTAGCGCCCGCACGCGGCCTCGACCTCGGCGACCGTCTTGGGCGCCATGGCGGTCAGGTTCTCGTTGCCGGTCGCCGTCACCAGGACGTCGTCTTCGATGCGTACGCCGATGTCCCAGAATTCCTCGGGCACATTGTCGCCGGGGCGGATGTAGCAACCCGGCTCGACCGTGAGCAGCATCCCCGGTTCCAGCGCCCGCGACTCGCCGTGAAGGCGATACAGGCCGACATCGTGCACGTCGAGACCGAGCCAATGCCCGGCGCGATGCATATAGAACTGCTTGTAAGCGCCCGACTCGAGCACCGTGTCGAGCGACCCGTGGCAGAGCTTGAGATCGATGAGTCCCTGCGCGAGCACTCGCTCGGCGACGCCATGGTAGTCGTGAAACGCGCGGCCCGGCGCAACCGCGGTCAGGCACGCGAGCTGCGCTTCGAGCACGAGTTCATAGACCGCCTTTTGCGGACCGCTGAACTTGCCGCCCACCGGAAAGGTGCGGGTGATGTCCGACGCATAGCCTTGATATTCGCAGCCGGCGTCGATGAGCAGCAAATCGTTGGCCTGCGTCTGGCGATTGTTGTCACGGTAGTGCAGCACGCAGGCATTGGGACCCGACGCCACGATCGACGGATAGGCGACGGCCTGCGCGCCGAAGC
>JBDTLK010000211.1:0-4816 GCA_039934835.1 Edaphobacterium sp. (SeqCode) | reverse complement strand
TGAATGCCGTGATCGACGTGGTGACGATCACGAACATCGTGGTGGGCCCGAGCAGTGGCCAGGTGATGGTGAGGAAACGGTCGATGGGATTCGCGCAACCATCGATCTCGGCGGCTTCGTACAGGTCTTTCGGGATCGCCGTGAGGCCGGCCAGGAACAGCACCATGTTGAAGCCGACCAGGTGCCAAATGCCAATGACAGCGAGGGTCGGCAGCGCCAGTGCCGGTTCGGAGAGGAAGGCCCGCGGCTCGATGCCGACCAGGCCGAGCAGCGCGTTGATCGGCCCGAGCTTGGGGTGCAACAGGAATGTCCAGACAGTCGCCATCGCGACCAGCGTCGACGTCACCGGCAGGAAATAGATGACCTCGTAGAAGCCGCGCGTGCGCTTGCGACCGTAGACCAGGATCGCGACGACGAGACCGAAGCCCACCGCCAGCGGAAGGACGATTGCGACATAGAAAAACGTGTTCCACAGCGAGCGACGGAAGACCGGATCGCTCATCGCCTGGCCGAAATTCGCAAGGCCGATGAACTTGAAGTCGAGATTGCCGAGGTCGTAGTCGGTAAACGACATCACGATCAGCACGACCAGTGGCGCGAGGCTGGTCAACACCAGGAGCAGCGTTGCGGGAAATGCGAAGCCCATCCCTGCAATCTTTTCGAGCCACTCGCGCCGGCGCGAAGCGCGCAGCGCCGCGTCAAGCGCGACGGACGTCATCGCAAGCCTCCCGTCGCCTTGCGATCCGCCACGCGGATTCCTTCGGCGTCGAAGACGTGGCAGGCGCGCGCGCGGAACGCGAGGTCGAGCGTGTCGCCGAGGGCCGTGTAGTGATCGGCGGGAACGCGGCACAAGATGACTGCGCCATCGAGGCTTTCGACGGCGCAGTGCAGGATCAGTTCTGCGCCCAGGTTCTCGACGCGCCGCAGGCGCGCGCGCAACGATGCTTCGCCGGCGGCCGGGCTCGTGCTTGGCGCGATCGACTCGGGACGCAGCCCGACGCTGACGCGGCTGCGCGCGGGGAGTCCCGTGGCGATGGGAACGGTGCAGCCCGCGACGATGATGCCGTCGCCATCTGCGACCTCTCCCGGGAGCACGTTGATCGCGGGGCTGCCGATGAATTGCGCCACCTTGAGGTTCGCCGGTCGTGCGTAGAGATCCGAGGGCGTGCCGAGCTGGAGGATCCGCCCTGCGTCCATCATCGCCACGCGATCCGACATCGTCATCGCCTCGACCTGGTCGTGCGTGACGTAGATGAAGGTTGAGCCCAGCCGCGCGTGCAGTTCGGCGAGCTCGCTGCGCATGTGCACGCGGAGCTTGGCGTCGAGGTTCGACAGCGGCTCGTCCATGAGAAATACTTCGGGGTGGCGCACCATCGCACGGCCGAGCGCCACGCGCTGGCGCTGGCCTCCCGAAAGCTGCGCCGGCCGGCGCGCGAGCAAAGTCTGGATCTGCAGCTGAGTCGCGATGGCGTCGACCTCGCCGATGATTTCGCGCATCACGCGCCGTCGTCGCGGTGACAGGTGCTTGACCAGCGGCAGCCGCTCGAACAACGAAAGCCTCTGCATGGTCAGCGGCAGCCCGATATTCGCCGCCACGCTCATGTGCGGGTAAAGGGCGTAGCTCTGGAACACCATGGCCACGCGGCGCTCGTGCGGGCGCAGGTGGTCGATGGCGCGTCCCGCGACCTCGACGCTGCCCGCCGATTGGGGCTCGAGGCCGGCGATGATGCGGATCAGCGTCGACTTGCCGCAGCCCGATGCGCCGACCAGGGTGATGAATTCGCCGTCGGCGATTTCGAGGTCGATATTTGACAGCACCTCGGTAGTCCCGAACGCCTTGGCGATGCTCTTCAGCGATACGCTGGCCATCGGGGTCCTAAGCGGCTGGGTGCCGCGGATAGACTTCGTGGATCACGTCGTCGATCCAATAGCGCTCGAGTGTGGGCAACTCCACTGCACGGACGTCGACGGTATTTTGGTCCAATTCGTAGACGACCGCACCGAGGCGCTTGTCACCCGGCATATCGGGCTGCAAATCGGGGCCGACGACGAAACCCGACGACGGCCCCCACACATAGCGGCAACCCCCGAGTGCATGGTCCCGCATCTTGTGCAGATGTCCGGTTGCCACCAGCGCTACGCCATGGCGGCGCACACGTGCGAGAAGCGGCTCGCGTGCGGCAGGCTTGACCGACCAATAGCCGGTGTCACCCTCGTCGGGTGAGTCGAGGAACATCGGTCGGTGCGTAAACCACGCGAGGGCGCGGCCGTTCGCGCTGGCGATCGTCGTGTCGAGCCATTCGAGCTGCTCGCGCTCGAGCTCGAGTCCGGATCCGAACAACATTGCGTCGAGCCCGATCAGTCGCCAGCCTTCGACGTCGAGCGACCACCAGTCGAGGCCGAAGTGGCGACGCCAGCGCGCAACGCGTGCCGCGTCGACCGCCTGGTGCGGATGGCCGGGATCGCCAACGTCGTGGTTGCCTGGCACGGCGAGCACCGGTACGCCGAGCTCGCGGAACAGCACGGCGCAATGCGCAAGATCGGCCTCGACGTCGGCGCCGTCGACCGTGACATCGCCTGTGTGCACAACGATATCGGGCTGTTGTGCGCGAACCCAGTCGCGTAAGGGTGCCCAATTGGCGGCGAAATGGCGCTTTCCCGGACTCAAATGGGTGTCTGAAATCTGAATAATGCGCTTCACGGTGCGCTGATCATCCGGCAATGGTGTAACAACATCAAGCGGTGACACTGGCGGCGAACCGCGCGCCGAGGTCGGCGTAGAGCGCACGAAAAAGCGCGCGCCGAGGTGCGAGCTCCGCGGCCAGCGATGCCAACATTCTGGAGCGGCGGGCGCCCTGCGCAGAAGCGATCCTCGAGCACCCACTGGCGAAATGCCTCGCAGAACACCGGGCGCGCATCGTCGACGCCGAAGCGGGCACGGAGCGCTCCGCGCTGTGCGCCTGTGGTGGCGGGCGTGATGCGATCGACCATCGCATTGGGGAAGGCCGCATTGCGGTCGATCCACTGTGCGAGTGCGGGATCGATTCGCTCGGCGAGCCCAACCGTCGCAGTGCGCGCCGCGTCGCCATTGCCCGGCAAGTTGTCGCAGGACATGACGGTGAATGCACCGCGGCCCTCGGCGCGACGGCGCGCCAGCGCGGCAACGATCGGAGCGAATGCCGTGACCGGAACCAGGCCGACGTGGCCGCGCGGCACGCCGCTCGCCCCGCTGCCGGCGCGAAAGTCGGCATGTGGATCATCGGCGAGCGAGTCGAACGCGGCGGCATCGGTGGCGATCGCTGCGTGCGCCGGGTCGAAGCGTCCGGTCAATGCGTCGACGCAGTAGCCACCCTCGGTTATCGTCAGCGAAACTATGCGGATCGCCGGGTCGGCCATCGCGCTGATCAGCGCGCGCGTCCCCGGGGTCGACAAAGCCGACCATCGACGTGATGACGCGCGCTTGGGTAGTGTCGCCCTCCTGTTCGACCACCGTGTATAGGAAGTCCTGGCGTGCGAGTGCCTGGTGCATCGTACGATCGGCATCGCGAATGCCCGCGCCAACGATACCGAAAGCGTGGTCGCCGCCTTGCGCAAACAGCTCGTCGAGGTACACGGCCTGATGCGCGCGATGGAAGTTGCCGCCACCGACATGCAGGATGCCAGGGCTGATGCCGGCGGGATCGTAAGCAGGTACGGCGATGCCTGGCGGAAGTGTGGCCAGAGTTGCTTGCTCTAGTGCATGCAGGGCCGCGTGTGTTGGCAGTATGGTCGATATCACGAAGGCAACCTGGCGCTACGCGCCTGACGCAAGCGCAAGCAATGCGCGCGCAGTCGCCTCGTCGGTGATAAGTCCGTTGACGACACGCCCTTTCAACGCAGCGTGCAGCGCGGTCACCTTGGCAGTTCCGTGCGCGACGCAGATGCGCAGCTTGTCGCTCCCCGGCGAAGACGGCACGCTGGTGATGCGCGTATTGGGGCCTTGTTCAAGAATGCGACCCTCGGCGTCGAACGCCCAGCCCAGGTTTTCGCCAACGGCGCCAAGGCGCATCAGCTCGAGCAACTCGTCGCGGCTGATGAACCCGTCGCGATAGAGCACGGCATCATTGTCGAACTGGCTCAAGCCGCTGATCCACGCGTCGGCATCGTGCGCCATCGCGAAGATGCGCCGCACCGGGTCGAGTGCCAAGAGCTGCTCGCGCTGTGCGGGCGTGGTGGCGTGCATCGGAAGGGGCATGGGAAAGTGCTGGGCGCCGGTGAGCTCGGCAAGGTGCTCGGGCGCGTTGAAGCGGCTCGCCGAACCATCGGGTGAAATCGTGCCGACCAGCGATACCAGCCGGTGCAGCGGGCGCGAAATCGGCGCGACGCGGGCGACGCTGGCGCGCATCGCGCGTCCTGTGCCGAGCCCCATTACCAGCGGCTCGGTGCTTCGCAACATGCGCTCGATCGCAATCGCCGCGGCTTCGGCGACGCCCGCCAACGACGTTTCGTCGCTGCCGTCCGAAGGCACGACATCGCAATGCGCAAGGCGGTGACGATCGACGAGCGCACGCGCGAGACTCATGCATTCGCTGATGGCATGGTTGACGCGGAAGGTGATCAGTCCTTCCGCACGGCACAGCGAGACCAGCCGCTGCGCGGTCGGGCGCGACACATTCAGCATGCGCGCGATGTCGTCCTGTGTCTTGCCGGCGATGTAGTACAGCCAGCCCGCGCGCGCGGCTTCGTCCAGCCGGCCATTGACGTCGCTTGCATGATCCCCACGATGCGTCGCTTCGCGCCGCTTCCCCCCGAGGGGGCGATCGCCTTGGGGCGGCCC
>JBDTLK010000210.1:0-4873 GCA_039934835.1 Edaphobacterium sp. (SeqCode) | reverse complement strand
TTCGTCGCCAGCAATACGGTGGGAAGCATGGGAAGCGAGCTCGGAAAGCCAGCACCGATTCTACCGCCTGTCGCGGCGACCGAGCGCTGGTTGGAGCGCGCGGTCATCGGCCTGAACCTTTGCCCGTTTGCCAAGGCCGTGCACGCCAAGCGGCAGATTCGCTATGCCGTTTCAGCGGCGACCACCGCGGATGAATTGCGTGCGGATCTGCGGGAAGAATTGGAATTCCTCGAGTGCGGCGACGCCGAAGTCATCGACACGACAATGCTCATCCATCCGCACGCGCTGGCTGAATTCGCCGCCTACAACCGTTTTCTTGGCGACGCCGATGCGCTGGTCAGGGAGCTGGGGCTCGAAGGCGTGCTGCAGATCGCCAGTTTCCATCCCGACTACGAATTCGCCGACAGCCCGCCCGGCGCCATCGAGAACTACAGCAATCGCTCGCCCTATCCCATGCTGCATCTGCTGCGCGAAGCGAGCATCGACCGCGCGGTTGCGGCCTTCCCTGATGCATCAGCGATCTACGGCAAGAACATCCTGACGCTGCGCGGTCTTGGACACGAGGGATGGCACGCGCTGTGGCGCGACTGAGAGCGTGCCCCGATCTCGACCCCGGGACGTCATCGCCGATTCCTTCCAGCAATGGTTTGCATGACGCAAAGGCGCGTCGTGTTCAGGTGTTTTGCCGGCAGCCTGCATCCGTCGTAGTGGTGCGCAGCTCTGCCGAGTGCACCCACGCCGGGTCGGCGCAGAGGCAACGGCTCGCCACCGCCTCGCCCCGCAGCGGAGCGGCGGCGCGCAGCTCGGCAAAGCCCTTGTCCAGCGTGGCCGGCGCGACGATGGTCAGGCCCAGCGTAAGCGCGGTCATGGCCAAGGCGGCGAGTACGAACGGGGCGCGGCGGAGGGCGCTGGATGCATAGCTCATGATGTTCTCCTGGTGTGGGTTTTTTGCCGGACACGCCTTGGATGCGGCAACGCCGGATTCCGGATTCAGGTTCCTTCGACGGATGAATCGTCCCGGCCTCGGCAACGCGGTAAGATGCGCCGGACTTGGTGGCGGCGCCCTAGGTGCGTTGGGCACCACCGCGACCGTCGGACACTCGCTCCCGTCAATTCGCCGCGACCGGCCTTTTCCCGTCCCCATTGGAGAGCTCCATGATTCCGACCTCAGGTCCTGTAACGGTCCATCTCCGGCCGCGAAAATTCGCCGTCGCCGGACTGGCGTTGGCCATCCTGATCGGCGGGTGTGCGACCGCCGCGGTGGAGGATCAGCGGACCGCAGCGACGCGCTATCAGGCGGCGATCGCGAGCCCGGTGCGCACCGATGCCGATCGGCGCACCGACGCCGCGCGCCATCCGGCCGAATTCCTTCCGTTCACGCAGGTCGCGCCGGGAATGCAGGTGCTTGACGTGGCGACCGGAGGCGGCTACACCGCGCAGTTGCTGGCGATCGCGGTCGGTCCCAACGGGACCGTCTGGGCGCAGGCGCAGCAGCCCGGCGCCGGGATTACCAAACGGCTCGCGGATGCGCCGCAATCCAACTTCGTCGTCGTCGCGCGGCCCTTCGAGGATCCGGTTCCGCCACAGGCTTCACAACTGGACTTGATCACGATCGTGCTGAACTACCACGACATCTCGTATTTGCCAGTCGACCGCGCGAAAATGAACCGGCGACTGTACTCGGCGCTCAAGCCCGGAGGCCGGCTGGTGATCGTCGATCACGCCGCCCGTGCGGGAACCGGCATCGCCGACGGCAAGACGCTGCACCGCATCGACGAGGCCGTGGTGCTCACGGAAGCGCGTCAGGCCGGCTTTGTCCTCGACGCCGAAGGCGCCTTCCTGCGCAACCCCGCCGACCCGCGCGACCAGACATCCTCGGACTCGAAGATCCCGACCGACAAGTTCGCGCTGCGCTTCGTCAAGCCGAAGTAATTGCACGGTTGGCGCAGCGGAGGCGCCGTGGCGGCGTCGCTTCTGGCGAGCCTCGAGCGCGCCGCGTTGGCCACGTTCGGGCCGCGAATGCGCGCAGATCCGGCTCGGTTAGTGATCGACTGGTCGCGGTCTGGACGTCTCGCACCGGCGATGTTTAACCAGTGCCTTTATTCGCCACCCCGCCGGCGCGGCAGCGTCACCGCGCAGGCGGGCGCATCCTGCGCCATATGGCGCACGATCGTGGTCGCCGGACTGCGCGCTGGCATCGAAATTTGTCGGCGGCCTTGCGTCCGGAACGATTCGCCTCCATATTCCGCACACGTGTCACGGAGGAACCCATGAAAACAGCATCGATCATCGTATTGGCCGCTTTTGCGGCGACTGCACTGCTGCAAGGCAGCCAGGCAGACGCGCGGCGTCTTGGCGGCGGTGGCAACTTCGGCGCGCAGCGCTCGATCGCCCCGATGAAGCCAGCGGCGCCCGCTCCCTCGACGCCGGGAAACAATGCCGTCGCCCAGCCGGGAACGCCGGGCGCGCCCGCGGCGACGCCGGCCAGGCCGGCCACACCCTCGGCTGCTCCCAGCGCCGCACCCGCTCCGTCGGGCATGTCGCGCTGGCTGGGACCGATTGCCGGCATTGCCGCCGGTCTGGGGCTCGCGGCGCTGTTGTCGCACTTCGGCTTGCCCGAAGGGATGGGCAGCATCCTGCTCATCGCGCTGGTGATTTTCGCGGGCTTCGCCCTCGTGCGCATGTTCATGGCGCGACGGCAGCAGCCAAACGCGCCGCTGCAATACGCAGGCGCCGGCGCCAGTGCCACGCCGGCGGCGGCGTCGCCCACCGTGCCGACCTGGCGCATCCCCTCGACGTCCGAACTCGACGGCGCGCGTGCCGCCCCGGCGGCGCCTGATGTTCCCGAATTTGGTGTCACGCGCAAGGCGCTGCCGCAGGGCTTCGACGCCGTGACGTTCGCGCGCGAAGCAAAGCGCCAGTACATCGAGATTCAGCGTTGGTACGACGCCGCGGATCGCAAGGCGCTGGCCAGCGTGATGCCGGCCGAGATGGCCGCCGAGATCGGGCGCGAGCTCGACGGCCGGGGCGTGCATCAGGCGACCGAAATCGTCAGCCTCGACACCGATGTGCTTGACGTATCGACCGAAGGCGACAAGTACTGGGTCAGCGTGCGCTTCACCGGCATGGTGCGCGAAGACGGCGAATCGCTGGCGCATGCGATCGACGAAGTATGGAACCTCACCAAGCCGGTGAAGGGCGGCTCGGGCTGGTTGCTGGCCGGAATATCGCAGCTCGCCTGAGCCTGTCCGAACCCGCGCCGTTGCGTTCCCCGGGCGGCGCGCGCGCCCCGGCAGCGCGCGTCGGCGCCCCGGGTCGCAAGGTGCACGAACATCGGAGCAAGCAGCGCCATGCACTCCGATGCGCCCCGGGCGCGTACGCCAAATGTCTGAAGGCGCATGGCGCGAAATAAATGTAGCCTCACGCCATGAGTGTTGTCCCGCTTGATCGCGCCATGGCTGAGTGGTCCGCAGGTGTCGCCCGTAAGCCGCATTGCCGTAACTGCGATGCCTTCGCGCCCGACCAGTTTTGCTCGGTCTGCGGCCAGGAAACGCAAATTGCATTGCCGACCGTACGCCAGATCATGCGCGACGCGGGCGGCAGCCTGGTCGCGATCGATGGAAGGCTGTGGCGCACGTTGCAGGCGTTGCTGTTTCGCCCAGGGCTGTTGACACTCGAATATCTGCGCGGCAGGCGCAAGCACTACATCCGTCCGGCCAGGCTTTTCTTCATTACGGCGCTGCTGTTGTTCGCGGTCATGCGGCTCGTCGACTCCCCGAGCATGGTGATCGACTCGCCGGTTGGAACGGGCTCGACAGCAAACGCTCCGGACACGAAAGCTGCCGCTGCCGGCGGCGTGCCCGGCGCCGGGAAGGCTCACGCCGACACCGAAGCGATCCAGGACGATATCGATGTCCAGCGCGCGATTGCCGCAATGAGCGCCAAGTTGCCATCCGGGTTGCGCAACAATCTCGAACACTTTGTGCGCCTGTCCCCGCAGGACGGAGCCAAGCAAGTCTACGGCGCGGTGCTGCGCTTCGGCCCCTACGCGATGGTGATGCTCCTGCCGGTATTCGCCTTGTTGCTGTGGCTGTCGTACCTGCCGCAGCGCCTATCCCCCACCCGGCGGCGCCGCTACGCCGAGCACCTCGTCTATGGCGCGCACCTGCATGCGTTCGCGTTCCTGACGATCAGCGCCATCATTCTGTCGCCTCTCGCCGTCGTCCGCTACGCACTTGCGGTCTGGATCGTGGTGTACGTGTGGCGCGCGCGCAGGAAGATCGACGGCGGCTCACGACTCGCCAGCTTCGCCAGGGTGGTATTCGTCGCTGCCGTCTATGTCGTGTTGCTCGGTTTTACGATGACGGCGCTGATCGCCCTCGCGATGGTGCTCTAGCCGTGCTCTGTCGCCGCCCTTTGCCCTGCGTCCATAGCCTATGAAGACCCCGCTGGTGGCGCGCGAGGTTCTGCAGGAAAGCTTTGGCTACCGGTCGTTCCGCGGCGCCCAGGGCGAGGTCGTCGATCATATGATCGCCGGCGGTGACGCGCTGGTGCTCATGCCCACCGGCGGCGGCAAGTCGCTGTGCTACCAGATACCGTCGCTGGTGCGCGCCGGCACCGGCGTCATCGTTTCGCCGCTGATTGCGCTGATGCAGGATCAGGTCGCGGCGCTGACGCAACTGGGCGTACGGGCGGCATTCCTCAATTCGACGCTCGACACCAGGACCGCGCATGCCACCGAAAGCGCGTTGCTGGCCGGCAAACTCGACCTGCTCTATGTCGCACCGGAGCGGCTCACCACGAGGCGTTGCCTCGACCTCCTCGATCGCACGTCGATCGCGCTGTTCGCGATCGACGAAGCGCATTGCGTGTC
>JBDTLK010000209.1:0-4895 GCA_039934835.1 Edaphobacterium sp. (SeqCode) | reverse complement strand
GACAGGATGGGGTGCTTGGTCTTGACGCTCGAACGCTCGCCGTCGACTTCGGTCCAGGGGTCGGTGGAATTGAACAAAATGAACTCGATGTCGCCGCCGGGAATGATGTTGACGCGACCCTTGCCGCCGGTTTCCAGCCGCACGAGGATTTCGTCTTCCACCTGCAGATTCCAGGCGTAGTCGAATTCGCCGGTCTGCAGCACCGCGCGCGCCGCGGAGACCGCATCGCCGCCGCCCTTCATTTCGATGGTGTCGAAGAACGGACGGTTCGCCTGGTGGTAGTTCGGATTGATCGCGCCGCGCACCATGTCGCCCGGGGTGAAGTCGACGAATTTGTAGGGTCCGGTGCCGACCGGCTTGAGATTGTTCGGCGCGTCCCGCGATTTCGCTCCCTTGTAGCCCTCGAAGAGGTGCTTGGGAATGATCATGCCGCGCGGGCCGACGAACGGGTCCGCCCAGAAGGGCGAAGACTTGGCATAGTCGACCCGCACCGTGTACGGGTCGATGGCCCGTACCTTGATGTCCTTGTACGAGCCGATGGTGGTCGCCGAGGTCTCGGGGTCGGACGCATACTCCCAGTTGAACACGACATCGGCTGAAGTCAACGGCTTGCCATCGTGCCACTGCACATCGCGCTTGAGCTTCCAGGTGATGCTCTTGCCATCCTGCGACACGCTGCCGTTGTCCATGCTCGGAAGTTCCGCCGCGAGGCAGGGAACCAGGTTGCCGTCGGTGTCCCATCCGGCGAGCGGCTCGTAAAAGATGCGCGAGCCGTCCTGATCCTTGGTGCCCACCGCAAAGTGCGGGTTGAGCAGCGTTGCGCCCTGCCACCAGAGCACCTTCAGCGCCCCGCCACCGCCGCGCTTCGTGCCCTTGTAGGCGGACGTCGTTTGCGCCTGGGCGATACCGGCGTGCATCAGCAACTGACCAGCGATAGGCGCCGCCACGCCGAAACCCAGCATCGTCATGACAAAATCCCGGCGCGACACACGCCCCGTGCGCACTGCTTCGATCAACCCCCGCAATTCCTGCTCGTTCATGACACTCTCCTCGCGTTGTTAGCCAATGCCGTTGCCGCACGTCAGCCTGGCATCGCCACCTGCCGTACCGGCGCGGCAAAGCAGCGGTCAAGTTCAATCAAGCGCGACGCAGTAAACTGGAACCTATTCCGCTCTTACCTGATTCAGGAGACTTCGCCATGCCGGTTTCCAAAAACAAGATCCATCTGCCGAACATGACACCGGGCACCAAGCGCTCGATCGCCTGGCTGCGATTCGGCGTTGCAGGTGCGCGGCCCAAAGTCTATATCCAGGCGGCGATTCACGCTAACGAATTGCCTGGCGCTATGGCACTGCACCATTTGATGCCCATGCTGGTCGAGGCCGACCGGGCCCGGCGCATCAAGGGCGAGGTGATCGTCGTACCGACGGTCAACCCGATCGGCCAGGCGCAGCTGCTCGGCAACAGCCATCTGGGCCGCTACGACCTTCTCAGCCGCGACAACTTCAACCGCAACTGGCTCGATCTGTCGGGTGCGGTGGCCGATCGGATCGGCCCCAGTCTTGGGCGAAACGCCGCGGCCAATGTCAACCTGATCCGCGCCACCGCGCTCGGCGCATTGCGGGCGATGATTCCGGTGAACGAGCTGCAGACCATGCGCGTCGAGATCATGAAGCTCTCGATCGATGCCGACATCGTGCTCGACCTGCATTGCGACATGGACGCAGCCTTGCATCTGTTCACGGCCGCGCCCGATCTCAAGGGCGCCGCGCAGGAACTGGCAGCGGACCTCGGCGTCCAGGCGACGCTGTACAACGAGCCGTTCGCCGAGGCGCTGACGTTCTCGGGAGTCAATGCCGCGCTATGGCCTCGCCTGGCGGCGCGCTTCCCGAAGGCGGCGATTCCGCAGGCGTGCTTTTCGAGCACCGTCGAACTGCGCAGCCAGCACGACGTGAGTCACGCGCTGGGCGCGGCGGACGCGGCCAACCTGTACCGTTATCTGATGCGCCGCGGCGTGCTCGCCGGCAGGGCCGGCCGTTTGCCCCGGTTGAAGTCGGCGCCGACACCGATCAGCGGGATGGACGTCGGCTACTGTCCGGTCGCCGGGTTCATCGTTTATCGTCTTGCCGCCGGAGCGAAGTTCAAGAAAGGCGATGTCGTCTGCGAAATCATCGATCCCGCCGATCCGCGCGGGCTCAAGGCGCGCACCCCGATGCGCTCGCGCACGGACGGGATCCTGTTCTCGCGCAAGCGCAACGGCGGGCTGGCGTGGCCGGGCATGGTGGCCTATCGCATCGCCGGCGCGACGCCGCTCAAGCATCGCAAGGGCATGAGCGGACTCGACGACTGAGGGTGGCGGTTGCGGGACCGCCGTTCCGTCGCGTCCTCGAGCACTGAGGAACCAAGGCGTCGCATCGGGGACGCCGGTGCAGCGAGGCATGACGGTACGCGTCGCTAAGCGGTGCGCCTGCGCCCAAATCGTGCGCGCGATCGGGACAGACGACCGCACCTTCAGTGTCGAAGCTGCCGCCATGCTCCGGCGCCAGCTCGTAACGCTGTGCAGCAGTCGGCACTGGCACGCAAAATGCATCTAGCGTACCCAGAGAGGTGCGAGCTATCATGGATGTAGTGATCCCGATTGCAGACCTGCAACCGATCTACTCCCTCGCGGAGATCGACCGCGCGCTTGGCGACGACTCGGCCGCGCGCAACGAAGGCCTGAAGAACTGGTACGACAGGATGCGCGGGCTCGGCGGCTCCCGCTACATCGTCAAGCCTTCGTCGAGCGCAGCGATCGATGACCTCGCACTTGCGTCGCCGAACTTCGGCGAAGTCATCGCCGACCTGCGCAAGTGTTTGGCGCTGGCCATTGCCGGCAACGAGGCGGTCCAGTTCACGCCCATCCTGCTGGTCGGCGAGCCCGGACTGGGCAAGACCTACTTTGCCAAGAAGCTCGCCAACGCGCTGTCGACCGGGTTCGAATTCGTATCGATGAACTCGCTCACCGCCGGCTGGGTGCTCACCGGAGCGTCGGCACAGTGGCACAACGCCCGCCCGGGCAAGGTCGCCCAGACGCTCGTCGAGGGCGACTACGCGAATCCGATTGTCGTTCTCGACGAGGTCGACAAGACCGGCGGCGACCAACGTTACGACCCGCTGGGCGCGCTCTACAGTCTGCTCGAGCGCGATACGGCGATGCAGTTCAAGGACGAATTTCTCGACGTCCCCATGGACGCCTCGCACATCCTCTGGGTCGCCACCGCCAACGACGAGAGCGTCCTGCCCGAGCCGATTCTCAACCGCATGAACGTGTACGTGATCGAGCGCCCGGACGCCGACGGTTCGCGGCACATCGCGCTGTCGGTCTACCATGAGATCGTCGAGGCGCATCGCTGGCCATTTCCGCACGAGCCCGCCGAAAACGTGCTCGACCGCGTCGCCGAGATTCCGCCGCGCGACATGCGCAAATTGCTGCTCGACGCCTTCGGCACGGCGCAGCTCGCGGGCCGCGACCATCTGGTTCCCGAAGACATCGACGCCACCAAGCTCTGCGGTCGCAAGGCGCGACTGGGATTCTAGCTCGCGTCCTTCGCGCTAGGTCATCAGCACATTAACGATCGCGTTGCCGATGCCCATCAGCGCCGATCCGGAAATGAGTCCGGCGCAGATGGGCTCCATCCCACCGACCCAGAAGCGATTGCCGGGCGTGCCGTCGGTGGAATACTTAAGCCGCATCACCCAGAAGATCATCGCGCCGACCCACATCGCGAAAGTCGCTTCCGGCGGCAGCACCACGCCGAGGCCGATCGAGACCGCGGAGAGCGGGAACCGACCCCTGGTGAAGATGCGCGCGATCTCGATCGCCGCCGCGCAGGCCGCGGCCACGATCATCGATACGACCGCCGAATAGGGCAGCGTGCTCACGCCCTTGGCGATCAGTTCGGCCACGCCCTTCCATTGCAACGCGCCGGGAAACGCGAAAGTGTCGGAGATTATCGTCGACACCGAGCGCACACCACTCGCGTCCGGCGGCAGGAACAGCAGGAAGAACAGAGGCACGCAGGCAAACGCGCCGGCGAAGATGCCGATCACGTGACCGATGGCCTGCTGGCGCGGCTTGCCGCCGAGCATATAGCCGGGTTTGATGTCGGAAAGTAGGTTGGCCGAGTTGGCGGCGATCTCGCCGGTCATGCCGGCCGGGATCAGGTTGCTCGCGGGGTTGGCGCGATCGATGGCACCCATCGAGAACTGGGTGATCTTGGACAGCGCGCCGGTCGGCGTCCATGAGGTGAGCGCCATC
Source organism: Edaphobacterium sp. (SeqCode) (assembly GCA_039934835.1). GTDB lineage: Bacteria > Pseudomonadota > Gammaproteobacteria > Burkholderiales > Casimicrobiaceae > PALSA-1003. Next base: position 595 of record JBDTLK010000209.1, on the reverse strand, counting down.
GAATTGGTGCAGATCACCGACAGCACGAAGATGAGCGGCAGCGAGATGAACGCCAGCAGCCAGGGCACGCCGAAGAACGTGTGACTGACCCACGCGCCCACCACGCTGAAGACCGGGATGCCCACGGCGGAGATCCACAACGGGAATTCGATGTGTTTGAGGACATCGGTGCCGTCACCCTTCGTGCTGCGCTTGAAGAGTCCCTTGAAAATCTCGGGATGACCGAACAGACTCACCAGCGAGCCCACCACCATCATCGTCACGCCCCACCACAGCGACCACTGATTGACGATTTCGACACGCGAGATCGGCACGATCGCGCCGGTGGGACCGACTCGCGCGACGATGTCGCCTGCCTGGATCATGATCGGCGCGAGAATGACGAAATTGACGAACGCGCCCAGAAGGCAACTGGTCGCAACGACGATGCCCATGAGCCCACCGACGCCCAGCATCGCCGCATCGAGTGTGAGTCGCAGCCCCAGCGTGCGGATGTCGGTGCCGAGGATGGTCGGAATGTACAGGTTGGCCTTGGCCGCCGCGGCGTAGTAGTACGAGTCGAGCCGCTCATGAAACGTCCACGGTTCCTTCATGC
>JBDTLK010000208.1:0-4916 GCA_039934835.1 Edaphobacterium sp. (SeqCode) | reverse complement strand
ACCAACCGCCCCGGCGAACTTGAGTCAGCCGCGTCGGTCAAAAATATCAAGAGCACTGCATCGCCTTAGGAGAAAGCCCGAGATGGAACGAATGAAGGCAACTGATTTCCCGGCTCCGGTACTGAAGCTGTTCGATGGCTACGTGCACGGGGACATCAGCCGTCGCGACTTCCTCGATCGCGCGCACAAGTACGCGGTCGGCGGCTTCACCGCCGCGGCGATGCTCGAAGCCCTGGCGCCCAACTTTGCCTGGGCGCAGCAAGTCCCCAAGGACGACCCGCACATCAAGACCGAGTACCTGACCTATCCGTCACCCGAAGGCTCGGGAACCATGCGCGGCTACTACGCCCGCCCCGCGAACCCACCGGGAAAATTGCCGGGCGTGCTGGTCATCCACGAGAATCGCGGCCTCAACCCGTACATCGAGGATGTCGCGCGTCGCTTGGCGGTCGCCAATTTCGTCGCCTTCGCTCCGGACGCACTCACGCCGGCAGGCGGGTATCCCGGCGACGAAGAAAAGGCGGTGAAGATGTTTAACGATCTCGACCCCAGGAAGCGCAGCGAAGATCTCTACGCCGCCGCCGGCTTTCTCAAGTCGCGCCCTGAATGCACGGGCAAGATCGGCGCGGTCGGCTTTTGCTTTGGCGGCACTACCGTCAACGCGCTGGCCGTGCGCATCCCCGACCTGGCCGCCGCTGTGCCGTTCTATGGCGGCCAACCGAGCGCCGCGGATACCGCCAAGATCAATGCACCGCTGCTGCTTCATTACGCGGGACTCGACGAGCGCATCAATGCCGGCTGGCCTGCGTACGAGGCCGCGCTCAAGGCCAACGGCATCAAGTACACGATGTATATGTATCCGAATACGAATCACGGTTTCCACAACGACACGACGCCACGCTATGACGAAGCCGCTGCGAAGCTGGCCTGGTCGCGCACCCTCGCGTTCTTCAACGAGCACCTGCGGGCCTAGGCGCTTGCGCAACGAGAGATTGTCTACCGGCCGCCGCTTTCCAGAGCAACTTGACGTCTGGCTTCGAACGGTGGCCAACGACCTTTCCAAACCGCAGTCGAGAACCTACAATTGGGTTGGGCTGTTACGGAACGTGACAATGTGCGCACATCCTCTGCGGTTGGCAGTGCCCCTTGCCCTCGGGTTGGCTGCTGGCTGCGCGCAGGCGGACATCTATACTTGGGTCGATGCCACGGGCATGGTCAACATGAGCAATGTGGCCCCTCCCGATGGCGTCCACGTTACCAAGGTCACGCACGACAGTCCGCCGCCTATCGTGCCGCTGCGCGATGTTGCCGCCGACGCGGCGCAGCAAGCGCAGGTGCAGGCCCTCGCGGCGCGCGTGATGCAGCTCGAATACGAAGCTGAGTTCTCGCGCCGCCAGGTTGCATCAGTGGCAACATACGTTCCTCCAGCCGCACCGATGTACATTCCGCAATACGTGGATAACGACCAACAGCCTTCGAACAACGGTTGCGATCCCTCGTGGAATCAGTGCGGTGGCTGGTGGGGACCCGGCTTTGTTCCGACGACCGTTTTCGTGGTCAACTCGCCGCGATTCCGCCGTTCCCCTCCATTTCATGGCGGCGGCAAATTCGGCATGCAGATGCCACAGACACCGGTGCGTGCACCGGGCGGTTTCAAACATCGTTAGGGCGACGCGAATGCGGGCGCGGCAGTTTCGCCAACACCGTTGACACCCGCAACCGTTGGACGGACCATCGGTGTCGCGAGCCGCCGCTTCGCAAGCCTGCACATGCACGTCATGGTGCCTGCTTCCGGGCGGGCTCGCGAGGCCTGTAGCGAAACCTTCCGGGAGGAGTCATGGTCCACCATGTGCAGCGATTGGCATGTTTCGTCATCCTGTCTGCAGCAATCCTGTCGCTCGGCGGATGCCTCATCACCGATATGTCTGGCAGCAGTTCCGCCGGCGTGACGTCGATCCAGGCAACCGCGACCCTGCTGCAGCAGTCTCCCTGTACGGTCAATGTCGCTGCGCAGACCACCACCTGCACTCCCGTAATGCAGGTGGGGGCAGCCCCCTTTACCCAGACGTTCCACTTTCTCATCACTCTGCTCGGTTATGCGGCCCCACTCACGCTCTACGATCCGCTGATCGTCCAGGTGCCGGCCAGCATGTCCAATTTCTCGGGCTCGATCGTCGTCGGGCCGGGGGGCACCGCGGGCACACCGATCTCCATCGTTTCCGGGCTGACCTCGGTGCCCATCGATGCGAGCTCCAACTGGTGGCCGAACCCGGCATGCAACTGGTGATCCTCGACTTTCAGTCGCCGAACAACGCGCCATTTGGCACGTACACGCTCAAATTCCAGTTCTCAGGAACGACCAACTCGGTCAAGGTGGTGTTTGCCGCCAAGGTTGCCGCAGGCACCAGCAACACGAATTACTACTTGCCGATTTGGCCCTGTGTGACCAACTTTGCCGACGTGCTTCCCATCACTCTGCCGCTGGCGAATGTAGCGGGACTACTGCAGATCATTGCCAGCGCCCAAGGCTGTACCGGGAGGACTTACAACTTCACCAGCCTCGGAACCGCGGGTGTCGAGTTGAATCAGCAGGGGTTGACCGGTTCCTGGTACCAGCCGTCGACCAGCGGGCAGGGGTTCGAACTCGAGGTATTTCCCGATCAAGTGGCCCCCGGCACCGGCCAGGTCTTCGTGAGCTGGTTCACCTTCGACACCGCCGCAGGCGGAGCGGACCGCCAGCGCTGGTACACATTGATCGGCCCGGTGGTGAGTGGACAGCCGATCAGCACGCTGACCATCTATCAAAATACAGGTGGCAATTTCAACGCTTTGCCGGTCACCACGTCACAGGCAGTTGGAACTGCGACCCTGAGCTTCGCCTCGTGCACCAGTGGTCAGTTGGCATACACCTTCACCGATGGATCGGGGCGAACAGGAACCATTCCCTTGACACGCCTGTTGCAGAACGAAACATGCTCGACCACCAGCGCCCGTCCCACGAATGCCGACTTTGGCTTCTCCGGCAACTGGTTCACCGCCGCAACTTCGGGCCAAGGCATTACCGTCGAGGTGAATCCGAACTCGGCCGCGATCTTCGTCGCCTGGTACACGTATGCCCCGAGCGGGGCCGGCTTCGGGGCCGCCGGCCAGCGTTGGTACACCTTGCAAGGCACATATTCGCCGGGTTCGCGTTCGGTGCCCGTGCAGATCTACCAAACCACCGGCGGTTCGTTCAACGCGACAACGCCTGCCCCGACCACGGTGCCAGTGGGAAGCGGAACGATAGCCTTCCAGAGTTGCTCGAGCGCGACGTTGAATTACAACTTCAGCGGTGGAAGCAGCAGCGGCGCGTCTGGAACTATCGCCTTGACGCGAGTTGGACCGGTGCCGGCCGGGTGCGCGCTGTGACCGGGACTTGCCGGTAGCCAGATCGCAGCGACAGCAGCGAATTGTTGCCGTCGCCTTCGAGTCGTAGTTGCTGTCGGCAGAAAAGCCTTTGCGCCGCTTGATCGCGCGTCGCACGGGGAGGCCATGGCGCTGCTCAGTCCTCTGCCAGACCTCGCGCAAACGCGTCTCACCGATGCGATGCGAGCCGTCGGCACGCGGCGCCGATGCGGGAGGCCGGCTGGGAGCCCTCATGCGTGGCTGGATCGCGGGAGGCACCAGGTGAGAGGCGGATGACGCAACCTCGGCAGTACGTAAATCGCCTGCTCGTTGCAAAAGGGCTGCGCGCGTTCGGCGACGGGTATGTCAGCCTGCTCCTGCCGCTGTATTTGCTGGATCTGGGTTTCAGTCCGCTGCAAGTCGGGATCATTGCAACCACTACGCTGCTCGGCTCGGGGCTGCTGACGCTACTGACAGGTATGTACGCCTATCGATACCCTTCCCGGACATTGCTGCTCGCGGCTACGGTGCTGATGGCAGGCACCGGCTTGGGGTTTGCGTTCGTCACCGATTTCTGGCCCTTGCTGCTCATTGCGCTGGTCGGCACGCTGAACCCGTCGAGCGGCGACGTGAGCGTTTTTCTTCCACTGGAACACGCTGTTCTCTCGCGTGTCGTTGGTGACAAGCAGCGAACGGCGGTCTTCGCGCGCTACAGTCTCGTGGGTTCGCTCGTTGCCGCGGTCGGGTCACTCGCCGCGGCACTTCCCACTTTGGTGACGAGCGCGATGGGCGTGTCGAACACGGTTGCATTGCAGGCAATGTTTGTACTGTATGCCGCGCTCGCGGGTGTCGCTGCAATCGTCTATCGGGGTCTGCCGCCCGCGCTGAGCACTGATGGCCAGCTGCCAACGGCTCCGCTGACCAAATCCAAAAAGACGGTGTACACACTTGCGGCGCTATTCAGTCTCGATGCTTTCGGAGGCGGCTTCGTGGTGCAATCCATGGTCGCGCTGTGGTTGTATCAGAAGTTCTCCCTGTCGCTCGCCGCGGCGGGAACGCTGTTCTTTTGGACCGGAGTGCTGACTGCGTTTTCGTATCTGTTGGCGGTGCGCATCGCCGGCCGTATCGGGCTGGTCAATACCATGGTCTTCACGCACCTCCCGTCGAGTCTGTGCCTGATCGCCATCCCGTTCATGCCTGAACTGAGCTATGTGATCGTTCTGCTGTTCATCCGCAGTGCATTGTCGCAAATGGACGTGCCGACCCGAAGCTCTTACGTCATGGCCATCGTCTCCCCCGCCGAGCGTCCGGCGGCGGCGAGTATCACTTCGGTGCCGCGCAGCCTTGCTTCGGCGGTCAGTCCTTTCCTGGCGGGCTACCTGCTGGGCGTATCGCCATTTGGCTGGCCGCTGCTGATTGGCGGCGCCGTGAAGATTGTCTACGACGTGCTGCTGCTCGCCATGTTCAGCAGGGTGCGTCCACCAGAAGAAGATGAAACAGTCAGGACGCGCTCAACCGCAAAGAGGCCTTCG
>JBDTLK010000207.1:0-4967 GCA_039934835.1 Edaphobacterium sp. (SeqCode) | reverse complement strand
GATCGGCCACACCCAGCCGCGTCGCATCGCCGCGCGCAGCGTCGCGGCGCGCATCGCGCAGGAGTTGGCGACGCCTCTGGGCGAGGTGGTCGGGTACAAGGTGCGCTTTACCGACCGCACGCAGCCCGGCGCGTCAGTCAAGCTCATGACCGATGGCATTCTGCTCGCCGAGACTCAGGGCGACCGGCGCCTCGGGGCATACGACACCATCATCGTCGACGAGGCGCACGAGCGCAGTCTCAATATCGATTTCCTGCTGGGTTACCTCAAGCGCCTGCTGCTCGAGCGCGCCGACCTCAAGGTGATCGTCACTTCGGCAACACTGGACGCGGCGCGCTTCGCGCAGCATTTCGGCGAGGCCGGCATGGTGGCGCCGATCATCGAGGTTTCGGGGCGAGCGTATCCGGTGGAAACGCGCTATCGCGCGCTGCAGAAAGACGAGGACGACGACGAGGAAGAGCTCGAAGAGGCGATCGTCGCTGCAACCGAGGATCTCTGGCGCGAGGGGCCGGGCGACATCCTGGTGTTCCTGCCTGGCGAGCGTGAAATCCGCGAGACATCCGAATTGCTGCAGCGCGCGCTCGCCCGCCGGCCATACGCGGCGGCGGTGGAAATCCTGCCGCTCTATGCGCGGCTGTCGGTCGAGCAGCAGCAGCGCGTCTTCGCCTCGAGCAGCGGCCGGCGCATCGTGCTGGCGACCAACGTCGCCGAGACTTCGCTCACCGTGCCGGGCATCCGCAGCGTGATCGACACCGGGCTTGCGCGCGTCAAGCGCTACTCGCTGCGTAACAAGGTGACGCTGCTGCAGATCGAGAAGATCGCGCGGTCGGGCGCGAATCAGCGCGCCGGGCGCTGCGGCCGCGTCGCGGCGGGCGTGTGCGTGCGCCTCTACAGCGAGGAGGACTTCGCGGCGCGGTCCGAATACACCGAGCCCGAAATCCTGCGCAGTTCGCTCGCCGCGGTAATCCTGCGCATGGCGTCGCTCGAGCTGGGCGCCGTCGACGCGTTTCCGTTTCTGGAGGCGCCGACCCCGCGCGCGATCACCGACGGCTACCTGCTGCTGCAGGAGTTGGGGGCGGTCGACGCCAAGCGCGAGCTCACCGCGCTCGGCCGCGAGCTCGCGCGCCTGCCGGTGGATCCGCGCATCGGCAGGATGATCCTCGCGGCGCGAGACGTCGACTGCCTCGCCGAAATGCTGGTAATCGCCAGTGCGCTGGCGGTGCCTGATCCGCGCGAGCGGCCGCTGGAAAAACAGCAGGCCGCGGACCAGGCGCACCTGCGCTTTCGCGACGAGCGCTCCGATTTCCTGAGCTTGCTCGCGCTCTGGCAGTTCTTCAGCGACGCGCTGACCGCGAAGCTCTCGCATCGCGCGCTGGTCGATCGCTGTCGCGCGCACTTCGTCTCCTACCTGCGCCTGCGCGAGTGGCGCGACCTGCATCGACAGTTGACAGAACAGATTCAGGAACTGGGATGGAAGTGGAGCGAAGCACTGCCCGCGGCGATCGACGACGCGCGTTACGCGCGCATTCACCGGGCGCTGCTGGCCGGGCTGCTGTCGAACGTCGGCTGCAAGGCCGACGACGGTGACCACTACCAGGGTGCGCGAGGCTTGAAGTTCTACCTGCATCCGGGATCCGGCATTGCGCGCAAGGGCGCCAAGTGGGTGCTGGCGGCGGAACTCACCGAGACGACGCGCCTCTACGCGCGCGGCGCGGCGAAGATCGAGCCCGACTGGATCGAGGCAGTCGCGGGGGAGCTCGTCGAGCGCACGCATTTCGATCCGCGCTGGGACAGCGCGCGCGGCGACGTCGTCGGCGCCGAGCGTGTCGTGCTCTACGGCCTGACGCTGGTGGCGCGACGGCGCATTTCCTATGGCCGGGTGGATCCGGAAACGGCACACATGGTGTTCCTGCGCGAGGCGCTGGTTCCGGGCGATCTGGCCAGCAGCGCGCCGTTTCTCGCCCACAATCGGCGCATGGTCGCCGAAGTTGCCGAACTGGAGCACAAGGCGCGCCGGCAGGACGTGCTGGTCGACGATGACGCACTGGTCGCGTTCTATGCGGCGCGGGTTCCGGCACACGTGCATTCCACCGCGGGTTTCGAGCAGTGGCGCAAGGAGGCGGAGGCGAAAGATCCGGGCGTGTTGCTGCTCACGCGCGAAGCGCTGATGCGCCACGCGGCCGAGAGCATTACCGAGGAACAGTACCCGGAGCAACTCGCGATTGCGGGCACGCGACTGCCGCTGAAGTACCGGTTTTCGCCAGGCCATCCGCTCGACGGGTTGACGCTGACGGTACCGCTGGCGCTGCTCAACCAGGTCGACGGCGCGCAATTGTCGTGGCTGGTTCCGGGGATGATTCGCGAACGACTGACGTGGTACTTCAAGGCGTTGCCCAAAGGATTGCGCGGGCGGTTCATTCCGGTGCCCGAGGCCGTGAGCGCGTTCCTCGACACGATCGCCGGCGCCGCGCCACTTAAAGCGGCGCTTCCCGACGCATTGCGCGCATGGTGCGGCAAACGCGCCGGCGCGCCGCTGGCCGAGGACATCTGGGACGAAGCCGCGCTGCCGGCGCATCTGCGAGTCAACGTGCGCGTGGTCGACGCCAGCGGCGCCGAACTCGCGCAGGGTCGCGACCTTGCGCAATTGCGCGCGCAACTGGGGGACGCCGCACAACTTTTGTTTGCCGCGGCGGCGCCCGAAATCGAACGCTCCGACATTCGCAGCTGGGATTTCGGCGACCTGCCGGAATCGATCGCGGTGCTTCGCGAAGGCCGCCGCGTGACCGGCTATCCGGCGCTGATCGATCAGGGCGAGTCGGTTGCGCTCAAGCTCTACGACACGCGCGCCGCGGCCGATGCGGCGACGCGGGAGGCGGTAGTGCGCCTGATCAGGCTGCAACTGAAGGATGCGCTGCGCAACTGGGAGCGCGAGCCCGCCGGATTTGTCGCGACCGCCTTGCAGCTCAAATCGGCGGTAGCCGCGGACGCGTTGCTCGCGGATACCGTGCGCGCGATTCAGACGCGCGCGTTCCTGGGGGACGATCCGCTGCCGCGCTCGGAGCGGGCTTTTGCCGAGCAGGTGAAACGTGCGCGCACGCGGCTTCCGGCGGTGGCCGAAGGTGCATTCCGGATGCTGGCCGCGGTCGCGCACGAATATCACGCGACGGGGCAGAAGCTGGCGGCGGCGCCGGCAAGCGCGCGTCTGGTGGGCGAACTGGCGGCGCAGCGCAGCGCCCTTGTTTACGCCGGTTTTGTTGCGGCGACGCCTTGGACTCAGCTGGCGCACCTGCCGCGCTATCTGCAGACACTGCAACGGCGGCTCGCCAAATTTGCCGCCGATCCGGGTCGTGATGCGAAGCATGGCGAGGCGGTGGCGCAATTGTGGGAACGCTATCGGGCCCGGGACGCGGCCAATCGCGTCGCCAAGCGGGTGGAGCCCGCCCTTGAGGCGTTCCGCTGGCAAATCGAGGAACTCAGGGTGTCGTTGTTCGCGCAGGAGCTGCGGACGGTCCTGCCAGTGTCGTATAAACGTCTGGAAAAGGCCTGGACGGAGCTTTCCCGGGGATAAGTGGCGATTTTTCACGTTGGCGTAGCGAAACCTAGCGTGATACAGTCATTTACCGCACTTCAGGGGTTCTGCGGGACGGGTCCGGAACGCCATGATCGAGGCGCGACGGGTTCGGCCGGACAGGTCCGCCATCCAAGGCCCAAACGCGTGAATACGACTTCTACCTCGGGCGAACGCGCAGTCGCGCGCGCGGCGACCAAGGACATGGCGCGAATCCTCGGCGATTGCCGGGATCTGGCCATTCAACGCCTTGTGGTGATGTTCAAGTCGATGCTCGACCGCGTCGGCGAACTGCTCATGGCGCGCGCCGAACGTTCCGACGTTCGCGAAGAACAGACGCTGTGTCTCGAGGCGCGCGGCGTGCTCGCCAACGACGGCGCGAAGCTGCTCGCGGATTTCGAACGCCATCTGCGCCGCCTGGTCGCCGAACGCAGCACCGGCAAAGTCGAGACCAAGGCCGATTTCGCAACCGTCGACGCCAAGAAACTGGCGTTAGTCGATAACTCGACCATGGACGAATCGGTGCTCTCCGGAAACATTATCCGGGTCGTCGAGAACCAGTGCGAGAGCGAACTGCGCGACTTCAACCGATCGGTCGGGTATCTGCTCGGCCGGCCGGACCTCGAAACGTCCGCCAATCCGCTCGCGCCGACGACCATCGTCGAAGCGTTCACCGGCGCGCTGCACGGCATCGGCAGCACCCAGCGCATCATGCTGACGATACTCAAGGAACTCAACCAGACGTCGCTGGGAGACATCAACGAGATCTATGCCGATCTGAACCGGCACCTCGAGCATCTCAAGGTCGTGCCGAAGCAGCGCGCGCCGATCGTCAATCGAGCGACGGGCGAGCGCGGCGGCGATCACAAGCCCGCGGCACCCGGCGCTGCGCCGGGGGGCGATATCGACCTGATGGCTGTCCTGCAGCGGCTTGCCAGTTCCGGCGCGCTGCGCGGCGGGGCTATGCAGGCTGCCGGTGCGCAATCGCCAGGTCACGCCTCGGGCGCGCAGCTCGCCTCCGGTGGCTCGGCAGCGGCAGCAGCGGGTTATGCGCTGAGTTTCCCCGCAGCGGGAGGCCCGCCTTCCGGAAGTTATGGCGGTGCGCCGACCGGCGCCGCGCCGGCCGGGCCCATGCAAATCGGTCCCTACGGCGGACCGCGCATCCTGGTGACGCCGGGATTGGGCGAGGCGCTGGGCCGCCTGCAGCACGGTGAATCCGGCTTCGACTTCGCTGGCACGCCGGTGCAGTTCGCCGGCCTGCAGCAGGACATGCACAACGTCCTGCGCGACGTGCAGGATTCACCGATTGGCGCGCGCGCCAACCAGCTCGAGTCGATGACCATTGAGCTGGTCGCGATGCTGTTCGACTTCATCTTCGAGACCAAGGATCTGCCCGACA
>JBDTLK010000206.1:0-4968 GCA_039934835.1 Edaphobacterium sp. (SeqCode) | reverse complement strand
GCTTCTTGTTCTTCGACGTGGTGTAGAAGTGGCCGGTGCCGGCCGACGATTCGAGTTTGATCTTTTCACGCATGGTGCAGCTCCTGTAGCCTCAGTGCCGACTCAGATGGCCTGGCCGCGGGCGCGCAGCTCGGCGACCACGACGTCGATGCCGTTCTTGTCGATGGTGCGCAACGCCGCGTTCGTCAGCCGAAGGTTGATCCAGCGGTTTTCGCTCTCGAGCCAGAAACGACGACGTTGCAGGTTCGGCAGGAACCGGCGCTTGGTCTTGTTGTTGGCGTGGGACACGTTGTGTCCCACCATCGGATGTTTCCCAGTTACTTGACAGACTCGAGCCATGGCCCGCTCCAACTCGTTGAATTTTGTAAAGCTTTGGATTGTAGCGCGAAACCATTGATAACTCAAGCAATAGCGGCAACTTCCCTGACGCGAGTCCGGCGACGACCACTTTCACAGGCAATTGCATACTGTATCGTTACGCGATACAATCTTGTCCATCGTGATCAAGACGTTCCGGCACCGTGGTCTTGATACGTTCTTCAGGACTGGCAGCAAGGCAGGAATCAATCCCCATCACGCAGTGCGGCTCAAGGTGCAGCTTTCGGCCCTGAACAATGCAGTAGGGCCGAATAGCATGGCACTGCCAAACTGGAAGCTGCATTCGTTACATGGAGAGTTCGCCGGGCGCTGGTCGGTGTGGGTCGATGGCAATTGGCGACTGACGTTCGCCTTCGACGGTGCGGATACCGTGCAAGTCGATTACGAGGACTACCACTAGGTTTAAGGGCCAGCGTCAATGTGGCAGATGCAAACTTTGGCTCACATTCAGGAGTAAGGATCATGGCAATGATGCACAACCCGCCGCACCCGGGTGCGGCGCTGCGCGATGGAGTATTCGATGGCGACACCATTTCCATCACCGCTGCAGCGGAAGCGCTGGGGGTTACGCGCGTCACACTGTCCCGCGTACTGAACGAGCAATCGGGAGTGTCGGCGGAAATGGCATTGCGGCTGGGTAAGTGGCTCGGCACCGGGCCAGAGGTCTGGTTGGGCATGCAACGCGACTACGACCTTTGGCACGCGGAACAGGCACTTCGCAAGCAGGTTAGCAAAATCGCCCCGCTGGCAGTGGCGGCGTAGCGCGACGAACGGACTTGGATCCCGGCCTGCGCCGGGATGACGTTTCCCTCAGGCGACATCTACACGAACTGTCGTCCCGGCGCAGGCCGGGACCCAAGTGTGCCAGCGCCGAAGTGCAATTCTAGAGCAGCCCCCGCTCCGCGAACGACACCGTCCGCGAACCAGCCACGATGAAATGATCCAGCGTCTTGATGTCGACTAGCGCCAGCGCCTGTTTCAGGGTCTGGGTGAGCATTTCATCAGCGCGGCTGGGCTCGGCAAGCCCCGACGGGTGGTTGTGGGCCAGGATCACCGCCGCGGCGTTGTAGCGCAGCGCCGTTTTCACCACTTCGCGGGGATAGACGCTGGTCTGGGTGAGCGTACCCCGGAACAATTCCTCCGACCCCAGCAGCCGGTTTTGCGCGTCGAGAAACATGGCGACGAAGACTTCGTGGTCGCGGCCGCCCAACGACAGCGTCAGGTATTCGCGCACCGCGCGCGGCGACGTCATCGCGTCGCGCTCCCTCATCTGCTCGGATAGCGACCGCCGCGCCATCTCGACCACAGCCTGCAACTGCGCATACTTAGCAGGGCCGAGGCCGTGTACGGCGGCGACTTCTTCGAGCGGAGCCTCGAACAACCGGCGCAGGCCACCAAAGCGGACAATGAGGTCGCGGCCCAGTTCGACGGCGCTCTTCCCCGCAATGCCGGTGCGAAGGAAGATCGCCAGCAGTTCGGCTTCCGACAGCGCGCCGGCACCCAGCTTGAGCAGGCGTTCGCGTGGTCGTTCGCACTCGGGCCAGTCGCTGATGCGCATCAGGATCCTAGCAGTCGCATACCGGCATCCTTCGCGGCCAAGCGGTCAAACGTAAGCGTGTGATCACAGCCATTGACGAGCCCGCAACGCTCAATCATGCAATCGGCAAAGTCGGCCTTGCCAGCCGCAAACATACCGACTGCCTGCCACGCGGCTTCGGCGCGCTCGATCACAAGGGGCTTTGCGCGAAGCAATCGCTGAAGCACGGCAACAACCGCCGCGCGATCGCAATCGTATGCGCCCTCCAGCACCCAGACCAGTTCAACGAGCGCAATCAGCGAGATGAAGCCGGGGGCTTCCTGGCTGAGCTTGTCCTCAATTAGCTGATTGGCGAGCGCGGACTGTCGGGGATCGTCTTGCGTCAGATAGCGAACAAGAACGTTGGTATCGAGACCGGTCACCTGCCGCTCCCGCGCTTGGCGATAATTCGGCGCATTTCTTCAATAGCCACTGGTCTGCGCGGCTTGGGAATGATCCCCTTGAGGGCGCGCACATCTTCAATGGCAGGCATCAAGGCGAATTGCCCATTGTCGAGTTCTACGAATTCAACGCGATCACCAGCGGTGACACCAAGCTTCTGGCGCACGACCAGCGGAATGGTGATCTGTCCTTTGCTTGAAAGCGTTGCTGTCGCCATGGTAGCTTACCATTTTTATAAAATCTTACTTTATAGTAAGTGCAATGCCATTTCAACTCAAACTTGAACAGCAAAATTGATGCGCCCATATTAAACTGCCGACCACGCCACATGCTTCGACCAAACGGATGACATCCCTCATCACCGCCCGCCCTCTGCGCCGCATCGTGCTGGGCATCACCGGCGGCATCGCCGCGTACAAGGCTGCCGAGCTGACGCGCCTGCTGGTCAAGGCGGACATCGCGGTCGATGTCGTCATGACCGAAGCGGCGACGCAGTTCATTGCGCCGATGACGCTGCAGGCGCTCTCCGGCAACGCTGTGCATTCGGGGCTGTGGGATTCCGGCGCGACCAATGCCATGGGGCACATCGAGCTATCGCGCCATGCCGACGCGATTGTCGTTGCACCGGCCTCCGCGAACTTCATCGCCAAGCTGGCCAATGGCTTTGCCGACGATTTGCTCTCCACAGTGTGCCTCGCGCGCGATTGCGGATTGCTGATCGCACCGGCGATGAATCGACAGATGTGGTCCTCGGCACCAACGCAACGCAATGTCGCACAGGTGCGCGCCGACGGCGTCGAGGTGCTGGGACCGGGCAGCGGCGACCAGGCCTGCGGCGAGATCGGCGACGGACGCATGCTCGAGGCCGAAGAAATCCTGGCTGCGCTGAGCGCATGGTCGCAACCGAAGCTGCTCGTCGGCAAACGGGTATTGATCACCGCCGGCCCGACGATGGAAGCGATCGATCCTGTGCGCGCTATCACCAACCTTAGCTCAGGCAAGATGGGCTTCGCGATGGCGCAAGCGTGCGCGGAAGCCGGCGCGGTTGTCACGATGATTGCCGGACCAAGTGCGTTGGCAACGCCAGCTGGCGTGGCGCGAGAAAATGTCCGCAGCGCCGCCGAAATGGCGACAGCGGTCGATGCGCATATTGCGCCAACCGATATCTTCGTCGCAGTGGCGGCCGTTGCCGACTATGCTCCGGCCCAGTCGCAAACCTCGAAGCTCAAAAAATCCGACGTCGCCCTGACCCTGGTACTTGAGCCCACCGTCGATATTCTGGCGCGCGTCGCGGCACGGCCAAAACCGCCGTTTTGCGTCGGCTTCGCCGCTGAAACCGACGCCGTCACCAGCAATGCCGAGGCCAAGCGCCGGCGCAAGCAGGTGCCGCTACTGATTGCCAATCGGGCGCAGGACACGCTCGGCCAGGACGACAGCGAAGTGACGTTGCTCGATGACGGCGGAGCGCGTGCGCTGCCGAGAATGGGCAAACTTGCGCTTGCCAGGGTTCTGGTTGGCGAAATCGCCCAAAAGCTGATGAAGAGGCGATAACCCTTCTGGCCGTCATTCCCGCGAACGCGGGAATCCATGTTCATGCCCCGTAGTTTCCCTTGACGTGGGAGGGACTCACCTCACCCTGTTCGTTCGCTGCGCTACCGCATTGCGCCTGGTCATGCTCTCAGCTAATATGTAATACATGTATCGCACTTTGGAGATGCATCATGGCCACTTCCATCAGACTCCCCGACGAATTGGAGGCAAGGCTCGAGAAACTCGCACTGAAAACGGGTCGGACGAAGACGTTCTATATCCGGGAAGCCATCGAAGAACACATCGCCGACCTCGAGGATTTCTATGTTTCCGAAAGGCGGATGCGCGACTACAACCCGGCGGACAACGCAACGCTGGACGATATGATGGGACGCTATGGCGTGGCGCGTTGAGTTCGTCAAAGGCGCGCAGAAGGACCTTTCTAAGCTCGACGCCGCAGGGCGCGAGCGCATATTGCGCTTTCTGGCTGAACGCATCCAGGGCAATGATGATCCACGGAAACATGGCGAAGCTCTGAAAGGACCCGAGGTCGGCCGATACTGGAAATATCGCGTTGGCGACTATCGGCTTGTCTGCGACCTCCAGGACATGCTGATGTTGGTGCTGGTGGTTCGGGTGGGGCATCGGCGAGAGATTTACCGTTGAATGCGACCTTGTCGCAGATGCAGACGCTCGGGCGAAGAGGTAGCGGAGCGACATGACAGCCAAAACCATTGCCCTCAAAGTGCTCGACGAGCGCATCCGGCCACATCTGCCGGCATACGCTACGCCTGGCTCAGCCGGCATGGATCTGCGCGCGTGCATCGATGCCACGATCACGTTGCAACCGGGCCAAACTGAGCTGATTCCCACCGGAATTGCCATCCACATCGCCGACCCTGGATTGGCTGCGCTGATACTGCCCCGATCTGGCCTCGGGCACAAACACGGCATCGTGCTTGGCAACCTGGTGGGGTTGATCGATTCGGACTACCAGGGGCAACTGATGGTCAGCTGTTGGAACCGGGGGCAGGCGGCATTCGAATTAAAGCCCATGGAGCGGCTGGCCCAGCTTGTGCTCG
>JBDTLK010000205.1:0-5049 GCA_039934835.1 Edaphobacterium sp. (SeqCode) | reverse complement strand
CGGTGGTGCGGGCTTTCGTCCATCTCGATGCCGAGCGTGCGCTGACTGAAGCGCGAATGCGCGA
Source organism: Edaphobacterium sp. (SeqCode) (assembly GCA_039934835.1). Lineage (GTDB taxonomy): Bacteria > Pseudomonadota > Gammaproteobacteria > Burkholderiales > Casimicrobiaceae > PALSA-1003. The sequence goes on along the minus strand of JBDTLK010000205.1, from coordinate 4,985 downwards.
CCAGGAGAGGCGCACGAATTCCAAGGCACCGTTCCTTGGCCTGCCGTTCGGCGTCAAGGACATCATCGATACGCACGACATGCCCACCGGCTACGGTTCGCCGATCCACGCCGGCTTTCGACCGAACGCTGATGCGGCGTGCGTCGCGTTGGCGCGCGAAGCCGGCGCGGTGATGCTCGGCAAAACGGTTACCACCGAGTTTGCCTTGCGCCATGCCGGCGCGACGACGAATCCGCACCATCACGCGCACACGCCGGGAGGATCGTCGAGCGGATCGGCGGCAGCGGTCGCCGATTGCATGGTGCCGGTCGCGTTCGGGACGCAGACCGGCGGTTCTATCATTCGCCCCGCCTCGTACTGTGGGGTGGTCGGCTACAAGCCTTCGTACGGCACCATCAATCCAACCGGCGTGAAACCGCTCGCCAACAGCTTCGACACGGTCGGCCTGTTCGCCCGCTGCGTCGACGATTGTGCGCTGGTCGTCGGCGTGCTCGCGGCGGGCGCCGAGAGCGTGCTGCCCCTGGATGCGCTGCGGCCCGCGCGCGTCGGCCTGTGTCGCACGCCCGCCTGGTGTCACGCGGAAGCCGCGACGGTGCTGGCCGTGGAAACCGCCGCGCTGCAGCTCGCGAGCGAAGGCATCGCGGTCGACGAACTTGAATTGCCGGCGGATTTCGACGGATTTCTCGACGCGCAGGGCGACGTGCTGCGTTTCGAAGCGGCGCGCGTGTTTGCCTTCGAACGAACTCGCCGCGGCGACCAGCTTTCGGCGTCGAGCCGGGACGAATTGGCCGCAGGCACGGCGATTCCGCGGCGCCGCTATCGCGAAGCGCAGGCGTTGATCGCGCATTGCCGCATCCTGTTCGCGGCGACAATGGCGGCCTGCGACGTATTGCTGACGGCAAGCGCGCCAGGTGAGGCGCCAGTGGGCATCGAGGATACCGGCGAGGCGATGTTCAACCGCCTGTGCTCGGGGCTGCGCGTGCCATGCGTCAATCTCCCCGGGTTCACTGGGCCGAACGGATTGCCGGTGGGAGTTCAGCTCATCGGCGCGATCGATGAAGATCTGCGGCTGCTGCGCGCCGCGAAGTGGATCGCCGGTCGAATCGGCGAGGATCCGCGAGGAGATGCAGTGTCCGCGCGCCAATGATCCGTCGTCCCCGCGAACGCGGGGACCGAGTGGCTTTCGTTGCACGACACTGGATTCCCGCTTGCGCGGGAATGACGTACCCAGTCTGCGGACAGCATTTCAGATCGGCGCGCTCCACAGCCGTTGATCCGCGAGCGCGTCCGCGACGTCGCGCGAAATCGCGTCCAGGAGCCGATGTCCCTTCTCGGCACTCGCGGACCAAGCTTCTCCGATGATGCCCACCGCCGAGCGCGTCTGCAGATGTCGCCAGCGATAGATCCCAGGATTGACGCCCGGAATGCCCGACATTCCCGCGACGTAGTCGCCACGCTGCGACGGATCGGGCGAACCTAACGGATCCGGTGACAATGCCATCATGATCGAGGTCTCGGCTTCACAGGCATGCATCAGTTGCGTCTGCTGCTCGAGGATGCCGCGGATCGACTCGGCGGCGATATGCCAGTAAGTGCCGCCCGCGAGCGGCAGATTCAACTCGATCGTCAATTCGGTGACAATGGTTTCCAGCGCGGCGATGTTGCCGCCGTGGCCATTGAGCACGAATATTCGTCCGAAGCCGTGACGCGACGCCGAGCGCACGACGCAACCGATCACCGCCGCCATCGTGGCGTAATCGAGGCTGAGCGTCCCGCCGAGCGACATGTGATGCTCGGACATGCCGAATGGAATCGCAGGCGTGACCAGCGCCCGCTGCCTGCCCGCCATCAATCGCGCCGAACGCAGCGAGATTTCGTAGGCCGAGCGCCAATCGACCTGCGTCGGCAAGCGCGGGCCATGCTGCTCGGTCGCGCCGAGCGGAATGATGATGACCGCATTCTCGGTCGCCGCGACGCGCAATGCCGGCGCGGTCAGGCGGTCCCAGCGGACCTCGACTTCAGCCTGCACCGGTGGCGTTCCATGAATCGATCCGGTTGATGCGGACCGGCGACGCGCGATCGGCGGGTGCGGCGCGCGGATACATCACGCCGCGATGCCGACTTGCCCCGGGATCAATCCTGCAAAGGCCGCCAGACGTCGCAGTTCCGCACGCTCGGCGTCGTCGACACCGAGTTGTGGCGGGCGCACGGTCGCGTGCGGGATAAGTCCCTGCATCTTCAGCACTTCCTTGATGCGCGGGCGATAGTCGCGGATCGGATTGCGCCAGGCGAAGCGGGCCAGCGGCCCGAGCCGCTCCCAGATGGCGAACGCACCGACGAAATCCTTCGCTGCAACCCGGCGCTGCATGTCGATCAGCTCTGCCGTGGCGGTGCTGGCGAAACCGATCAGCGCACCGTCGCAACCCATGACCATCGCCTCGCAGATGAAGGTGTCGCTGCCGGTCATGATGCCGACCTTGCGCGGGAGCGAACGCGCAGTGGCGATCGTCTCCACGGTCTTGGTCGTGTCGAAGGAGGCTTCCTTCAAGCCGATGATCTGCGGAATCGAGGCCAGCCGTTCGAGCGTCTCGGGCGGGAAATCCGGGCCGAACGCCTTCGGAAACTGGAAGGCGATCATCGGCAGACCGACACCGTCGGCGATCGCCTTGTGATACACGTAGATCATTTCCGACGGCACCGGGTTGCCCAGAAACGTCGGAAACGGCGGGAAGATCGCCAGCGCCTCGGCGCCTGCTTGCCTGAGCTCGTTGCCCCAGCGCACCGCGCCCGCGGTCGATCCGGCGATGAGCCCCGAAAACAGCGGAACACTGCCGGCGATTACTTCGCGGCACACGCGCAAGACTTCGATCTGCTCGTCGCGTTCCAGCGACGGGCCCTCGCTTGCATCCATGTTCATGGCGATCGCGGTCGGCTTCTGGTCGGCCACCCAGCGGATGTACGAGCGCAGCGAAATCCAGTCGATCGAGTAATCGGGGAGCATCGGCAACACGGGCGCGGCAACGATGCCTTGCAGTTTGAACGCGGTCATAGGGTCAACCTTCGTGAGCCAGGGAGCGCGCGCCGTGCAGCACGCCGCGTGCCAGAAAAATGCCGGTAATCTGTTCGGTCGCCTTCACGAATTCGGGTGCCCGGCGCGCGGCGAGCCCGCGCGGCCGGTCCATCGTCACGTCGATGATGCATTCGATCTTGCCCGGTCGCGGCGACATGACAACGACGCGGTCGGCGAGCAGCACCGCTTCGTCGATCGAATGGGTAATGAACAGGACTGTCTTGCGCGTCGCCAGCCACAGCGCCTCGAGGTCGAGGCGCATCTGCTCCCGAGTCAGCGCGTCGAGTGCGCCGAACGGCTCGTCCATCAACAGCAGCGGCGCGTCGTGGATCAGCGCGCGCGCGATCGCCACGCGCTGTCGCATCCCGCCTGAGAGCTCGTACGGATAGCGATCGGCGAAGTCCTTGAGGCCGACCTGATCGAGCAGGCGCAACGCCCGGTCGCGGTAGGCGCGCGGGTCGAGCGAACGCAACTCGATCTGCATGAGGATGTTGTCGAGCGCGGTACGCCAGTCGAGAAGCACCGGACTCTGGAAGACGATGCCGAGGTCAGTCTGCGCACGATCGACGATCCTGCCGGCGATGCGCACCTCGCCGGTGCTCGCCAGGTGCAGGCCCGCGACCAGCCGCACCAGCGTACTCTTGCCGCAACCCGAGGGGCCGACGATCGCCAGAAATTCGCCCTGCCGGATCGCCAGGTCGACGCGCTCCAGCGCGTGCGTTTCGCGGTCACCGCGGCGGTAGGTCTTCGCCACGCCGACGATGTCGACATACGGTCGGCCGGCGGCGGTCGGAAGCGGCGTTGCGCTTTGAGCTGGCTTGGCGTAGGCGACGCGCAAGGTCAAGGCACGAACTCGTTGGTATGAAACGTGGTCCAGGTCTTGTCGGTTTGCAGGTCGCGGTAGTTCTTGAGGATCGCCAGCGTCTGGTCCCAGTCCGCCTGCGCGCCCCAACCGATGCGGCTCTTCGAATTCTTCGAGTCGAGCAACTCGATGTCGACCATCAGCTGGTCAAGCGTCGATTGGCGGTTTAGGTCCGGCTTGGCTTTCATGGCAGCGTCGACCGCGGCTCCAGGATTCTTCTTGGCCTCCTCCCACGACTTCACCGTTGCGCGCACAAATCGTTTCACCAGATCGGGATTTTTCTTGAGCGTGTCGCCCGAGGTCAGGATGGTCATGCCGACGATGTTTGCGCCGAAGTCGGCGTAGCGCATCGCGGCCGGCGTCGCCCCCTTGTACTTGATGAGAAAGAACTGATCGTCGGCGCCGCCCAGCAGTGCGTCGGTCTTCTTCTCGAGCACAGTGACGACTTTCGCGGCCGGATCGACCTGCACCATGGTGATCTTGTTGCAGTCCACGTTGTTGGCCTTGCAGACGGCCTGCAGGAGTTGCCCCAGCGGGTCGCCCGCGGTGACCGCCACGCGCTTGCCTTCGAGGTCCTTTGGCGTCTTGATGCCTGCCTCGGCCAGCGACACGACCGAGAATCCCGTCGTGTTGAGCAGCGACATGACGCTCTTGATGTCGGCGCCCTTCGACGCGGTCAGGATCACCGAGGAGGAATCGGCCAGGCCGAAGGTGTCGGACCCGGCCGCGACCACCTGGACCGTGTTGGCCGAGCCGCGGCCTTCGTTGATAGTGAGATCGATGCCTTCCGCCGCGTAGTAGCCCTTTTCCTTGCCATAGTAGAACGGCACGTGCAGGCCGCCCAGGTACCAGTTCAGGCGCAGCGACACCTTGTCCTGCGCCACCGACAGCGACGACGCGCAAAGCGCAACCGCGGCCAGGCACAGGCCGATCATTCGGGCAAGCTTCATGAATCCTCCTTTGGCAATGCAACCGTTGAACGCGCAATGCGCGTCTTCGATGGACGCGGGTGCTATCTCAAAGCCTGGCGTCGCGGACGCTCGCCTGTTGCGA
>JBDTLK010000204.1:0-5130 GCA_039934835.1 Edaphobacterium sp. (SeqCode) | reverse complement strand
GTGCGTTGTAACCGTTCATGCGCAGATAGCGGACCATCATGTCGTTGATGGTGTAATTGCGCACATGACCCATGTGCAGCACGCCGGATGGATACGGCAGCATCGACACGCAGTAGTACTTCGGCTTGTCCGAAGACTCGGTTGCGGCAAACGCGCCGCGCGCCGCCCAGTGCGCCTGCGCGGCGGTCTCGATCTCGATGTGGCGATACAAGTGCATGTGCGGGCACAGCCTGAGCTTGAGTCGGGCGATTATACCGGCCCGCGCTCCTCGGCCGGACGCTTCAGCTCATTGCGGGAGCAAACAATGCCACGATACCGAGCAGTGCGAACAGGCCGGCAGCGACATAACGCACCAGCTTGAAGGGAATGCGCGTTGCAGCGGCGTTGCCAAGGAACACCACCGGCACGTCGGCGATGAGCATGCCCGCGGTCGTTCCGGCAACCACGGCGATCAGGTTGTCGAAACGCGCGGCGAGGACGACCGTCGCGATCTGCGTCTTGTCGCCGATTTCGGCGATGAAAAATGTCATCGTCGTCACCGCGAACACGCCGAAGCGACTCGCGGGCACGGCCGCGGTTTCGAGCTTGTCGGGCTTGAGCGCCCAAAGAGCGACCGCGAAAAACGACGCCGCGAGCAGCCAGCGCAGGTAGTCCGGCGGCAGGGCCTGGCGCACCCACGCGCCGACCATGCCGGCGAGCGCATGATTGACCAGCGTCGCGACCAGGATGCCGAGGATGATCGGCAGCGGCTTGCGAAAGCGCGCGGCGAGCAGCAGGGCGAGGAGCTGGGTCTTGTCGCCGATCTCGCCGACGGCCACGACAAAGAGCGATACGAAGAATGCTTCCAATGGGAGCAGGCTTGGGGTGGCAGTGCGGCCCGCAGGCCGATCGTTGGCGGGCCGTCCGTCGGTTGGGGCGCGGCGCCGGGCGGCGTCCTGGGTGCCGCAGGGTAAAATTGTAACCCAGCGGGGAACCCTCCCGGCTTTGCGCGACCCAACGTCGGCGCAATCCGCGCTCGAAGTGCATCGATACCGCCCGTACATGGCCCGCATTCATCTACTTGTTGCAATGGTCGCAGCGACGCTGGCGTTCACCGCCGCGCCGGGCGCTCGCGCCGAACCCGTGCGTACCCCGCATGTCGAGGCGGAACTCATCGCCGAACGCACCGCGTTCACTCCGGGCCAGCCGCTGACCATTGCGCTGCGCCTGGCCATGCAACGCGGCTGGCACACGTACTGGCAAAACCCGGGCGATTCCGGACTTGCGACGACGCTGGCCTGGACGCTACCGCAAGGCACGGCGGCGGGTCCGATCCAGTGGCCCACGCCGCGTCCGTTGCCGGTCGGCCCGTTGGTCAACTACGGTTACGACGGCGAAGTCCTGCTGCTCGTCGACGTCACCGCGGTCCCGGATTTCCTCAGCGCCAAAGCGGCCACGCTCAAGGCGCGCGCCGACTGGCTGGTATGCAAGGAAATCTGCATTCCCGAAGGCGCCGACCTGACGCTGACGCTGTCGATCGCGACGCAGTCCGAAGCCGATCCGCGATGGGGCCAGGCGATCGCCGATGCGCGCAAGGCGTTGCCGCGACCGCTCGCCGGTTGGCGAAGCAGTGCCATTGGAATGGGTGACCGGGTCGAGCTCGCACTCGCGTCCGAAGCGCGGTCGGACAAACCGGGTACGCTGCGTTTCTTTCCCTATGCGGAGGGCAAGATCGAAGCGGCGGGCGTGCAAACCCAGACCGTCGATGGCGCAACGATCAAGCTGCTGCTTCCTGTGGCGAAGCAGCGCGTCGGCGAATTCACGCGCGTTGCCGGTGTGCTGACCGCGAGCGAAGGATTCGGCGGCGCCCGGGCGGTCGTGGTCGACGTGCCGCTGATCGGCGTCGTTGGTGCAGGATCCAAACCCGCGTCCGTCGTGCCTCAAGCCGCGCCGCGCATGCTGGGTGACGCCGATCCGGCGCTGCCGTTGCTGGTCGCGCTGGCCTTTGCCTTCATCGGTGGCCTGCTGCTCAATCTCATGCCCTGCGTGTTTCCGGTGTTGTCGCTCAAGGTGCTCGGATTCGCCACGCATCACGACAGTCGCGTGACGATGCGTATGCACGGACTCGCGTTCGCCGCCGGTGTGATCGTTTCCTTCTGGATCCTCGCCGCCGGTCTCGTCGCGCTGCGCGCCGCGGGGGCGCAGCTCGGCTGGGGATTCCAGTTGCAGTCGCCCGCGGTCGTCACCGGTCTGGCAATCCTGTTCTTCGTCCTCGCGCTGAATCTGTCCGGCGTGTTCGAGATGAGGCAGTTGCTGCCGTCCAGGCTCGCGAGTTGGAACGCGAAGAATCCGTACGCGAACGACGCGCTCTCCGGCGTGCTCGCCGTGGTCGTCGCCTCGCCGTGCTCGGCGCCGTTCATGGGCGCAGCGCTCGGCTACGCGCTGACCGAACCGGTGGCGATCACGTGGCTCATCTTCTCCATGCTCGGGCTTGGCATGGCGCTGCCGTATCTGTTGCTCGCGCTGTTTCCGAGCTGGCGCCGCCGACTTCCAAAGCCGGGACTATGGATGGTGCGCCTGCGGCATCTGCTCGCGTTTCCACTCTACGCGACGGTGCTCTGGCTGACCTGGGTGCTCGGCGCGCAGCTCGACAACAACGCCGTATTGCGCCTGGGCGTGACGCTGCTGCTGATCGCGTTCGCGGTCTGGGCATGGCAACTTCGCTATGGTGGCTTGGGGCGGGTATGGGGCGCCGGCGCTGTGGCGGCGCTGGCGGGCGCGGCGATGGTCGGTTGGCCGGTGGTTGCAGCGTCGGGCGTGGCGCCGAATGACAATGTGGTGAGCGCGGTCGTCGACAGCGGAGCCTGGCAGAGTTATACGCCCGATCGGCTGGCGCAGCTGACGGGCGACGGGCGCGCCGTGTTCGTCGACTTCACCGCGGCGTGGTGCGTCACTTGCCAGGTCAACAAGCAGCTGGTGCTCAATACCGACGCGGTGCAGGACGCTTTTGCCAAGAGCAAGGTCACGCTGGTGCGTGCCGACTGGACCCGTCGCGATCCGGCCATCGGCAAGGCACTCGCCGCGCTGGGTCGCAACGGCGTTCCGGTCTACGTTCTCTACCGGCCGGGGCAGGGGCCGCTGCTCTTGCCCGAAGTGCTGCAGCAGCGCAATATTCTGGAAGCGCTGGCTACGTTGTAGCCGACGGAATTCGTTCGATGGAGGTACCCATGCGTTACACGATGATTTTGATGGGCACTGCGCTCGCGTTCGCTGCCAATGGCGCGTTCGCGGCAAGCGCGGGACAGGCGGCACCGGACTTCACCGTCACCGACAGCACCGGCAAGGCGGTGCACCTGGCCGACTACAAGGGCAAGTTCGTGGTCCTGGAATGGACCAATCCGGAATGCCCGTTCGTGCAGAAGCATTACAACAGCGCCAACATGCAGTCGTTGCAGAAGGAATGGGGCGTCAAGGATGTGGTGTGGCTCACCGTCAACTCGACCAACCAGTCGAGTTCCGAATACAAGTCCGGCGCGCAGATGAACAGCTGGATGCGCACGCAGGGTGCGGCGCAGAAGGCGGTGCTCATCGACAGCGACAGCGCGACCGGGCAGAAGTACTCGGCCAAAACGACGCCGCACATGTTCGTCGTCGACCCGAAAGGCCAGATCGTCTATGCCGGCGCGATCGACGACAAGCGCTCGGCCCGGCAGGAAGACGTCAAGACCGCGAACAATTACGTGCGCGTAGCGCTGACCGAAGCCATGGCGGGCAAGCCGGTGTCGACGCCGAACACGACGCCTTATGGCTGCTCGGTCAAGTACTGATGCGCAGTCGCGGCGGCAGTGTGTGAGGCTGGCGATCACTCCTGCGTGAAGCGCACCGCCAGGCTGCCCAGCATACCGAAGCGAACCGTCAGCGGCGTGTCCAAAGGCACGTCGACCACGCCGCAATACGACCCCGTGGTGACGATCTGCCCGGCGCGCAAGCCCGTGTCGTGCTGCGCGAGATAGTTGGCGAGCCAGAGCAGCGGCAGCAGCGGATGCCCGTCGGGGTGCTTGCCCGATACCGCGTGCGTATCCTGCCCCGCCGCGTCAATCTCGATCGGTATGACGTCGAGCGTCTGCTCGAGCGCGTCGGGCACCGCCGGCCCAACGTAGAGTCCCTGATTGGCGATGCCATCGGCGAGTATTTCCGGAAAACTCGCCGCCGTCGCATCGGCATAGCGCGTCCCGATCAGCTCGAGCACCAGGCGCGGCTCGCGTATGGCGGCGCGGATCTCGGCCTCGGTGTATGGCCGGTCGCGCGGCGGCAGATCGCGCCCGATCACGAACGCGACTTCGGGCTCGATGCGCGCCATGCCGGCGATGGGCGTGACCGGACACGGCGAGCCCGTGGCGATCGTCGTGGCGTAGATGGGTGCCAGGATGACGGGGCGTTGCGCGTTCGGCACCGAACATTTCCAGCCGCCGATCGGCAGCGCCAGCAATTCGGTCATCCGACGCTGAATGGCGATGGCCGCGGTGGCATCCACGGGACGGCAGGCCTCCGGCAGGCGCGCGCCCGGCAGGCGCGAGCGTCGTGCAGCGACGAGGAAGTTTGCGGCGGCATCAGTCGCATCAGTCATGATTTTCTCCGGATTCAACGTAGGGCAAGCGCCAATCCCAGCGGCACGAACGCAAGCGACGCGAGATTGCCGATCAGTACGATCGACGCGACTTTCGCGGGTTCCTGGTTGTACTGTTCGGCGACCATGAAATTGAGCACCGCCGGCGGCAGGCAGCCGAAGAGGATCAGCAGGCCTTGCTGGGTGTGGTCCAGGCGCAGGTACGGCGCGAGCAGCGCGGCCATCGCGATGCCGGTCAGCGGGCAGACCAGCGCGCCGATCACGCCGAGGTTCCAGCCGCCCCACGTCACTGTCGCCATGCGCACGCCGAGCGAGATCAGCATCAGCGGAATCATCGCGTCGCCGGTCATCTTGACGGCGGTCGTCAGCCAGTCGGGCAACGGGGGCTGAACGAGGGCAAATGCGAACCCGACGAAGGTCGCGATCACCATCGGGTTGCGGAAAATCGGCCAGAATGCCGCGTGCCGATTGACGATGTGCACGCCGAGGGTGAAATGCAGCAGATTCGAGATCGTGAACAGCGC
>JBDTLK010000203.1:0-5195 GCA_039934835.1 Edaphobacterium sp. (SeqCode) | reverse complement strand
TTGTGCGACAGCAGCACGACCACCTGCGCACCCTTGGCGCGCACCTCGTCGACCACCTTCTGCATATCCTCTTCGCGAATGCCGAAGGTCCAGTCGGGGACGAAATAGCGCGGATTGGCGATCGGCGTGTAGGGAAATGCCTGGCCGACGATCGCCGTCGGCACGCCATTCTGCTCGCGCATCGTGTACGCAGGAAAAACCGCGTCACTGAAGTCCGCGGTGCGGATGTTCTGCGCGACGAAATCGATCGACCCCTTGAAGTCGCTGTCGACGACCTGCCTGACGCGCTCGGCGCCGAAGGTGAATTCCCAATGACCCGTCATCACGTCGACGCCCAGCAGTTTTTGCGCGTCGATCATGTCCTGGCCCTTGGTCCACAGCGCCGTGGCCGAGCCCTGCCACGTGTCGCCCCCGTCGAGCAGCAGCGCGCCGGGACGACTCGCCCGCAGTTGCCTGGTCAACGACGCCAGGTGCGCGAAGCCGCCGACTTTGCCGTACAACCGCGCGGCCGCGACAAAATCGAGATAAGTGAAAGCATGCGCGTCGCGCGTGCGCGCGGCGATGCCGAAGTACTTGAGCATCGCCTCGCCGACCAGATGCGGCGGTTGCCCTTGCGCATCGCCGACGCCGATGTTCACGCTGGGCTCGCGAAAATACGCCGGCAGCAACTGCGCATGGCAGTCGGTGAAATGCAGCAGGTGAACGTTGCCGAACAGCGGCACCGCGTAGGCGGTCTGCGCCTCGCGCTCGGCACGCGCAGTGGGAACGCCAAGCGCCATCCCGGCCGCGGAGGCGACCGACAGGACGTGCAGGAATTCGCGGCGATTCATGCGTTTGGGAGCGGCGGCGCGTGAGGGTTTTGTTACACCGGAAGCTTAACGCCACTGGCTCCCCGCTTTCGCGGGGATGACGTATCGGTTCTCGCGTTCCGCGAGAACCGATACGTCACTTGTTGACCGGCGACGCGGGATCCATCAGCAGCGCGGTCACGTCCTTCATCTGCTGCTCGGTGAGAATGCCCTGATGCCCGAAGCGCGGCATGTTCGAGCAAGCGGCGAACGCGTCGGCATTGAAGATCTTGCCGTAGGCGTAGCGTTGAATTTCGACGCCGTAGCCGCGCAACTTGGCGAAATGGAGCAAGCTCGGTCCGATCGTGCCGTAGGAGACTTCCTGCAGGGTGAGCTGATGGCAGGCGTAGCAATTCCCGCCCACCGGCCCCGTGGGACTGTCGGAGAACTGCTTGCCACGGCCTTCCTGCGCGATTTTCTCGCCGCCCTTCCAGTCGCCGAGAAATTTTCCGTCGGCCGGGTACTTGATCGTCGCCAGATTCAGTTTTTCGATCTTGTCGGCGACTTCCTTGGTGGGAGCCTTGCCCGCGAGCGCGCTGCACACGCGCTGGGACTCGTCCTGGTCGAGGCGATCGAGGCCTGCCTGGCCGTTGGCCTTGAACGAAGTCTTGAGCATCGCCGCCGCCTTGGCAGTGGTCTCTTCGTTCGACGGCGTGCTCGCGCAGCCGATGATCGTGGCCACCAGCGCGGTTGCGATCAGTAGCGTCTTGGTCGACATCATCATCCGGTCCTCAGCGCTTGATCGCCGGCGCATCGAATGCGGCGCCGTTGGCATTGCGGGCCAGGAACATGGTCAACGCAATCGAGGCGTCCGAACCGAATACCAGTTCCGGGAAGCGCTGCTGCCGGAAACAGTCGTAGAGCCGCCACTGGAAAGTGCGCAGCTCGCCCTGCGAAACGCGATATGCGGGCCACGTTGTATACGCCTTCTGCGCACCTTCCTTGCTCGTCAGGTTCGGCAGGTCCTGCAGGCGGATGCGCTTGGCATCGTCGCCGTGGCAGGTCACGCAGCCGAAATCGTGCGTACCGCCGCGAAAGTAGAACATCTTCTCGCCCAGCCGGTACATCTCTGCTTCGCGCGGATTCGCGATGCCGACGTTCATCGGTACGCCGCGCGATTCCGAAGTGACGTAGGCGACGATCGCCTCCATGTCGGACTTGCGGTCGTTACCGCCGCCGAAGAGCTGCTTGCGCGAATCGGCATCGCTCACTCCCTGCAGCGTCGTCATGCACCAGAGCAGCCGCGTTTCCAGGTCCATGACCCGGTCCGCGTCGGCGAAATACTTGGGCAGGCGCGCGTAGGCGCCCTTGACGACGCCGGGCCCGAGTCCCAGGTCGCATTGCTGCAGCGACACCTGCTTCGGACCGCGCTTCTGTTTCCAGATGTCCTCGCCGCGGACTTCCCACAGTTCCGCAGGGTTGCCGTCCTGCAAGGCGGCGCGATACTTGGCGATTTCTTCGACGGCCGAGCCCTGCCCGAGCACTGCCGGCGCGACCAGCGCGCACGCACCCGCGGCCAGCAGCACACGGCGCCAGGTCCGCCCGGTTGCCACGCGCAAGCAACGCTGCAATGAGCGCCGCAGGGCCGTCCCAAGGCACCCGTCCCCTCGGGGAGAGGTGCCACGCAGCGCCGCTTCGGGGGGATCATACGAGCTCATGCGATCGTCGCTTCGTCGGTGCGCTTGTCGCCGCGATTGTCAACCCAAGTGATCACGACCTTGTCGCCCTTGGCGCCGCCCTTGAACTTGAACGACAGAAACGGATTCTTCGATACTGCCGGACCCCATTGCGCCGCGAGCACGGTCTTGTTGTTCCAGGACACGTTCACGTTCTGGATGAACCAGGCGGGGATCGTCTTGCCCTGCGCGTCCTTGCGCTGGCCGGTCTCCATCTCGTGGCTCATCAGGACCTTCACCTCGGTCGAGTCGCCAACAAGGTTGGCGCGGATTTTCATTGGATCTGCCATGTCATCCTCCGCAGCCGCCGAGCGTGACTTTGACTTCCTTCGACGCCATGTAGTACTTGCCGTCCGCCTTGACCAGCGCGACGATGTTCGAGCTCTGTCCCATCTTCACGCGCGTCGAGATCGACGGGTCGGTGCCCGGAGGAATGTCGAACACTGCGGCCAGCATGTTCGGATTCTTCTCGACCAGGATCGCGATCGACTCGGTCTTCGGAATGCTGCTCGAGATGCCCACCGGCACCACCGCGCCGTTTTCGGCGATATCAGGTGTTTGCGAGAACACGATGTCCTTGCTTTGCACCGGCTCGCCACCGCCGAAGGTCTGCATCGTCTCGGCCATGGTTTTGGTGTCGAATGCGGCCTTGTTCCACGTCTGCGCGCGCGCCGTCGCCGGCAACCAGCCCGCCGCAGCGACCAGGGCGAGAAGTGTCGCGCCTCCGCCATATTGCAACGCCTGCCTTCGTCCTCGATTCATGACCATCCTCCTGCATGAAAGTGTTTCGCAGCGCGGTAGCCGGCGCGACCAACCGGTGGCGCCCGGCCAAAGTGGGCTATTGTGCTCCGCCCAGTATCCATTCGACAACCTTGCGCGCGTCAGGGTCCGCGACCTGGGCCTGCGGCGGCATCGGTACTGCCCCCCACGTACCCGCGCCCCCCGCTTTGATTTTGGCCAGCAACCGGGCGTTGGCAGTGCCGCCGGCATTGCCTGCCCCTCCCGGAGCGTAGCGTGCAGCGACCGCCCGGAACGACGGGCCGACCAGCGGGCGATCGACGCTGTGGCACGCCGTACAGCCCAGGCGCGTCGCCAGCGCCAGACCCCGGTCAGTAAGCGGCGACGCTGCAGCAGGCGGATTCGCGGCTACCGCCGTTGCAATAGTGGGCGTGCCCGCGATAGCGCCCATTTCGCGCCGCTGTTGCGCCAGGTCACCGTGCGAGCCGCGCGCATACGCGGGCATCTGCGACCGCGGGCCGACGACGGCCACGCAGTTGCGCATGCAGGCGACATTGGCGGTGTCGGGCTTGCCGTCGACGCGCATCATGCCGTGCGCCGTCGTGAAGCCATCGCGATTGGGCATCCTGACTTTGGGCAGCGAGTCCTGGTCGAGCACGGTTCCGGCGGGAACGATGTCGTTGAGGTTGAGCACGTACGCGGTCAGCGCGTAGACCTCGTCGGGTTGTAACGTCTGCGGCGCATTGAACGGCATCGCGCGGCGGATGTAGTCCCACAGAGTCGGCGCGTAATTGAGCTTGCTGCCGGTCGTGCGCACGGGTTGGTCGGACGCGAGCGAGCCGACGCCTCCGGCGAGTTGCAGATAGCTGTTCGATTCGCCGAAAGTACCGTGACAGCTGGCACATTTCTCGTCGTAGATCACCTGGCCCTGCTCGACCGAGCCGCGTCCCGGTGGCAGGCCTTTGCCGCCGGGCAGCACGTCGATGTCCCAGCCGGCGATCTCGGTTTCGCTGGCTGGCTTGCCGAAGCCGAAGGGCGCGTGCGCGACGTCGGCGGCCTGCGCGGCGGCAATCGCCGCCAACGCGCATGTCAGCAGCACGCCGGCGCGGCTACGCAGCGATCTGGACATTGCTTACTTCACCCGAGGCGTCGACCGCCCAGGTCTGGATGGCGTTGTTGTGATAGATCGAACGCGTGCCGCGTACGGCGCGCAGCTGGCGATACGTGGGTTGCACATAACCGGTATCGTCGATCACGCGCGATTGCAGCAGCGCCGGAGCGCCATCCCAGGTCCAGTCGCATCCGAAGCGCGTCAACGCCTTGCTGTGCACCGGATCCTGCAGGCGCGCGGTGCGCCAGTTGCGCCCGCCGTCGGTGGAGACGTCGACGCGGCGCACGCGCCCCCGTCCCGACCAGGCAAGGCCGCTGATCTCGTGGTAACCGCGGTCGAGGATCACCTGTCCACCCGACGGCGATGTGATCACGCTCTTGGCTTCCTGAACCCACGTGTACTGACGATGCATGCCGCCGGGCAGCAGATCGACATAGTGCAGCGACTCTTCGCGCGTGTTCCACGGCCCGTCGCCGAGCTTGAGCCGGCGCAGCCACTTCACGCTCGACACACCTTGCACGCCCGGCACCAGCAGCCGCAGCGGATAACCTTGCTCCGGCCGGAGCATCTCGCCATTCTGGCCGTAGACGACGAGCACGTCGTCCTGCATCGCCATCGGTATGGTGCGCGTGAGCGCCGCGCCGTCGGCACCCTCGGCGAGGATGAACCTGGCGCGCTTGCGGTCGACGCCGCATTCGTCGAGCACGAGAGCGAGCGGCACCCCCGTCCACTCGGAGCAGGCGAGCATGCCGTGCGTGTACTGGACGGTCGGCACCGCGACGTTGCCCCATTCCATGCCGGTGTTGGCGCCGCATTCGATGA
>JBDTLK010000202.1:0-5200 GCA_039934835.1 Edaphobacterium sp. (SeqCode) | reverse complement strand
TGTTTTGTTTCAAGTACTAAAGCACGACCTGTCCGGCTGCTTCGCTGTCGCCGAAAAGCCGTACTTTTCTGTCCTTGAGATCGAAACATCGGCCGGGTTCGACCCGATTATTTTTTGATTTAAGGATTGGAAACAACATGGCAACAGGCACTGTGAAGTGGTTCAACGACGCCAAGGGCTTTGGCTTCATTACTCCCGATGGTGGCGGCGAAGATCTCTTCGCGCATTTCTCGGCAATCAACATGCCGGGATTCAAGTCGCTGAAGGAAGGCCAGAAGGTCTCGTTCGAAGTCACGACGGGTCCGAAGGGCAAGCAGGCATCGAACATTCAGGCGGTCTGACCGCTTAGGTTTCGTGTCAGACTCGAAAAGCCGGGCCCAGGCCCGGCTTTTTTTCATGCCGATCCCGTCGCTGGGGCTACGCGTCTACTGCACGGTGCTGTCGCTGGTCGCGCTGGCATGCGTTGCGACCGCAACCCATGGCGCGGAACAAATCACGCCTTCGGCAATGCCCCACTCGCTGGACGGCAAGATATGGGACGTTCGCGCGCGAAAACTGGTGACGGTGACGGAGCTCACCGCCCGGCTCGCGGGCGCCGATTTCGTGCTCCTGGGTGAAGTCCACGACAATCGCGAGCATCATCACTTCCAGGCCATGGTGCTTGCCGCGCTTGTCGCCAATGGCGCTCGCCCCGCCTTTGCCCTGGAGCAATTCGACCGCGAACATCAACCCGCCATCGACGCCGCGCTGTCCGCGCACGCCGACGCCGAGACGCTGGCCGATGCGGGAAAATTCGACCGGAAGGGCTGGGTGTGGGGAAATTACGAACCTCTGGTGCAGATCGCGATCAACGCCAGGCTGCCCATCGTCGCCGCCAACGTCTCGCGCCGTGCAGCGCGCGAGCTTTCGGGGCAAGGATTCGGACTTTTGGCGGCACCGCCGGATCGATTGGCGCTGACCGCGGTGTGGACCGGCGCGCGCGAAAATGCGCTGGTGCGTGCAGTGGTCGATGCTCATTGCGGGCAGTTGCCGCCCGACGCCGCGGCACCACTCACTCGCGCGCAGCGGGCGCGCGACGCGACCATGGCCGACAGCTTGCTCGCGCAGCGCGCTGCTGGCGCTGTGCTGATCGCCGGCGTCGGCCACGTGCGCCGCGATATCGCGGTGCCGCTCTATCTGCGCGCCCGCGCCCCCGACTCGCACATCGTGGCCATCGGCATGACCGAAGTGCTTGCTGGTCGCGATTCCCCATCCGCGTATGAGATCGCCGCGGCCGACGGCAGCGCCGATCCTGTATTCGACTACCTTTGGTTTGCGCCGCCTGCCGATCGCCCCGACCCTTGCGCCGGATTCACGATGCCGCAGCGAGCACCTGGCCAGAACTGACGCTAGCACCTAGGTCCGGCTCCGAAGCGGCCGGCCGCCCGTGCTCCCGGCGCGCAGCCTCCGCGAGTTACAACCCGGGCATCGAAAATCCCTTGGCGCTGAGATCGCCGATAAGCGCGGCCGCCTGTTCGACGGTCAGCTCGACGAGCGGCGGACGCACGGTGGTCCAGCCCGGATCACCGCTCCAATGCGCGACCGCCTGCTTGAGCGCGGGAATCATGGGAAATTTCTGGAAGCTCGCGCGAATCGCATCCAGCGCCGCCTGCTGGGCGTCCGCGTCGGCGTTCTTCCATCCGGCGTAGAGATTGTGGATCGCGGCAGGATTGACGTTGGCAGTCGCGCTGATGCAGCCCTTACCGCCATGCCGCAGGTTGGCCAGCAGGAAATTCTCGCTGCCCGCGAACACGTCGAAGCCGCGCGCAGCGAAGCGCGTCAGCATCGCCAGGGTGTTGGTCCATTCTCCGGACGAGTCCTTCACTCCCGCGATGTTCTGCGGAAAGGCGTCGAGCAGGCGCTCGATGAGCGAAAGGCTGATGGCTACCTGCGATACCTGAGGGATGTGATACAGGTATATCCGCAGCCGCGGATCGCCGACGCGCTCAACGATCCGAGCGTAGTTGCGAAACAGCCCTTCGTCGGACACGCTTTTATAGTAGAACGGCGGCAGCATCAGTGTGCCGGCGCAACCTAGTCCCACTGCGTGCGCGGTGAGGCGCACCGAATCGACGAACGCACAGCAGCCTGTTCCGGGCATGATTCGCGCCGGGTCGATGCCGGACTCGACCAGCCGCTCGAGCAGCCCCATGCGTTCGTCCACAGCTAATGAGTTCGCCTCGGAATTGGTGCCGAACACCGCCAGGCTCACGTGGTTGGCGATGAGCCACTGGCACTGCCGTACGAAGCGGTCGGTATCGACGCTGTAGTCGGACTTGAACGGCGTGACAACCGGGGCCAGCACCCCTGCAATGCGTACGGTCAAGGCATCCTCCTGAACTAAATGTCATCCGAAGCGCCGCCGCCGGGTGGCGCAGCGCCGAATTCGTCGCAGGCGAAAAATTGTACGCTGTCTGCGCTGATGGTCAGGCATGCGACTGACCGCATAGGCTTTTGCCGCATCGCAGCAACGGCGGCGGACACGCCCGCCACGCAGCGCTTGCGGGGCGGATGCCACGCGCGCAAGATACGCGCACCGGCAATCGAGACCGGATCCGTCAGCGGCTCAATAGGAGGAGTAATGAGTACCGACAAAACGCAGGACGCCAAACCCGTCGCGCAACCCGAACGTCGACGAGTCATCAAAACCGCTGCCGCCGCAGTCGGCACCGCGGCCCTTTCGGCTCCGTTCATCCGCAACGCCGGCGCGGCGGAAACGACCACCTGGAAGGTGCAGACGTCGTGGCCAGCGGGCGTGGGACTGCAGACTTTCAAGACGTGGTGCGGAACCATCAAGGAAAAGACCGGCGGCGAGCTGGACTTCAAGCCCTTCGCGGCGAAGGAAGTTGTCGGCGACTTCGAATTGCTCGACGGGGTCAAGAACGGCGTGCTCGAGGCGATGAATTCGTTCACGCTGTACTGGGCCGGCAAGCTGCCTTCGACTGCGTTTCTGTCGTCGTACCTGATGGGTCTGCGCTACCCGCACGAGTGGGACATCTTCTTTTACAGCAAGGATGGCCTGAAGGTCACGCGCGAGATTTTCGCCAAGCAGGGTTTGTACTACGTCAACCGCATCCACCACGGCCCTAACATCGTTCACTCGAAGAAGCCAATCCGCACGATCGAGGACTTCAAGGACTTGAAACTGCGCGTTCCCGGCGGCATGATCGCCGAGGGCTTTGCCGCGGCGGGAGCCAAGACGACACTGCTGCCTGGTGGTGAAGTCTTTTCGGCGCTGGAAAAAGGCACGATCGAGGCAGCGGACTACACGGGACCCGCGGTCAACTGGGACCTGGGTTTCCAGCAGGTCACGAAGTACATCTGGACGGGGCCGCCCGGACTGGAGTCGATCTACCAACCGGTCGACCTGATGGACTTCGTCGTGCGCATGGACGTGTGGAACAAGCTTTCACCGAAGATGAAACAATGGCTGGACGACGAAGTGCAGGTGTACTCGAACGTCCATCATGCAGCGATTCAGCGGGCCGACTTGGAGGCCTGGGGCAAATTCGAAAAGGCCGGGACGCAGATCATTCGCATGCCCGCGGAGGACCTGCCGAAGTGGCAGCGCATCGCGGTCCCGATCTGGTTCAAGTGGGCCAACAAGGACAAGGACGCGGCGCGGCTGTTCAAGATGCAGCTTGATATCATGGAATCGCATACCGTCGGCTACGTCACGCCCGACATGTACAAGGGTCTCAAGATAGACGCCTGATCCTGCGCGGGGTCCACCGGGCCCAGCCGAGCCACCGTGAAGGCGCCACAACGGCGCCTTCACTTTGTTTCACGCCAAATCGCCAGCACCGATGCCTAGCTTCACCTTCGTCATGCCCCACTGGCTTTACTGGTCGGGACTGCTGGTGTTCCCACTGATTGCGCTGGTTTTCGTCGCCCGCCAGCGGCGAAACCCGCCTGACGGCGGTCCGTCGCTGTTCATTGCGTTCATGTTCTGGTTCCTGGCGGGGTTTCTGGGCATTCATCGTTTCTATGTTCGAAGCGCGTGGGGATTTGTCTTCATCCCCGTCTTCCTGGGAATTCTCTATTGCAATGGCCAGGTCCGGGAGGTGCGCGACGACGAATCACGCACTTTTGCCGCGCACCAGGAAGCGCAGACCGCAGCCGAGGCTCGGCGTCCGGAGCCCGGCGATGCTTCGCCGGGTGAGGCTAAGGCCTTCGCCAAAGCAGAGGCAACCGTCGCCGCGCGCGAAGTCGAGTATGAGGCCGCTAAAGCCGTTCGCGACGGCTGGAAGAACCGCGCTCTCATCGCCGCCGTCGCTCTCGCCATCATGCTGCTGGTCGATGCGCTATTGCTGCCCGGGCTCGTGCGCAGGCGCCGCGCGCTCGAGGATTCCAATCCCATGTTGCAGACCGCGCAACCGGATGCCGATCCGGTCCACAAAGGCGGTGTGGGGGAGGATCCTACGCTCGGCATGCACACGCGGTTCACCGATCTCATCGAGCGCCTCGATACCGCCGTCGGCAAGTACGTCGCGTTCTGGGCTCTAATCGCGGTCTTCGGCTACTACTACGAAGTCATGGCGCGCTTCGTGTTCAATTCGCCGACCAACTGGGTCCACGAGAGCATGTTTCTGATGTTCGGCATGCAGTACATGCTCTGCGGCGCATACGCGTACAAGGAGGACCAGCACGTCCGCGTCGACGTGTTCTACTCCAAGCTCTCGCCGAGAGGCAAGGCGGCGGCCGACATCTTCACATCGGTATTCTTCTTCATCTTCGCCACCACCATGCTGTGGACCACCATCCGCTTCGCCATGGACTCGATCCAGCAGGACGAGCATTCCTTCACCGAATGGGGAATCCAATACTGGCCGGTAAAGCTCACGATGCCGATCGGTGCTGCCCTGCTGTTGCTGCAGGGAATCGCCAAACTGGTCAAGGACATCATGCTCGTGACACGAAAGGCAGCGTAACCGTGGGCCTGGAAATCGGTATCGGCTGGCTGACCATCCTGCTGTTCGGGTCGCTGGCGCTGTTGCTCATGTGCGGCCTGCCGATGGCGTTCTGTACCGGCAGCCTGGCGGTTATTTTCCTGTACGTGTTCGGCAATGGCGCGATCCTCAACATGCTGCCGTCGCGGGTCTTCCCGTTCATGACCGATTACCAGCTCTCGGCGGTGCCGCTGTTCATCTTCATGGCGGCG
>JBDTLK010000201.1:0-5340 GCA_039934835.1 Edaphobacterium sp. (SeqCode) | reverse complement strand
CCGCGCCTGCGCGACTCGCAGGTCTTCGCGTTCAACACTTGGGCGCGCGAATACCGCGGCGATCTGGGGATCGCGTTGTCCGACATCTGCGGCATGGACGCCTTCCTGCGCGATTTCGACTTGTTCTTCTGCAAGCTCTTCGACGGTGTGCGCCACGACTCGGGCGATCCGTTCGCATGGGGCGAGAAGTTGATCGCGCATTACCAGAAGATGCGCATCGATCCGCGCACCAAGGTGATGGTGTTCTCCGACAGTCTCAACGTGCCGTTGGCGATCCGGCTCTTCGAATACTTCAAGGGTCGCAGTCAGACCGCGTTCGGTATCGGCACCAACCTCACCAACGATCTCGGCTACAAGCCGCTGCAAATCGTCATCAAGATGACCCGCTGCAACGGCCAGCCTGTAGCCAAGATCAGCGACGAGCCGTCCAAGGCGATGGACTACGATCCGTCGTATGTCGCGTATCTGCGCGAAGTGTTTCAGGTGCCCGAGCACGCGGAAGCCTGATTGCGCGCATCACCGCGTATCCGGTACATCGCGCAAGGCAGAGTTGTACAGTCCAACTGTCTGCGCACTGGAGCAGGCGAAAATCACGCGCTGCAAATAGTCGAGCCGCGGAAACGCCCGCACCTCGGCCACCGCCAGCGGCACCGCCAGTTCCAGCGGGAAACCATACACGCCGCAACTGATCGCCGGGAACGCGATCGATCTCAGCGCATGCTCCGCAGCGAGCTCCAGCGACCGCCGATAGCAGGCGCGCAGCAACGCCGCCTCGTTCGCG
The DNA here is from genome assembly GCA_039934835.1 of Edaphobacterium sp. (SeqCode). GTDB lineage: Bacteria > Pseudomonadota > Gammaproteobacteria > Burkholderiales > Casimicrobiaceae > PALSA-1003. The sequence goes on along the minus strand of JBDTLK010000201.1, from coordinate 4,559 downwards.
CTGCCGCCATGCCATACCGGTCCGACAGTGTGGATTACGTGGCTGGCCGGCAGCCGGTAGCCGCGCGTGATGCGCGCGTCACCTGTCGCGCAGCCGCCGATCATGCGGCACTCGTCGAGCAACTCCGGTCCCGCTGCGCGATGGATGGCGCCGTCGACACCCCCGCCGCCGAGCAGCGTGGGACTGGCGGCGTTGACGATGGCGTCGACGTTCAGCGTGGTGATGTCGGCTTGCAGAGCGACGAGTTCGGTCGTCATGGCAGATTGTGGGTGGGTGGCCCTGAACTATTCTCAATGAAACCCTGCGAACTTGGGCCCGGATCAAGTCCGGGGTCGGCCTCTGCGCGGGGCGACAGCTGCTGTCATCCCCGAGAAGGCCGGGATCCAAGTGGGCTGGTTCGAAGTGTTGTCAATATGGCAAGGGGCAACACCCAAATGGGCATTCCAGCATAGGTCCGCTGTCACGGCCACCCGACTTCGGTCTATAGTATGTCGATGGCATCAAACAAGCACGCAGTCGCACCCCTTCGCGTGGCCGAGCCGGCGCCCGCACCTCCGGCACGGCCGGCGCGCCCACCCGACCGCCGGATTCGGCTGGAAGACATCCTCAAGCTGATGGTCGCCGACGGCCTGGTTTCTGGCGTCGATGCTGAAGCGCTCGGCCGTTCGCGCACTCAACGCTTCGAAACCGCACTGGAACTCGTCGCCGACCGCAAATGGCGCTCTCTTGCCGATCCCAAGAAGATCCTGACGCTAGATGTGTTGGTCGAGTGGCTCGCGGGCCGGCTCAAGGTGCCGTACTACCACATCGATCCGCTGAAGATCGACCTGACGGCGGTGACGCAAACAATGTCCAACGCGTACGCCGAGCGCTACCGCATCCTGCCGGTAGCAATCACGTCGAGCACGCTAACAGTGGCGACCAGCGAGCCGTTCGTAAGGGCGTGGGCGGACGAGCTGGAAGGCATCCTGCGCCGCAGCATCACGCTGGTGCTCGCCAATCCGCAGCACATCCGGCGCTACGTCGGCGAGTTCTTCACGCTCGCGCGGTCGATGAAGAAAGCGCAGGAGACATCGCGCGGCGAAGTCTCGCTGGCTCGCAACTTCGAGCAGCTCGTCGAGCTCGGCAACCGCGGCAACCTGGACGCCAACGACCAGCACGTCGTCCACATCGTCGACTGGTTGTGGCAATACGCGTTCGAACAGCGCGCGTCGGACATTCATATCGAGCCGCGACGCGACCTGGGCGTGGTGCGTTTTCGCATCGATGGCGTGCTGCACCAGGTCTACGCGATTCCCATTCCGGTGCTGCTGGCGATGACCAGCCGCATCAAGCTGCTGGCGCGCATGGAAATCGTCGAGCGCCGGCGGCCGCAGGACGGGCGGATCAAGACCATATCGCCGCAGGGCGGTGAAGTCGAATTGCGCATCTCGACCATGCCCACCGCGTTCGGCGAAAAAGTCGTGATGCGCATTTTCACCCCTGACGTGCTGGTGCGCGACTTCGAGGAATTGGGCTTCACCAGCGACGACCGCGAGCGCTGGGAGAAAATGATCAAGCAGCCCAACGGGATCATCCTGGTCACCGGGCCCACGGGCTCGGGCAAGACAACGACGCTGTATTCGACGCTGAAGCTGCTCGCGACCGAAGATGTCAACGTCTGCTCGATCGAGGACCCGATCGAAATGATCGCGCCGGAATTCAACCAGATGCAGGTGCAGCCCGCCATCGGCGTCGATTTCGCGACCGGCGTGCGCACGCTGCTGCGGCAGGACCCGGACATCATCATGGTCGGCGAAGTCCGCGATCGCGATACCGCCGACATGGCGGTGCAGGCGGCGCTGACCGGTCACCTGGTGCTTTCGACGTTGCACACCAACGACGCGCCTTCGGCGATCACGCGCTTGCTGGACCTCGGGATCCCCCCGTACCTGATCAGCTCGACCGTGCTCGGCGTGATGGCGCAGCGGCTGGTGCGCACGCTGTGCCCGCATTGCAAAAAGCCGGCCGAGCCGCCGGACGAGGATACGTGGCGCCTGCTCACCGCGCCGTTCGTCGCGGACATGCCGCGGCATCCGCAGACACAGGTCGGTTGCCTGGAGTGCCGCATGACCGGGTACTACGGCCGAATGGGACTCTACGAGATCATGCTGGTCACGCCGTCGATCCGCGCGCTGATCCACAAGGAATCGAGCGACGCTGCGATCCGTGACCAGGCGTACAAGGAAGGCATGAAGCCCTTGCGCGTATCGGGCGCGGCGAAGATCGACGCGGGGTCGACGACGGTGGATGAAGTCGTGAAGGTTGTGCCGCTGGGGTGATGCTTCATCGGTGTGCCTGCGAGCGCACGATTGTCATAGCGTTAGCTTTTTCTCGATCGCCTGCAACTTGGGTTTCAGTTGCGCAATCTCGCGATCCTTCTGCCGCATTAGCTGAAGTTGCCCCCAAAATTGCCCCCGCCGCGCCAATTTTTCAGTCCCGTTTCGCCATGGCGTCGGCGTTCTCGATTCCCTGACGTCCTACACAAGTTTGCGTAATTATCTGCTTGCGGCGGGGCAAGGTAAGCGCGATCGTTCCCTTATACACATCATCGGCGTATGGGACGGGTACGCCGCAAGGGATGCGACATGGGCCTTAGACGGGTTTTAATTGTGGAAGACTCGCCGAACATTCGGCAACGCATAAGTGACGATGTCAGCGCCTTAGGAGGTCTTGAGGTTGTTGGATACGCTGAAACTGCAGAAGAGGCCATCGCGGCGATCGAGCAATTCTGCCCGGACGTTGTCGTCACCGATCTGGCGCTGAAGGCGGGGTCGGGCTTGGACATTGTGCGTTGGACATTGACCGGTCCTTGCCCGATGAAGCCACATATCGTCGTCCTGACGAACTACGCCTATCCTGAATACAAGCGCCAGTGCCTTACCTACGGTGCGGGCGAGTTCTTCGACAAAACGTCGGAATACAGCGACTTCCTGTCTTCGATGCGGAAACTTTCCTAAGCGCGGTTGCGCCAGCCGCCTAGACGCCGCTTCGATCGCGTAGCGGGATAGCAGCGGCTAAGCGGTATGCGGGTTGTCCGGCGGTCACGTCAATGCCAAGACACTGCGATCCGCATTGATCAATGTCATCCGATCGACCAATAGTGACAGATCGTGGTGGCGCTTTCGAAAGCGAAAACAACGTTTCCGGCAGTTGTCATATTAATAAATATGCCACAACGGCGTAGGGAGCCGCATTCGCTGTCGGAGCAGCAAACACCGTAATCACTGGGCTCGACTTGTTACTCGTGGTGCCGTCTCCGAGCTGACCGGCGCTATTGTTCCCCCAGCAGCACGCAGCGCCGGCCGCTGTGGCGCCACAAGTATGGCTGTCACCCGCGCTGATCATCCCAACTGTGAGTCCACCGGCGACGAGTCTTGGCGTTGCGCTATTGGCAGTGGTGCGATCGCCAAGCTGACCCGAACTGTTGTCGCCCCAGCAATATGCGGCGAGCGGGAGTCAAGCCGCACGTGTGCGACCTCCGGCGGTCACGCTCGCGAACACAACACCGGTCGCGTTGACGAGCACCGCCGTCCCCGTTTGCCCGTCACTCGTTGCTCTGATCGTTACTTGGCCCAACGCAACCGCCCTGACCAATCCGGTCGAATCGACAGTGGCCACCGCCGTGTTGTCGCTTGCCCACGTGATGGCATGTCCAGTGAGCGGATTCCGCATAGAGAGAATCCGGAAGATATGGCCGCTGGCGGACGCTGGCGGCGGTGAGTCTGGCGGATGGGGAGGGATTCGAACCCACGAAGGGCTTGCGCCCTTGCCGGATTTCAAGTCCGGTGCATTCAACCGCTCTGCCACCCATCCCTTGTTTTTCGCCCCTCCAGCCCCATCTGGGGGTCGTAGCGAAAAGGTCTCGAAGGTTGAAACCTTGGGAATATCTGCTAGTCTAACGGAGTGACGGCATTCCGTCGCCTTGGCAAAGGGTAAAACACTATGGAACCGCAACTCAAACCTGTCCCCCTGCAGAACGCGCAACGCGCGCCGACCGACTGGGGCTCGACCGGGTCGGGCTCGACGGTCACGCCGGTCGCTAATAGCGTCCTGCGCAACACGTATTGGCTGCTGGCGCTGTCGATGCTGCCGACGATTTTCGGCGCGTATGTCGGCTCCTCGATGGACTTCGCTGCGTTCTACAAAACGTCGCCGATTATGGCGCCGCTGCTCATGTTCGGCGCGATGTTCGGGATGCTGTTCGTGGTCTCGGCGCTGCGCAACAGCGCGTGGGGCATCGCTGCGGTTTTCGGCTTCACCTTCGTCGCCGGCGTCATGTTGGCGCCGATGCTCCAGCACGCGGCCGGGCTGCGTAATGGCGGCCAGCTGGTCGCGCTCGCCGGCGGCATGACTGCGGCGGTGTTTCTGGTGATGGCCACCATCGCCACGGTGTCCAAGCGCGATTTCAGCTTCATGGGCAAGTTCCTGTTCATCGGGGTGATCCTGCTGATCATCGCGTCGCTCGCCAACATCTTCCTGCAGATTCCGGCGATGGCGGTGACGATCTCGGCGATCGC
>JBDTLK010000200.1:0-5343 GCA_039934835.1 Edaphobacterium sp. (SeqCode) | reverse complement strand
GACGGCGCACTACAACGAGAAAAAAGCGAATGAATTTACCGAATCCCAAGCCCCGGAACGACGGCAGCGACTACGGCGCGGACAGCATCAAGATCCTCAAGGGCCTTGAGGCGGTGCGCAAACGCCCGGGAATGTACATCGGCGACACGTCCGACGGAACCGGCTTGCATCACATGGTGTTCGAGGTGCTCGACAATGCCATCGACGAGGCGCTGGGTGGTTACTGCGACGACATCAAGGTCATCATTCACGCCGACAACTCGGTGTCGGTGCTCGACAACGGTCGCGGCATTCCCACCGACGTGAAGGAGGATGACGAGCTCAAGCGCTCGGCGGCCGAAATCGTGATGACCGAGCTGCACGCCGGCGGCAAATTCGATCAGAACTCATACAAGGTATCCGGCGGCCTACACGGTGTCGGCGTCTCCGTGGTCAATGGCTTGTCGGAATGGCTGAAGCTCAAGATCTGGCGCGACGGCAAGGCGCACCAGATCGAATTTCGCGACGGTGTGCCGGTGGCGCCGCTCGCGCTGGTCGGGCCGACCGAGCGCCGCGGGACCGAAGTCCATTTCATGGCGGCGAAGACGACGTTCGGCCAAGTCGAATATCACTACGACATTCTGGCGCGTCGGATCCGCGAGTTGTCGTTCCTCAACAACGGCGTGAAGATCGAGCTGGTCGACCAGCGCGACGGCAAGAGCGAGAATTTCGCGTTCTCGGGAGGCATCAAGGCATTTGTCGAGTACATGAACCGCAGCAAGAGCGTGCTGCACTCGAAGATCTTCCACGCGGTGGGAGACAAGGACGGCACCATCGTCGAAGTCGCGATGCAGTGGAATGATTCATACGCGGAATCGGTGCAGTGCTTCACCAACAATATTCCGCAGCGCGACGGTGGCACGCACCTGACCGGCCTGCGGCAGGCGATGACGCGCACCCTCAACAGCTATATCGAAAAGGAAGAGCTTGCCAAGAAAGCGAAGGTGGAGACCACCGGCGACGACATGCGCGAAGGTCTGACCTGCGTGCTCTCGATCAAGGTCCCGGAGCCCAAATTCTCGTCGCAGACAAAGGACAAGCTGGTGTCCTCGGAAGTGCAGCCGATCGTGCAGGAAGTCGTCGGCAGCAAGCTCAACGAATTCCTGCTCGAGAACCCGGCCGACGCGCGGATCATCTGCAGCAAGATCATCGACGCGGCGCGGGCGCGCGAGGCGGCGCGCAAGGCGCGGGAACTAACGCGGCGCAAGGGGGTATTGGACGGGATGGGTCTTCCGGGAAAACTTGCCGACTGCCAGGAGCGCGACCCTGCGCTGTGCGAGATCTACCTGGTCGAAGGCGATTCCGCAGGTGGTTCTGCGAAGCAGGGGCGCGATCGCAAGTTTCAGGCCATCCTGCCATTGCGTGGAAAGATCCTCAACGTAGAGCGCGCGCGCTTCGAGAAACTCATCAGTTCGCAGGAAATACTTACGTTGATCACGGCGCTCGGCACGGGCTTCGGCAAGGACGAATACAACGCCGACAAGCTGCGCTACCACCGCATCATCATCATGACCGACGCGGACGTCGACGGTTCGCACATCCGTACCTTGCTGCTGACTTTCTTCTACCGGCAGATGCTCGACCTGGTCGAGCGCGGCCACATCTACATCGCGCAGCCGCCTCTGTACAAGGTTAAGCAGGGCAAGGAAGAGAACTATCTGAAGGACGACCTGGACCTGAAACAGCACCTGCTTAAGGTCGCGCTCAAAGGCGCAGAGCTCATTCCGGGGCTCGGCCTTCCGCCACTGTCGATCGCAGCACTGGACAACGTCGCGCGGCAATACCTGCTGGCCGAAGCGGTGATCGATCGCCTGTCGCGCCTAGTCGACGCGGCAGCGCTGCACGCGCTGCTTACCGGCGTGAAACTGGACCTGACCAATGCCGCTACGGCCGCGACCAGCGCCAGCGACCTCGCTCGCGCCATCGCCAATCCCGAAGTCACGGTAGAAGCACGCTACGACACCCAGTCCGAGCAGGAACGACTGGTCATCGTGCGCACGCGGCACGGCACGCCGCACACCACGGGGATCGACGCGGATTTCATCGCCAGCGGCGACTACGCGCAGCTCAGGTCCTCGGCCGAAGTCCTGCAGGGAATGATGCGCGCGGGGGCGACGGTGCGTCGCGGCGAGCGCAGCGCGGCCGTGCTGACCTTCAAGGATGCGCTCGACTGGCTGCTGTCCGAAGCACGCGACGCCGTGTCGATCCAGCGGTACAAGGGATTGGGCGAAATGAATCCGCAGCAGTTGTGGGAAACGACCATGGATCCCAAGGTGCGCCGCCTGCTCAAGGTCCAGATCGAGGACGGCATCGCCTCCGACGAAATCTTCACCACGCTCATGGGCGAACAAGTCGAGCCGCGCCGCGACTTCATCGAAGCCAATGCGCTTGGCGTACGCAACCTTGACGTCTGAGTCGACGCGGTTGCTCGGGGGGTGCCGACAGGCGGCAATGTTGGCCGCGGTCGCGGCGGTGTTCGTCCTCCCGCTTCGAGCGGGCGCCGCCGCCGTCGAGATCAACGATGGCAGTGAAGCCCCCACGCAGCGGCTGATCGTCAAGTTCCGGGACGGCGCGACGGCGACGCGGCAGAGACTGTCGGCGTCGGGCCGCGTCGCCGCGCTTTCCGGCGAGAGCGGTGTGACGCTGCGCTCGGTGCGGACGATGGCGCTTGGCGCACACGTCGTCGCGCTCGACAGCGCAGTGCCGCTGCGCGAGGCGCGGGCCATCGCGCGGCGCCTCGCCGCGAGTGCCGACGTGGAGTATGCCGAGCCGGACCGACGCGTGCACCCGAAGCTGATTCCCAACGATCCCCGGTTTGCGCAACAGACGTATCTCGGCAACGCCGCCAATGCCATCGCCGCCGTCGGTGCGTGGGACATCACCACGGGCAGCACAAACACGGTCGTGGCTGTCCTCGACAGTGGCTACCGGCCGCATGTGGACTTGGCCGACCGCATTCTCCCCGGCTACGATTTCATCGGCGATATTCCTACCGCGAACGATGGCGACGGCCGCGATCCCGACGCCAGCGACCCCGGCGACTGGGTTACGCAAGCCGACATCGACGGGCCGTTTCGGGGCGAGGGCTGCAGCGTCGAGAACAGCAGCTGGCATGGAACCAATACCGCCAGCATCATCGCGGCGGATTCGAACAACGGCAGTTACATCACCGGCATCAACTGGTCGGCGCGAGTGCTGCCGGTGCGTGTGCTCGGCAAATGCGGCGGCTTCGATTCCGACATTGCTGACGCGATCGTATGGGCCAGCGGCGGCAACGTTCCCGGCGTCCCCACCAACGCCCATCCCGCGCAGATCATCAACCTGAGCCTGGCCGGCGAGGGTGCGTGCTTGGTAACTTCCCAGGCGGCGATCAACGCGGCGCTCGCGAACGGCACGCGAGCGATTGTCGCTGCGGCGGGCAATGAGACGGCCAACGTTTCCAACAGCGAGCCCGCAAACTGCTTGGGGGTGATCGCAGTCGCGGCGTCGAACAGCCAGGGCAACCGCGCGTCCTATAGCAACTTCGGCGCGCAGGTTACGATTAGCGCGCCAGGCGGAGATCCCCGTGTTATTGCCAACGACTTCATTTACGTCCTCGACAACTCCGGCACCACCGTGCCCGTTGCGGACAGCACGGCGCAGATCGCGGGAACGAGCGCCGCGACTCCGGTCGTCTCCGGTGTGATTTCGCTGATGCTGGCGGTCGCGCCGAACCTGACCGCTGCGCAGGTCCGCTCCGTGCTCACCTCCAGTGCGCATGCTTTTCCGATGGGCTCGACGTGCACCACCACGACGTGCGGTGCGGGCATCGTCAATGCGCAAGCGGCGGTGCTGGCCGCGCAGGCGCTTGCCGGCGGCGGCGGCAGCGCCGCGAATTATCAGGGGCTGTGGTGGGCGACCGGCGGCGTCGAGTCCGGATGGGGCATCAATTTCGCGCACCAGGGCGAGACGATCTTCGCCACCTGGTTCACCTATGACGCGAGTGGTAGTGCGTGGTGGCTGTCGATGACGGCGACCAAGACCGCCAACGGCATCTACAGCGGCACACTCTACCGGACCAGCGGCCCGGCATTCAACGCCATGCCGTTCGACCAGTCGCAGGTCACCCGCACCGCAGTGGGCACCGGCACGCTGACCTTCACCGGTCCGAGGACGGGCACCTTCGGCTACACCGTCAACAGTGTGACGCAGGTGAAGTCCATTGAGCTGCAGGTGTTCGGGCCGGTACCTACCTGTGTGTGGGGCGCGCAGGCGGACCTGACCACGGCGACGAACTACCAGGACCTGTGGTGGGCAGCCAGCGGGCAGGAGTCCGGCTGGGGTATCAACCTGACCCACCAAGGGACATCGATCTTCGCCACCTGGTTCACCTACGATGCCAACCACAACCCGCTCTGGTATTCGGTGACCGCGGCGCAGACCGCGGCGGCCACTTACACCGGTTCGCTGATCAGGACCTCCGGGCCGGCGTTCAACTCGGTCCCGTTCGATAGCAGCGCCGTGCAACGCGCTACCGTCGGCACCGCGACGCTGACCTTCAGCAACGGCAACAGCGGCAACTTCACCTATCAGGTTCTCGACGGCGGCATCAGCGCCACGCAGACCAAGCCGATCACGCGCCAGGTCTTCGTGGCGCCCGGCACCGTTTGCCACTAGCGGCGCGAGCTACCCGGCGCGGGGATCGACGGCAAGCGAGTCGACGCCGCGGCTGGCGCGCCAGCACAGTGGATTTACGTGACCGAGCAAAAAGGTCGCTGCGACACTCCGCGCTCAGCGTTCGTCGAGCAGACGGTCGCGCCGGCGCAGCGCGGGGAACAGCCGCATCCACAGCACGACGATGAGTAGTGTCCCCACACCGCCCAGGAGCACCGCCGGCACGGTGCCCAGCCACGCTGCGGTAACGCCGGACTCGAATTCGCCTAACTGGTTCGAGGTGCCGATGAATACCGAATTCACGGCGCTGACGCGTCCGCGCATGGCGTCCGGCGTGTCCAACTGCACCAGCGACGAGCGGATCATGACGCTGATCATGTCGCTGGCGCCCAGCACGACCAGCGTGGCCAGCGACAGGAAGAACGACGTCGATACGGCGAAGATCATGGTCGCGAAGCCGAACGCGGTAACGGCGGCGAACATGGTGCGGCCGACGCGATGCTTAGGAGGGTGGCGCGCGAGAAACAGCGCCATCGACAGCGCGCCTACCGCCGGCGCGGAGCGCAGCACGCCGAGTCCCCACGGGCCGGTCCCCAGGATGTCGCGCGCGTAGATCGGCAGCAGCGCGGTCGCGCCGCCCAGCAGCACCGC
>JBDTLK010000199.1:0-5639 GCA_039934835.1 Edaphobacterium sp. (SeqCode) | reverse complement strand
CGCTGCGTATCCGGCGCGTTCGCGCCGGCGTCAGTCGTCGGCCATGCCCGCGGCGACCGTGGAGAAACCGCAATCGACGTAAGTCACCTCCGCGGTTACCGCGCTGGCGAGGTCGGAGAGCAGGAACGCCGCGACGTTGCCGACTTCGTCTATGGTCACGTTGCGGCGCAGCGGCGCGGTCTTCGCGACGAAGTGCAGGATCTTGGAAAAGCCGCCGATGCCCGCCGCGGCAAGCGTCTTGATGGGCCCGGCCGAGATGCCATTGACGCGGATGCCCTCGGGCCCCAGGCACTGCGCGAGATAGCGGATGTTCGCTTCGAGACTGGCCTTGGCCAGGCCCATCACGTTGTAGTTCTGCAGTGCGCGCACCGCACCCAGGTACGTCAGCGTGAGCAGCGCGCCGTGCCGGCCCTGCATCAGCGCCCGAGCGCCCTTGGCGAGCGCGGCGAAGCTGTACGAACTGACATCGTGCGCCACCGCGAAGGCTTCGCGCGTCATCCCGTTGAGAAAATCGCCGGCCAGCGCCTCGCGCGGCGCGAACGCGATCGAATGCAGCACGCCGTCAAGCCCGCCCCATTCGTGCTGCAGCGACTCGAAAAGCGCGGCGATCTCGTCGTCGCGGGTGACATCGCAGCGCAGCACCGGCGCGCTGCCGAAATCCCCCGCCAGTCTGACCACGCGTTCCTTGAGGTCGGCATTGACATAGGTGAACGCCAAGGTCGCGCCTTCGCGCTGGCAGGCACGCGCGATGCCGTAGGCGATCGAGCGGTTGGACAACAGTCCGGTGATGAGAATTTTCTTGCCAGCAAGCATGCCCATTCGCGTCTCCGCTTTAGCTGCCACCCTGGACGATGACGCCGCACGCGATCCAGCCGTTGGGCACGCCGCCGAATTGCGGCTTGGGATCGGGATCGATGGCACTGTGGACCACGACCGAGCGGCCGACGAGATCGGTGGGCTTGCGATCGCCGATCGAGAGACCGCTGGTAATGGTCTGCATTGCGGCATTACCTTCCGTTCCGGCCAGCAGTTCGGGCAGCTGGCCCGCGCGCCTGGTCCCCGGGGGCGTTCCCGGAATCTGCCAGACCGGCCCCGCGCTCGCGGCATTGGGAGAGCTGCAGTTGCCAGTCTCGTGGATGTAGATGCTGTGCGGACCAATGCTCAGATTGAAAACCGACGCGGCTACGCTGACTTTGCCGTTCTTTTCGTAGAAGGTAACCACGCCATACGCGTTGCTGTTGCTCTTGGACTTGAGATTCGCTGTCGCCTGGTGAATTCCCGGTGCGAAATACCCGAAGCCGGTGACTTGCGCCGAGTCGTTGCCGATCGTGGCCGATGGCGTGCTTGGCGAGGGCGAGCTGCAACCGCCGCCGAAGGCCGCGAGCAGCACCGCAATCAGTTGCCAACTGTTCGCAGCGCGCATGCGCTTACTTGACCGTAATGTTGATGCTCGACGCCATCGCCGGGCCATACGAGACATGCGCGCCGTTCGCGTACTGCATCGTCAGCTTGTACTTTCCGGGCGGCAATGTGACATCGGCGTCGGTCTGCGCCTTGCCGAAGTGCAGGTGCGAGGCGTCGACGGGAATGGCTTCGCCGGCGGGTATCGGCCCCACATCGATCAGCAGGTGGTGGTGACCAGAGTCGGCCTTGATCTCGCCCGCCGGCTCGACCACCATGCCCTTCACAGCGAAGACTACCTTGAACGGACTGGTCACCGTCGCGCCATCCTTGGGTTCGACGAAGGACACGGATTTGTTCATCGCCGTCTGCATCGCGCTGCAGCCGACAAGTAGAGCGGCTGCGACGAAGGCCGAAAATCGCGCCATGCGTTTCATGATGGGTATCTCCTGGAAGGGGCACGCCTGCGGTGGTTAGCCCACCTAGCCGCGCGGCATGGGCGCCGGCGGCATCCCGCAATCATAAGCGAAGCACTACTGCTTGCCAAAGTCCACACCGGGGCGGGGCCCGCTGCGATGGCATCGCAACATCGGCTACACTTAGCGCGAAACGCGTCGCTACAGGCGCGGGGTGGTCGCCCCCACAGACGGCCGCGTTCGGGCGTGCCATTCGCCCGGCTCTGCTGGAGGGCGTCGCGTGCGGCAACGCGCGGGCGCGAAATTGCGATCATGATGAAAATCGATGCATGGCAGCGTTCGCTGAGCGCGCTCGCCGCGCCTCACGGCAAGCCGCCGAAGGCGCTGACCGCGGGCTTCCTGAAGAATTCCGAAGCGATCCTGCGTCTGGCGATGCGCTCGCTGTTCGAACGCCTGAACAACATGTGCGAGGGCGCGATCGCGGTCGACGCGCAGGCCCGCATCGTCTGGATCAGCGACAAGTATCTGGCGACGCTGGGCCTGGCCAGCGCCGAAGACGCGATGGGCAGGGAAGTCGAGGAGGTGCTACCGAACAGCCTCATGCGCGAGGTCGTGCGCACCGGCCAACCTCTGCTGCTTGACATCATGGCGTTCGGCGACCAGTCGCTGGTCGTGACGCGAATGCCCATCATGGACGAGGACGGCAAGGTGATCGGCGCAATCGGCTTCGTTCTCTACGACCGCGTGCACTACCTCAAGCCGCTCGTCGCCAAGTTCGCAAGCCTGCAGATGGAACTCGCCGACGCGCGGCGCAAGCTGGTGCAGAACCGGCGCACGCGCTTCACGCTGTCCAGCTTCGTCGGCGGCAGCGCCTGCTCGCTCGAGGTCAAGCGCCAGACGCGGCGCGCCGCGCAGCAGGAGGCGACCGTGCTGCTGCTTGGCGAGACCGGCACCGGCAAGGAGATGCTCGCCCACGCGATTCATGCGGCATCGAACCGGTCGCGCAATGCATTCATCGCCCTCAATGTCGCCGCGATACCGGACAACCTGCTCGAAGCAGAATTCTTTGGCGCCGCACCGGGCGCCTACACCGGCGCCGATCGCAAGGGCCGCGATGGCAAGTTCAAGATCGCCGACGGCGGCACGCTGTTCCTCGACGAGATCGGCGACATGCCGCTGCCGGTGCAGGCCAAGCTGCTGCGCGTGCTGCAGGATCAGGAAGTCGAGCGCGTGGGCTCCAACACCGTGTTCAAGGTGGACGTGCGCATCATCGCGGCCACTGGCATCGACCTGAAGCAGCGCGTACTGGAAGCCAGATTTCGCGCGGACTTGTACTACCGTCTGAATGTCCTGCCAATCGTCGTGCCGCCGTTGCGCGATCGCGTCGCCGATATCGAGCCACTGTGCGACTGCTTCCTCGAGCAGATCGCCACCCGGACCGGCACGGCCCACCGCGAAATTACCGGCGACGCCATCGCGGCGCTGCGCGAGCACGATTGGCCGGGTAACGTGCGCGAACTGCAGAACGTGCTCGAGCGCGCGACCATGCTGTCCGACAACCTCCGTCTGACCAGCGAAGACTTTGCCGCGATACTGCCTGGCCGCCCGGCTCGCACCGGTGCGGAGGTCGCTGCGCCGGACCAGCGGATGCCACTGGCCGAGCGTGTTGAAGCGGCCGACCATGTCCCAGAGCAGGGACGCGGGCGCGCAGATTCGGGTTTCAATCGAGACAGTGGCCATGCTCTTTCGCTGACGGCCAGCGACGACGCCGCCGCACGCGGCCGGTACGCACGTATGCAAGTGTCGTGCCGCGGAGCCCAAGTCATTGGCGGATATGCGAAAGCTGCGCCGGCGTCGCAGCGAACGCGGATGCCGAGACAGGGCGATGCGCCGCGTCGGCCCGATCAGCGGCGGAACGCTGGTTGAACGCCTCGAGCACGTCAGCGATGCCGAACGCATGTACCTGTATTCGCTGGTCGAGGGCCCATTGCCGGTCGAGCATTGCGTGTCGGAAATTCGCGTGACCGATACCGGCGACGGCGCCTCGGTTGTCAGCTGGTGGAGCAACTTCATCGCGTCCGGTGTACCGGATCGCGAAGCAGCCAGAGCACTGCGCGCGGTATTCAACGCCGGCCTGGAAAATATCAAGAGAATCTACGAGTCGCTGTCGGAGTGTGACGCCTAGCGCGACTCGTCAACAAGAGGAGACCTTCATGAGCAAACGAATCGCGAATTTACGCATGTCCTCCCTCGCAGGCCGCGGCATCGCCGCCGCCGGCGTGGCCACGTTGCTGCTATCCGGCTGCGGTGGAGGAAGTAGCTCTCCCAATGTGCTGAGTTCAGCCGAACTTTGCGCTTCGCTCAACGGCTCCAACATTCCAGGCGCTAGCATTAACCTGCCGACTAGTGGTGGTGCCGTAACCTCAGCGGAGCTTGTCGCGCCATCCGGCGCCACCCCGACGACCGTCGGCGAGTATTGCAAAGTGCTTGGAGTGATTCATCCGGTAGACGCATCGGCATTCGACATCAAGTTCCAGGTCAACCTGCCCACATCTTGGAACTCAAAGACGCTGATGTTAGGCGGCGGCGGCTATAACGGAAGCATCCCAGCAACTTCGGGCAACGCATTTCTGGGGCCCGTCGACAAGCCTGTGCCACTGGGTCAGGGATATGTGACCTTCGGCAGCGACTCCGGCCATCAGGCCAACGCGGGGGGAAGTCGCGATGGATCTTTTGGCATCAACGACGAGGCGCTCAACAACTTCGACGGTGACGCGCTGAAAAAGACCCATGATGCGGCGATTTATCTGGTGTTGAAACGATACGCGCAGGCACCGGTGAAGAGCTATTTCATTGGCCAGTCGACAGGAGGTCGCGAAGCTCTGATCGTCATACAACGCTGGCCTCAGGACTTCGACGGGGCGATCTCCATTTATCCCGCATGGAATGCGGCAACGCTCGACCTTCAGTTTGGCAGGCTGTCGCGTACTTTCGCGCAGCCCGGCGCCTATCCGAATGAGAACAAGAAGAAATTGGTGTATGACTCCGTGATAGCAGCATGCGACGGGTTGGATGGGGTTCAGGATGGTCTTGTCAGCAACGTTGACGCCTGTCAATTTAACCCGGCGACGATTCGATGCCCTGGCGGCGCAGACACCGGTGACACCTGCCTGTCCGATGCTCAGATCGCCGCCTATAACGCCTATAACACGGCGATTACGTTCAACTACGCGCTTGCAAGCGGGGAAACCCAGTATCCCGGCTTTAACGTGTACGCGGGTTCCGATACGCGCGGGGTCCTCAATCTCGGAACGACGCCTCCCGTCAATTCGCCGTCGAATCCCTCGATCCTCACCCAGCCTTATTGGGGCGCATTTTACGAACAGTGGGTGCGTTTCTTTGTAACGCGGGATCCCGCCTATAGCGCGCTCACGTTCGATCCTCAGAACCCGGGCATTTTTCAGCAACGAGTCAGCTTCCTGACGACTGCCCAGCAAGCAAATTTATCCGACCTTTCGGCGTTCCAGAGAAAGGGCGGCAAGCTTCTAATGATGCACGGCAAGGCAGATGCGCTGGTAAGCACTCGCGCGACAGAGGATTATTACAATCGGCTCGTGGCCAAGATGACGGTAGCCAAGGTCAGCGGCTTCGTGCGCTTTTACGAGGTCCCGGGTCAGGGCCACGTCACGGGTGCTTTCGCAACTGCGTGGGACTCGGTCAAGGCGCTCGAGGACTGGGTCGAACGCGGCACAGCTCCGCCAGCTCAGGTGGTGGCGGACACTAACGCCGCAACCAGCGGCCGTACTCGCCCGCTGTGCGAAT
>JBDTLK010000198.1:0-5732 GCA_039934835.1 Edaphobacterium sp. (SeqCode) | reverse complement strand
GCATCGAGTGCGACGCCTGCGTCGACATCTGCCCGATGGACTGCATCACCTTCACGCGCGACGGCGAGGAGAGCGAATTGCGGATGCGCCTGTCCGCGCCTGCCAGCAATCTCACCCAGGATCTGTACATCGCCGACGGGCTCAAGACCGGGCGCATCATGGCCAAGGACGAGGACGTGTGCCTGCATTGCGGGCTGTGCGCCGAGCGCTGCCCGACAGGGGCCTGGGACATGCAGAAATTCCTGTTGCTGCCCGCGCAGGCGCACGACCGCTGCAAGCGAGATGCGCATGCGCCCGCGCCGCGACGGGACAGGGTGCTGGGAGCGGCGGATTGAGCGCGACCGCGCCGATCCGGCGCACCAACGACTTCGTCGTCAAGTTCGCCAACGTCAACGGCTCGGGTTCGGCGTCGGCGAACCTGCTGTTCGCTAAATCGATCCTGCGCATGGGCGTTCCCGTTGCGCCGCGCAACATCTTCCCGTCGAACATCCAGGGCCTGCCGACATGGTTCGAGGTGCGTGTTTCCGAAGCCGGCTGGCGCGGCCGGCGCGGCGGCGTCGACTTGATGGTGGCGATGAATCCGCAGACCTGGGACCAGGACCTGAAGGAGATCGAGCCCGGCGGCTACCTGTTCTACGACTCGACCAAGCCTCTGTCGGCAACCAGGCCGCGCGACGACATCACCGTCATCGGCATGCCGCTGACTGAGATCTGCAACCGCGAATATACCGATCCGCGCCAGCGGCAGCTGTTCAAGAACATCATCTACGTCGGCGCACTGTCGGCGTTGCTGGAAATCGAGCCCGAAGTCATCGCCGAACTTATCGGCGAGCAGTACAAGGGCAAGGAAGCACTGCTCAAGCCGAACGTCAACGCGATGCATATGGGACGCGCCTATGCGCAGAACAACCTCGACTGCCCGCTCGGTATCAGCGTGCGGCGTGCCAACGCGGTAGGCGAGAAGATTTTTATCGAGGGCAACAGCGCGGCCGCGCTGGGCTGTGTCTACGGGGGCGCGACCGTGGCCGCGTGGTATCCGATCACGCCGTCGTCGTCGCTTGCAGAAGCGTTCACGCGGCACTGCAAGAAGTTCCGCACCGACGCCGGAACCGGTAAGTCCCGCTATGCCATCGTGCAGGCCGAGGACGAGCTCGCGTCGATCGGTATTGTCATCGGCGCGGCGTGGAACGGCGCGCGCGCCTTCACCTGCACCTCGGGCCCGGGCATTTCGCTGATGCAGGAATTCATCGGCCTGGCGTACTTCGCCGAAATCCCGGCGGTGCTGTTCGACGTGCAGCGTGGAAGTCCGTCCACCGGCATGCCGACGCGCACTCAGCAGGCGGACATCCTGTCGTGTGCCTATGCCTCGCACGGCGACACCAAGCACGTGCTGCTTTTTCCGGACGACCCTAAGGAGGCCTTCGAATTCGCCGCGCTGTCCTTTGATCTTGCCGATCGCCTGCAGACGCCGATCTTCGTCATGCTCGATCTCGACATCGGCATGCAGGACTGGTTGTGCGAGCCTCTCAAGTGGGACGACAAGCGTCGTCTCGACCGCGGCAAGGTCATGACCTACGAGCAGCTCGAGACCGGCAAGGACTTTGGCCGCTACCTCGACGTGGACGGCGACGGCATCCCGTATCGCACCTATCCCGGCACGCACCCGAAGCGCGGCTCGTATTTCACTCGCGGCACGAGCCGCGACCGCTATGCCCGGTACACCGAGGATGGCGCCACCTACGTCGACAACATGCAGCGGCTGCTGCGCAAATTCGAGAACTCGAAAAAATACCTGCCAGCGCCGGTGCGCCGCAACGCGGCGGCATCGACGCGGTTTGGCGCGATCTATTTCGGCTCGACCGGCCCGGTGATGGACGAGACGCTGATAGCGCTGGGGGCACAGGCCATCCGGCTCGACACGCTGCGCGTGCGCGCGTTCCCGTTCGACGATACGGTCGCCGATTTCATCAACGAGCACGCGCAGGTGTTCGTCATCGAGCAGAATCGTGACGCGCAACTGCGCTCGATGCTCGTCAACGAGCTGGTCGTCGATCCCGCCAAACTCATTCCCGTGTTGCACTACGACGGCACGCCGATCACTGCACGCTTCATCGCGCGTGAGATCGGCGAAAAACTCGCCATGTTCAATGTGACTCCGATCAGGAAGGTGGCTCCGTGACCTATCTGGCCAAGCCCCGGCTGCATCATCCCGAGTTGCCGCGCAATGCGCTCGGTTTCACTCACCGCGATTATGAAGGTTCGGTGTCGACGCTGTGCGCAGGCTGTGGTCACGACTCGATCTCCAGCGCAATCATCCAGGCCTTCTTCGAGCTCGACATCGCGCCGCACCGAGTTGCCAAGCTTTCGGGGATCGGCTGCTCGTCGAAAACGCCCACTTATTTCCTGGGTAACTCGCACGGCTTCAACAGCGTCCACGGTCGCATGCCGTCGGTGCTGACCGGTGCCAACCTGGCCAATCGCGACCTGATTTACCTGGGCGTTTCGGGCGATGGCGATTCGGCGTCGATCGGACTGGGCCAATTTGCGCACTCGATGCGCCGTGGCGTCAACATGGTGTACATCGTCGAAAACAACGGCGTGTACGGTCTGACCAAGGGGCAGTTCTCGGCGACCGCCGACAAGGGTTCGAAGAGCAAGCGCGGTGTCGTGAACAGCGATACGCCTATCGACCTAGTGCTGCTGGCGCTGCAGCTCGGCGCGAGCTTCGTCGCGCGCAGTTTCTCCGGAGACAAGCAACAGCTGGTACCGCTGATCAAGGCCGCGGTGGAACACGGGGGTGCGGCATTCATCGACATTGTCAGTCCGTGCGTCGCGTTCAACAACCACGCCGGCTCGACCAAGAGCTACGACTACGTCCGCGAGCACAACGAGGCGGTCAACAGCCTCGACTTCATGCCCATGCGCCAGGAAATCGTCGCCGACTACGCGCCCGGCAGCGTGCGCGATGTCGTGCAGCACGACGGATCGGTGCTGCGTCTGCGCAAGCTGCATGCGGACTACGATCCCACCAATCGGCTGGTGGCGATGGATTACCTGCAGCAACGCCATGCCGCGGGCGAGATCGTCACCGGACTGCTGTATCTCGACGCCGACGCCACCGACCTGCACGCCGCGCTCAATACCGTCGCCACTCCGCTGATGCAGCTCGATGAGCGCGACCTCGTTCCGGGCGCGGTCGCGCTCGAAAAGTTCAACGCTTCGCTGCGCTGATCGGCCGATCTCGCCGGGCCGTCATTTCCGCCGGGTGCAACGACCCCCACGCTCGCTGCGCGCGCTGCCCCCAGGGGGCGCACCTGTTCCTTGGAGCGTCCCGACGGAACTGAGGAAGGATTAGAATCGCCGCATGAGTCTGTTCTGGAGGATCCTGGCGATTGGCGGTGGGCTGCTCCTGCTTCTGCTGATCGGCGTCGCGATCGCGATCAAGACGATCGACGTCAACACCTTCCTCGGCCCGATCCAGAACAGGGTGAGGGACGCGACCGGCCGCGACCTCGCCATCAAGGGCGGCATCGAGATCAAGCTGTCGCTGGAACCGAAAGTTGTGTTGCAGGATGTGACCCTGAGCAATGCGCCATGGGCCACGTCGCCGCAAATGATCGCCGCCAAGCGCGTCGAAGTGCAGATGGCGCTGCTGCCGTTGCTGCATCGCGACTTCCAGGTGCGGACGCTGTCGCTGATCGAACCGGTCATCGCGCTCGAAACCGACGCCAAGGGCACCGGCAACTGGCAGTTCGGCGATGCCGCCGCAGGTGCGCCGGCCGCGGTGCCAGTCGGGGCGGCTACCACCGGGGGATTCTTCGTCGGCGATGTCGCGATCAAGAATGGCACGCTGACCTATCGCGACGGCGAGAGCGGTAAGCTGACCACGGTGGCGATCGAGGATTTTGCACTGACCGCGCGCGACCCGCAATCGCCGGTCAGCGCGCGCTTCCGCGGCAAGGTCGATGATTTCGTGGTTGCGCTCGAAGGCGATCTCGGGCCGCTGACGACGCTGGTGCAACGGCGCTGGCCGTATCCGGTCAGCCTGAAAGGCCAGGTCAATGGCCAGCAGACGGCGATCGTCACCCAGGTACGTGTCGAGGAGCAAACCAAGACCGTGACGCTCGATCCGCTCGAACTCGGCGTCGGCAAGAACAGGGTGACCGGGCAGGTGGCAATATCGCCGACCAAGCCGCGGCCGAAGTTTGTCGCCAAACTGGTTGCACCGACGCTCTCGCTGGCGGATCTGCCCATCGCGGGCAAGGCGGCGCCCGCGGTCGCCAAGGCGGCGTCGAAATCGATATATATCTTCAGCGAGGAGATCATCGATTTGTCCGCGCTCAAGACCGTCGACGGCAGTGTCGATTGGACGATCGATTCGCTGGTGCTGACCGATGGCCGCAAGCTCGATCATGTGCGCTTCCAGGCCACGGTTCTCAACGGTGTGCTCGACGCGCCGGTGGTCCAGGCGGGCATCTTTGGCGGAGCCGTGTCGGCGCGGCTGAAGATCGACGCCAGTCGGGACAAGGACGCCGTGGTAAACGTTCATCTCGACGCGAAGGGACTGGATCTGGCGGCGCTGTTCGCGGTCGCGCGAGTCAAGCGTGAGGTGCGCGGCGGCAAGACTTCGGTCAATGCCGATCTCGCCATGCGCGGCGCCTCGCAACGGCAATGGGCCAGCACCGCGAGTGGCAACGCGACCATGATCGTGGGCCCGGCGACGCTTGGACACCCAAGCGACAATTCGGACGTCGCGTTCAACCGCCTGGCGGATGCGGTCAATCCGTTTCGCAAATCCGATCCGTCGACTGAAATCCTGTGCGCAGTCGTGCGCCTGCCGCTCGCCAGCGGCATTGCGAAGGTCGATCGCAGCATCGCGATCGAAACCAACAAGGTCGGCGCCAATGCCAGCGGCACGCTGGATTTTCGTAACGAGACGCTCGACCTGTCGATCAAGCCGCAGTTTCGGCAGGGCATAAAGCTCGATATCAGCCAGATTGCGTCGCTGGTGCGTTTCCACGGTCCGTTCAGCGCGCCGGTGGTCGGTGTCGACAGCGTCGCGTCGGCGAAGGCGATCGCGACGATTGGAGCCGCGGCGGCCACCGGCGGCATGTCGCTGCTCGGTCAGGAACTGCTCGCGAGAGCGCGCGCCGACCCCGGTGCGCCGTGCCAGATCGCGCTGGGAAATGTCGCCAAGGCGCAACCCGAGACGAATGCGCCAGCGAGCGCGCCGGCGCAGGCCATCGGTGACGTGGGCAGCGCCCTCGGGAAGTTGTTCAAGCGCTAGGCTAGTGCTCGCCGCCGGCGCTCGCGACCATCACGAGTTCGCGCTCGATATCGGCACTCGACCGGCCGCCGTTGAATAGCACGTCGAGCACCACCGCGCTGATCGCCGCCAGCGTAATGCCGCTGTGCACGATCGCGTGAAGCCACTTCGGCAGTTGGTCGAAGGTCGGCACGCCGAAGCGAAACCGGTAGAATGGTTCGTTATGCCGTCCCCACGGCCAATGCTGCGTCAAGACGCTCAGAATTCCACTAGCAGCGCCAGCCGCAACCTCGAAATGCGCGCGATCTGCGTCAGCGCTTCGTTGAATTCGGTGGCGCGGTCACGGTCGAGCCGCGCCGCGAAACACGCGATGATGGCGGTGCGCTCGAGTCCTTTGACCGCGATGATGAACGGGACCCCGAATTTGCCGCTGTAGGCGCGGTTGAGCGCCGTCAGGCGCGCGAAT
>JBDTLK010000197.1:0-5763 GCA_039934835.1 Edaphobacterium sp. (SeqCode) | reverse complement strand
TGATCATGATGTGCGAGATACCGTCCAACGCGATTCTCGCCGACCGTTTCCTCGAGCACTTCGACGGCTTCTCGATCGGTTCGAACGACATGACCCAACTGACGCTCGCCGTAGACCGCGATGCCGGCGGCGCGATCGCATCGACCTTCGACGAGCGCGACGACGCGGTCAAGGCGATGCTCTCAATGGCAATCGCGGCGTGCCGCAAGGCCGGCAAGTACGCGGGTATCTGTGGCCAAGGGCCGTCGGATCACCCTGACCTGGCACAGTGGCTCGTCGAGCAGAAGATCGAGAGCATTTCGCTCAATCCCGACACGGTGCTGGAGACCTGGCTCGCACTGGCGAAGAAGAATCCCGGCTGAGTCGTCGCCTCAGCCATTCGTCTGATTGACGTTTGGGGCGGCGCGTGGGCCAATTGGCCGGTGAAGACCGCAACGTCGTTGACCATTGCGCTCGAGTCGTCGCGCCTTGCCGCAACGCTGATCTTCGTGTCGATCGTGGCGACCGCCGCGCTGGTGGCGTGGCTGCCGGGCAGCGCGTGGCTGCGGGGCGCAGCGGTGATCGCGCTTGGCGTTTACGGCATCGCGCTGGAACGGACCTGGGCGCTGCGCAGCGCGCGCCGCGCGATCATCGCCTTCACGCTGCGGCCGGATCTCACGGTGTCCCTGGTCGAAAGAGGCGGTATAGCCGCCGAAGGTGTGGTGCAGGGCGATTCGTTTGTCGGCGCTATATTGACTACGCTGGTGGTCCGCGTCCCGCCTGCGTGCAGGCTACGCACCGTCGCGATCTTGCCCGATATGCTGCCGGCAGAGGACTTCCGCCGACTGCGTGTGCAGCTGCGACTGGGCCGCGTTCCACCTGCTCAGCCCGCCGATGCGACAGCGTTGGCAGAGGCGCGCGTCAGCGGCGTTGCAGCCACGCCTGCGCGTCGATGACGTGGCCGCTCTCGGCTTTGGGCTGGCCATCGAGCAGATACAGATAGAGCGGGACAAAGGCCTCCGGCAGCGGGAGGCGCGCGTTATCGTCACCTGGATGCGTTTGCAGGCGCAGCGGCGAATGCATCGGACCCGGGACCACGCCGTTGACGCGTAGCTGCGGCGCGTGCTCCCACTCGTCGGCGAGAATCGCGAGAAGCGCCGACAATCCTGCCTTGGCGACGGCGTACGCTCCCCAATAGGCCTTGGGCTCCTCGCCGCGCGTGTCGAGCGTGAAAATCACGCTCGCGTCCGGCGCCGCGCGCAGCAATGGCAATAGTCCACGCGTCAACCCGAACGGAGCCAGCAGGTCCACCCGCATGGTCGACAGCCAGGCCTCAAAGGCCTGATGTTCGATCGGGCCAAGCGAACCGAGCTGTACCGCAGTGTGCACGATGGCGTCAATTCGCCCATGCTGCGATTGCAGCGCGCTGGCGACGTTGGCGAAATCTTCGGCGGTTGCGGTCGCCAGATCCAGCGGCAAAATAGTCGGCTCGGGATGCCCGGCGGCAAGCACTTCGTCGTATAGCGCTTCGAGCTTGCGCACGACTCTGCCGTGAAGGACCACGGTCGCCCCACGCGCGGCGCAAGCCATCGTGATGGCCCGGCCCAGGCCGCCGCTGCTGCCGGTGACGAGCACCACGCGGTCGCTCAGGTCTGCGGAGGACGATGTTTCGGGGTGCGGCAGAGGCATGGGCGGCCTGGAAGAAACGGCAGCCGATGATAGCGGAAAAGGCATGATGCTCGGCGCAGTGGCCCGCTACGTGGGGGTCGTTTGCCAGCGCCACCCGCCGACCGCTATAATTACAGGTTGCTGTGGGGCTATAGCTCAGCTGGGAGAGCGCTTGCATGGCATGCAAGAGGTCAGCGGTTCGATCCCGCTTAGCTCCACCATCACCACTTCCCGGCACCGCCTCGTCCCCATCGTCTAGAGGCCTAGGACACCGCCCTTTCACGGCGGTAACGCGAGTTCGAATCTCGCTGGGGACGCCAGTCAATGATTTACGACGGTACGGCGACCGAACAATCGCGCCAACCGAACAATCGACCGAACCATCGGGCCACCGAGCGGCGCACCCTGCAAAGACCATGATACGAAAATGCTCACCCGCCGCAGCATTCTAGGCTCCATCCTCGCGCTAGGCGTGGTGCCCGCCATGGTGCGCGGAGACGCTCTCATGCGCATCGTGCCGCCCAACCCCGGACCATCCGGCGGTGGGACTAGCACGCCTGGCTCGCCACCGACCACTAGCGGCAAGTATACGGTGCTGTCGATGCCGCCGATGCCTTCTGATGGCCATGCGGTCGCGCCGTTCATGAACGGGCAGACGACTAAGCACGTGGCAATGGTCGAAGTCGCGCCGGGCAAGGTTGCGGCGTATGCGGGCGATTTTACCGGCGCGCCGTATGTGGATTCGTATCGACAAGACGCGTTCACTCTCGACCTGGCGTCGAATACATGGACGCTGCGCGAGACTTACGCGAAAGCGGGTTTGAAACCCAAGCGTCCCGACACGATGGGGATTGCATGGGACGCGCTGAAATCGCGCATTCTGTTGATTCCCGGAATTCTGAGCGAATCGCCTCCGCCTCCGGCTGGCGCGTGGGCACACCATGCGGACGGGACTTGGACCGTCGACAATGGGTTGCAGTGGGGAACCGGCATGATGCGCGGCGGTTGCATGGACGCGCATACGCGACGATGGATTGCTGTCGGCGAATCAGCAACGCTCGGTTCGGTCGTGCGCGATTACAACATCGACGATTGGAGCAAGGCTACGACGACGCCTTGGCCGGGCGCTGATGGCACGTTCCAAACCTACGTCGACCAATCGTTACCGTGTATCGTGGGGCGCTATGTGTACTTCGTGGCGCAAACCAAATTCGCCAGCGGGGCGCCGATACAGGTGCGCTTCTATCGGTGGAACATCGATGCGCGCGGCCCTGTGCAACGTCTTGCCGATCCGCCGGTCGCGAATAGCACGCCGGAGAGTACTTTACTCGCCGGCTCCGGGACGAAGGTCGTCTGGCCGCACATTCTCGGACCGGAAGGCGTGATAGATGCGATGCTGGTCTACGACGTCGCAACGGATAAGTGGGTAGCGGACGCTGCGCGCCCCAATGTGCCCGCTACGGAATTCCTGATGAACAGTCTGTGCGCGCTCGCTGATGGCCGCGTGCTGATGGGCGGCAGCGCGTTCAATACGACGCGACAGCGACATATTTTTATCTATAGGCCGTAAACTGTCCTCTGTTAACGTAATCTATCGCTCGTCGTCATCGCGCGAGAGAACATCCACGGCCCGGGTGAGGGTCCATCGAGGAGCGGCGGTAGATCCATTGCAAGCGCGCTGCACATGGCGGGTGTTTCCCTACATCGAGGGCTGGTAAACCCGCGGCGGCGCCATTCCGGACTCGGCGGCGTTTCCCCGAACAGTTTCGAAAGTAGTCATGCCAACGGAGAATCAGCCACCGCGGACCATCCCATCGCAACCCCAGAAACCGCTTGAGACCCAAGCGTTAACCAGTCCGCGAAACCGGGGCAACTCCAGTAGGTCGTCAGGCAATCGCCGCGACGGCGCGCCCTTCGATCCGGTCGAATGCCGGCGTATCCCAGCCGACCGCGGCCGCGATTCTGGCCTCAACGTTCTGCCAGGCGGCGGCCGATGCCCCGGCGCCGGCGCCCGCTCCGAATAGTTTTGCAGTTGTACGAAGTGTGCCGCACCCAGCGCGCACGTGCGCGATTAGCTGGCGCGAAGCGGCCGTGTCAATTGAAGGCGCCCACGCTGCCGTCCAATATCGCCGTAGCGTGATACGCGGGTGACGAAGTGACGACCCGGACTGCGCGTCCTCGATGAAAACGTGACAGGTTAATTCAGCTTGCGGCGATGCGAGAAACCGACACCTTAGAGGACGATGAATAGTAACCCGAGAATTCCAGGTTCCATTCTCTGATTGTCCTACAGATAGGCGGCACTTTATCTGATGGCAATAATACCTCCTGAAGGCCATTGTCCCACTATGGTAAGCATTCCTTCAGCGGGTCGGACGGGTCAACGTGATTTCGGCACGGTGCCGAAACGCGTATTCATTGTCGAAGATTCTCCTGCCCTTCGCCAACGAATATGTGATGACGTTGCGCTCATGAAAGGGCTCAAGGTTGTCGGCAGTGCCGAAACACAAGACGAGGCGATTGCAGCAATCGCGCGCCTACGTCCAGATATTGTGATTACCGATCTAAACCTGAGGGCCGGAACGGGTCTGGAGGTTCTGCGCCGAACCGCGGATGGCGGATGTTCCTCCAGACCTCATATTGTAGTGCTCACGAACTTCGCTTACCCGGAATATAAACGCCACTGCCTGAATAGTGGCGCGCACGCGTTCTTTGATAAATCTTCGGAGTACGGCGAGTTTCTCCGCTCACTTGGGAACCTGTCATAAGTTTTGCCCGCGCTGACCCTCCTCCATTTGCCGACGAAATCCGCCACCGCACCGTTACGATTCTGCGGTGGGTTGCCCGGGGCCGGGATCTGATGTCGGAGCGAAATGTGACAGAGCAGAGAACGCGACGCTGAGCCTAGAATGGTATCGCCGTTGCAGCGGACCAAATCGCCAATTTCCACTCGCAACACTTCGGTAACAGTATTAGCCTTGCTCGGAACCGTTGCGTTTTTGTAGTTTACGCGCGCGGTATTCATTCCGATTGCTAGTGCGCTGCTGGGTAGTCATACGCTTACGCGAATTGTGGATTGGTTGAGGCGCCGGATTAAACCTCCGCAAGGCAATTGACGCGTCTCGAATCCTGAGTGCTCTTGTCGGTGTGCTCGGATACGCGCTCGCCGCGGCGCAGGCTCCAGCCAATTGCGCAATTTTTGGGATATATGCCGAAGGCAAGCTCACGTATTTCCTCATGACAATGCGCGTGCATCACCTATGCGCGGCCGCTACGAACCGACCGTTCGTCAAAGACATTTCGTTGGGGGAGGCGTGCCCATTGGACGCTGTCCGTTGCGGCAGTCCAAGCCGGCGGACTGCTCGTCGCTCGCTTTCCGCCAGCTACCCCAATAAGGGTGCGCACTTTCGATTACGCTGGGACGCCAATAAGTCAAATGTCGAACAGCGTAATCGTTAAGCATCGGTAGCCGCATCGTCGTACACCTGCTGCACCCGACACACAGTGTGGGCAGGTAGGCCTCCGCAGGCGTTACTTGCTAAAACCGGCGCGGTTTTACTCGGCTACCGGCAAATTTCCAGGTGCCGCAACACCTCTCTAGCCCTGGAAACACTGTTTTCCTTGGCAACCGCCCGTTATGTCATTAGCATTGCTGCTCTGCACAGCTGGCGACGCTTTATGTCAGCGCGATGCTCCTCCGGCAAACAATCGAGAAGACATGTCTACCACAAGTCAACGTTTCATCCCCCTCATACTGCTTGCGGCGTTCCTCGCCGCGACGGCCACGCCTCCCGCCGCCGCTCATAACACCCTTCCCGCGACCGCGACCCAGTCCAGTGCCTCTGCCGTCACCGCGACCGGGACAGTCACCGAACTCGACGTCGAAAACCAGGTCACCGGGCTCTCCCTGCGCTACCTGGGCCTGCGGATGGACGACGGACACAGTCTTGCAATTGCCGGAATCGGCGTCGACGTACTTGCCAGAGGCGAGCGCATCTCGGCAACGGGGACAATCAAGGGCGAGGTCATGAGAGTCAGCAGCATCGCTAGGAGCGGTCCCGCCGGCACTGGCAAAGCGACCGCGCAAGGCTCCGGCACAACCCAGCTTCAGGGAAC
>JBDTLK010000196.1:0-5768 GCA_039934835.1 Edaphobacterium sp. (SeqCode) | reverse complement strand
TTCGCCGTAACCCTTTCCGCGAAGTGACAAGCGCAACGAAGCCGCGTTTTCAGCGGCGCCTCAGGAGCCCTCGGCTGCATGCGGATTCTGTTGCGCCCCCTTTGCGTGCGCTAGCGGCGCGCGGGACGGCGGCAGTGCCGTGACGCGGCCGGCGGTGCTCGACGCCGCAAGCACGGCCGGTGCGCGGCATCGTGTAGTCTCCGTCGGTTCCGGCCGCGAGGCGCTGCGGCGCATGGCAGCGGAGCACTACGACGTGATCATGACGGACATGCGCATGCCCGATCGCGATGGGCCAGCGCTCTACTACGCAATCGAAGAGCGTTGGCCTGGTCGGACCGGGCGCGTGGTCTTCGTTACCGGCGATACCCTTGCCTCGGCATTGCGCGAGTTTGTCTCCGAGAGAGGCCGTCGGTGATCGAGAAACCTCTTCTGCCTAGTGAAGTTCGTCGTGCTGTCGCCGAACTTGCAACGGACGGCAAGGTAGCGCCACCCGACTAAGTCTGCCGTCAGCCTACCTCGGTATCGCTTTTTACTCCCAGGCACTGCAGTGCCTCGGTGAGCTTTCGCGCATACGCCGGGCTCGCACGATTGCGGTCTTCCCGACTTACTGGAATGATGCGCTCGACGCTTGCGGGACGCTGACTCATCACGACGATGACGTCCCCTAGCAAGATCGCTTCTGCGACGTCATGCGTGACAAACAGCACGGTGGGCCGATTCAGTTTCAAGAGAGTCTTGAATTCCTGCTGCAATTTGAGACGCGTAAACGCGTCTACAGCGGCGAACGGTTCATCCAGCAAGAGCAAACGCGGCCGAAGCGCGAGCGCGCGCGCAATTCCCACCCGCTGCGCCATTCCACCCGATAGCTGGTATGGATACGCGTCCTTGAAATCCGTGAGGCCGACAGTGTCGAGGAACTCGTCAGCGACTCGTCGCGCATCGCGTTTGCTTTGTCCGCGCGTAGTGAGTCCGATCGCGACGTTTTGGCGCACGCTCATCCAGGGAAAGAGACCGGGTTGCTGGAACGCCATGCCCAGATGGCTATTCCGGCCCAAATTGACCTGGTTACCGTCCCACGTGACGAGCCCCCGCGACGGGCGCTGGAGTCCGGCTGCAAGGCTCAGCAATGTGCTCTTGCCGCAGCCCGATGGTCCGACCACACACGCTACCGTGCCCGGCGCAACGCGAAACGACACGTCATCGAGAACCTCGGTTCTCCTGCTGCCGGTCACGTAATCGTGAACGATGTTCTCGAAAGCCAACTCAGCGCCCGAAACCGCGTTGACGCCCTCCCCATTCGGAGTATCCATTCGACTCCTCTCCTCATTCTGAGTCGTGGATGGCTGGTTCCGCTTGGACCCTGTGTCAATCGCGGAATGCGTTGTCATCGATAATTCAGTTGTGAGCGCGACAGCCATTTTATCAGTGCGCTCACACCGCCCCCAACCAGGCCGATGACGATCATTCCGGCGATCACCGTCGCCGTCGCCAGCGACGACGCCGCGTTGGTAATCATGACACCGAGCCCGGCGCTGGCGCCGATGTACTCGGCGGCCACGACCGCGATCCATCCGATGGCGGCGGCAGCTCTCGCCGCACTCGCGATGGTCGGCGCCGCCGCGCGCAGATGCACCTTCAACGCAAGGGCCCATGTGCCCATGCCCAACATGGTGCCCACCCGCGTCAGCGTGGGCTCGACCTGCGCTACCGAACGCGCCGTAGAAACCACCATGACAAAGAAGACCGCGTAGCCCACCAGCAAGATCTTGCCGGTGTAACTCGTTCCAAACCAGAGGATTACCAAGGGGATCCAGGCAAACGGGACGATGAATCGTAGCGCTTCGACCACTGGCGTCGCGATCATGCGAAAGTATCGGGACTCCCCCATCAGCATGCCAACGCTGACACCCAAAGTGACACCGAAAAGGTAGCCTACAGTGAATTCGTACAGGCTGATGCCGACATCGCGCCAGAACGCCAATGTACCGCTCAATTCGACCAGCGTCTCAACCACCGCCAACGGCGGCGGCAGCACGACCACTGGCAAGCGGTAGATGAGGACCGTGGCCTGCCACGCCACCGCGACCAGAAATACGCCGAACAGCGGCAGTAGCACCCGATTGCGCAACACTCTCGCGGCACGCGCACGATAGTGCGGGTGTTCCTGACTTGATTCGATGGCTTCGCCGGCCATGATTACGACACCACGCGGTCCGCACCGGCCGCGTTCATTGTTGCAAGTCCATTTGCCCGCGATGCCACGGCAGCAGCCGCATCTCAATCTGTGTGAACAGAGCATTCATCACAAACCCAGTGAGGCCGAAGCAGATCATGGTGGCGACAATCGCCGCCACGTCGTAACTCTGTTGCACCGAAATGAGATGTGCGCCGAGGCCCGAGTTCGCGGCAACCAGCTCCGCCACAATGACCGTTCCCCAGCCTGACATCAGCGACACCCTCACACCGATCAACACCTCCGCCAGCGTACCCGGGAGAATCAGATTCCAGAAGGTCTGCCGGCGGTTCATTCCCAGCATCGTGGCGGTTCGCGAGAGGTCCGCCGGAATCCGGCTGCAGCCATCCACCGCATAGACGATCACGACCAGAAACACCGCAAGCCCGACCAGGAAGGCCTTGCTCGTGAATCCAAAGCCGAACCATACGATCGAAAGCGGCACCCAGGCGATGCTGGAGACCGGACGGATCGCTTCGACCACCGGCAGGAAAACATTGCCCAACAAATGAACGCGCCCCAGCAGTAATCCAACTACGGTCGCGCAAAGGGCCCCTGCCAACCACCCGACGACGAAGACCTTCAGACTCGCGACGAGGTCCTGGGCAAAGTCGCCGGTCACGTATGCGACGAGATTCTTTGCGACCAACAGAGGACTGGGCAGGCGGCTGATGACCCCTCCGCCGCCCGCCAGCGCATACGCAAGCAACGTCCACACGGCAAGGGCACCGAGAACGCCGACCGCGCCGAGAACCCAGCCCAACACCCGCGGGTCGAGGCGACGTTGCGCAGCGTCAGCGGTCGTGGTTGCTCGAACCCTGCCGGACATCATCGTCACTGTTCACGCATCGCTGCAGACCCTGCCTATTTCTTCAGGACGGATTCGGCAAACGAAGTGTTGTTGAATTTCTTTGCGTAGGTTGGGAGATCCACGCCCTTGGGCGCAAAGCCCAGCTCCTGCGCGATCGCTACGGTCGACACGATACCGGCGACATCCGGGACATACGTCGGTGCGACCCCGATCAGGTTCTTTTCGAACGAGTAGCGCACTGCCGCCTCGTCGACCTTGGCAAATGCCGCCATCGCCTTGTACGCCTCATCCGGATTGGACTTGATGAAGTCGGTCGCCGCGAACTGCGCGCGCAGCACGTCCTTCAACGCCTCCGGATGCTCCTTGGCAAACTTGGTGCTCGTGATAAAGCCGTCACCCGGAGCCGGCCCACCGATCGCGTCGGAGCCGGTGAACAGCACCCGGCCGATCTTCTTCAACACCATGTCGGCGACATAGGGAACGTAGCCCGCGACGACCTCGGCGCCGCCGGAATCGAGCACACCCACCATCCCCGGACCCGTGCCCGAAACGAAGTACTCGTTCGACATCGGGTCAACGCCGGCTTTCTTGAGACCGATCTGGAAGAACAGTGTGGACGCCGTCTTGGGGCCGCTCACGACGACCTTCTTGCCAGTGATGTCCTTCGCGCTTTTGATGTTGCTCTTTTCCGCAACCACAGTGACGTTGGCGTTGATGAACGACTGGCCGACGAACTGCGCCGCATCCGGCGACTGCGAAAAGATGACCACGGCGGAAATGCTGTTGCCCCACGCGATGTCGAGCTGGCCGGCCGCGACCGCGCTCGCTGCACCCGGCAGACCCTGATTGATCGGCACCCAGTTGATCGTATAGCCCTTCTGTTCCAATTGACGCTGCGACTGCATGATAGGCACCGGCGAAACCACGGGGAAGTAGCCGATGTTGATGGTGATGCCCTTGCCGTCAGCGGCAAAACTACTTGGGGCAACCGCGGCCAAGATGACCAGCGCGGTTGCGGTGGCGACGAGTACATGACGCTTGACGTTCATTGCACACTCCTTACAGGTTGGACTCGGACTTGCGATTCGCGAGGTGCTTGCGTGCCTCCGGAAGCGTCGCGAGACGTGGTGGTTTGATCATGCAAATCATGCATGCTAGCTTTCAAGGCGGGATAGAGCGCCTTGTAGATGGCGAAGAGCTTGTCGTACAACCGAGTCGCGCGCGGTTCGGGGGTGGCACGCGGCACCAGCGTGACCCAGCCGCGACGCACATCCTCGGCACTTACCAGTCCCGTGCCGTACGCCGCCAGCAACGCCGCCCCCATGGCAGCCTCGACTTCCTGGTCGATTGTCAGAACCGGACGCCCAGTGACATCGGCGATGATCTGCATCCACACAGTGGAATGCGCCGCCCCACCAACGACAATCAGGCTTTCTTCCAGCGTTGCGGTAGCGCCGGCTTCGATGTTGTGGCGCAGCGCGAAGGCGATGCCTTCCAGGACCGCGCGGTACAGGTGCTCGCGTTTGTGGTAGAGATTCAGCCCGACAAATACTCCGCTCGCCTTGCCGTCCCAGATGGGACTGCGCTCGCCCATCAGGTAAGGCAGGAACAGAATGCCCTCCGCGCCTGTTCGCACAGTGCTGGCAGCGGCATCGAGCAAATCGTGAATGTCACTTCCGTTGCGCAGTGCTGCAGCGGCATCGTCGCGGCAGAAATTGTCGCGGAACCAGGTCACCGAGGCGCCGGCGGTAATGGCACCCCCGAATACATAGGCATCGCGCGGGCCACCGAAAACGTGCGGCATGCTGACCAGGCCATGTCGTGCATCGACGTTTTGGCTGATGTAGCCCCAGCACATGCTCGAACCAATCATGGCGACGTGCTGCCCGGGGCGCACGATACCGGCGGCAAGTGTGGCGACCGCAGCATCGACGCCTCCAGCCACAACCGGTGTGCCGGCGACGAGCCCGAGCTGGCTTGCTGCCCATTCGGTCAATCCGCCCACAATGTCGCTCGACGCGACAAGTCTGGATGGCATCATGGTCCGCGGAATGCCCAATGCGTCGAGCATTTCGGCCGACCAGGTCCCCGCGTTGATGTCGAAAACACCACCGATGTTGCCCGCGGATGACAGGTCGACCGCGATCTCGCCAGTCAATGCGTGGATGACAAAGGCGTTCGGCGGCAGAAAGTATCGCGTCTTGCTCCAGATGTCCGGTCGATGGTTCTTGATCCAGAGCATCTTGGTGAAACCGTAGTAGCTATCGACGCCGTTGCCGGTAACCTCTGCAAGGCGTTGCATCGAAAGCGTCGAGCGAACCCAGTCGACTTCGGCGTTGGCGCGGCGATCGAGCCAGATGAGACAAGGATGCAGCGGCTCGATGCTGTCATCGACCGGAATGCCGGATCCACCATAGAGGCTGCTGATGCAGATCGCGCGAACTGCACCGCTGGTGAAATCGGATTGCGCGGCCGTGGCGCGCTCGACGCATGTGGCAATGCATTCGACGACCGCGTCGAGCCAGACACCCGGCCACTGTTCCGCCCACATTGGCTGCGGTGTGTCCGGATGGTAGTTGCGCGCGTGCTGCGCAACGATACGGCCGCGCGCGTCGCACAGGAGTGCCTTGGTGCTCTGCGTTCCGATGTCGACGCCGATGACGTAGTCCACGCTTTTGGTCTCCACGCTCAGCGCGACGGCTTCATCAGGACTTTGACCGAATC
>JBDTLK010000195.1:0-5774 GCA_039934835.1 Edaphobacterium sp. (SeqCode) | reverse complement strand
TCGGGATCAGATCCCGGGCATCGCGACGAAGCCTGGCAGCGACTTGACTCGGTCGATCCAGTTGCGCACGCCAGGATAGCCGTCGAGCGGTATCTCGCCCTCCGGCGCGAGCGCGACATACGGAAAGCAGGCGATGTCGGCGATTGTCACGCAGTCGAGCGCGAGCCACGGGTTCGAAGCCAGGCGCTGCTCGAGGACATCGAGACCCTTGCGCCCCAGCGCTTGCGCCTCCTCGAGATTGCCGGGGCGCTTGAATTTGCAGATCACTCGAGCTCTGCCGAGGCCATAAAGGCATTCGTTCTCCATGACGGCCAGCCACTGCATGACTTCGGCCATCCTCTCCGCATCCAGCGGAAGCCACTTCTCGCCGCCGTACTTGCGTGCGAGATAGACGAGAATCGCCAGCGAATCCCAGACGACGGTTCCGCCATCTTCGAGCGTTGGGACCTGGCCGCGGGGATTGAGCCTCAGAAACGGAGGCTGCTGCTGCTCACCCTCCATCAGGTTGACGGGCACCGCTTCGTATTTGAGCCCCAGCAACGATAGCAGCAAGCGAACGCGATAGGCGTTGCCGGACAATTCGAAATCGTAGAGCTTCAATTGCTCCTCCGTCGGTAATCGCAACCACGACTACGTCAAAGGTCCCCGCCGGGTGCCCTCTCCCGCAACGACGGGCCGTGGGCCGGGGGCGATGGTGGGCTGGTCTGATTGGCGCCCTAGACTTGCCCTTGACTGGGTTACTGCTTACGGTGAAATCGAGACGACGTGCGCAATGTCGGGTGGTGGCCGCGCCGAGTCTATCCAACGACGATCGCAACTTTGCCAAACCGCGCGGCGCGATCGACCGAGTCAACGCGATCCTAACTGGTCATACATGGAAATGAAAGCGGACACTCAATACGAGGAGCCCGTCGGTTTCTGGCGAAGTCGGTCCCCACCGTTTGTACGATTGCAGCACCGAATGTATGCTCTTGAGCGCTCCGGCGTCGGGCGGTTGAGAAGACGCCATTGCGTTCGCCGCGGACCGCACCGGTACAGCCCGCACATACTGATCACCACGAGGAGGCTCTGATGCCATACCGTACCCGTATTGCCGCTGCCATTGCACTGCTTGCCGCCGGAGCGGCGACGGCAGCGCCGCCGAAGGTGGTGACGCTGCCGAACTCCGATGCGCAGTGCTTCGCGCCGTGGTCCACCAATACCAAGTTGTTCCAGTACCCCGCTAAAAAGGGACCTTACCGGATCGCTCTTGCCAACGGCTACATCGCCAACACCTGGCGCATTCAGATGATCAAGACGGCCAAGGCCTATGCCGCGCAACCCGAAGTGGCGGCCAAGCTCAAGGAGTTCAAGGTCGTCTCCACCGGCGAAGACGTCGCCGCGCAGATTGCGGCGATCAACAATTTCATCGACTCAGGCTACGACGCGATAGTGGTGAATGCGCAGAATCCGGCAGCCTTCAGGCCGGTCATCAAGCGAGCCAACGATGCAGGCGTCGTGCTTGTGGCGTTCGACAACATTCTCGACACGGAAGAGGCGATCAACGTTAACGTCGACCAGAAGGGCCTCGGCAAGTATTGGGCCGAATGGCTGGTGAAGAACGTGCCGAACGGCGGCAAGGTTCTCGAGGTACGCGGAGTCTCGGGAACCTCCGTCGATCGCGACCGGCACGAGGGCATCCAGGAGGTGTTCAAGGCGTCGGGCAAGAAGTGGGACACGGTCGAAGTGATAGGCAAATGGGACGATCCGACGGCACAGAAGGTGACGGCCGACGCGATCGCCGTGCACAAGAAGTTCGACGCCATCACCGCGCAAGGTGGTGACACTGGCGTCGTACAGGCGATGATTGACGCGAAGCATCCGTTCGTACCCTTCGGCGGCGAAACGGAGAACGGATTTCGCAAGTTCTGCGCGAAGTACGGCACGCAGGGGCTCAAGTGCGCGTCGGCCGGCACCGGGCCGGCGCAGGTCGCGGTGGCAATCAAGACCGCGATCTCGGCGCTCGAAGGCAAGGTCGTGCCGCAATCGGTGAAGTTGCCGCTCGCGAAGGCAGAGTACCCGAACATGAAGGAAGGGTCTGACTTCTACCCGGCGCAGAGCGACAACTTCTTCGTCGGCAACGCGTTTCCCACCTGCGGCATCAACTTCACCGCGCAGGAAATCATGGGGCAGAGCGAAGCGAACAAGTAGACGCGGGTTCGGGGACTCCGGTTCCCGCATCTAGCGGTGCGGGTCGAGGGGATCGTCTTTGCGGCCAAGCCGCAGGTGCGGGGTAGCCTGGGGACCGATATGAGCCTGTTCGTCATGCAAGGCGTCTCCAAGCGCTATGGAGGCGTGCACGCGCTGCATGACGCCGCGTTGGTGATCGAGTCCGGCCGCATCCATGCGGTGCTTGGCGAGAACGGCGCCGGCAAGTCGACGCTGATCAAGATCATGGCGGGCGTCGTCGCGCCCGACGAAGGCTGCATGCTGCTCGACGGGCAACCGATCTCGTTCGCGTCGCCGGCCGCGGCCAATGCGGCCGGCATCGCCTGCATCTTCCAGGAACTGTCGCTGATCCCCGACCTTTCGGTGGCTGACAACATCGCAATCAGCAACCCGCCGCGTCGCTTCGGGTTGATCGACCGAAGAACGCAGCGTCGCATGGCTGAGGAGGCGCTACTGCGCGCCGGGGCTGACAACATACATCCAATGGCGCTGGTCAAGGACCTATCGCTGTCGCGGCGGCAGATGGTCGAGATCGCAAAAGCGCTTGCTCGTAAACCGCGCATCCTGATCCTCGATGAAGCCACATCGGCGCTGACCGCTGCCGACGTAACCAGGATCTATGACGTCCTGAAGCGGCTGCGCGCCGAAGGGCTCGCGCTGGTCTACATTTCGCACCGGATGCACGAGATTGTCGAATTGGCGGACGAGTGCACGGTGTTTTGCAACGGCCGCAGCGTCGCCAGTTTCGCCGCGGGCGCGAAAACCGACAATGAGATCGTTGAGCTGATGATCGGCCGCGAGTTCAACGCCGCATTTCCGTCGCGTGCTGCGCGCGAGGCGAGCGATGGGGCACCGGTGCTCGAGGTGCGACACCTTGGCTGGACCGACCGACTCAACCAAATCTCGTTTCAGCTGCACGCCGGCGAGGTGATCGGCCTCGGCGGACTCGATGGCCAGGGCCAGCGCGAGCTGCTGTTGGCGCTGTTCGGTGTGCTGCAAGCGACGACAGGCGAGGTGCTGATCGACGGACAACCCGTCACGATCACGGGTCCGCATGCCGCGAAGCGCAAACAGATCGGGATGGCGCTGATCCCCGAGGACCGCAAGACCGAAGGTCTGATGCTGCCGATGTCGGTGCGCGATAACCTCTCCTTCGCTGCGCTCGGTACGCTGTCGCGCTGGGGCATCGTCGACAGGACGGCCGAACGCGACGCGGTCGATCGGATCGTGCGGCTGCTCAACGTGCGCACCGACGGCACCGAAATGCAGGCTGCCTCGCTTTCCGGTGGCAACCAGCAGAAGCTCGTCATCGGCAAGTGGTTGATGATGGCCCCGCGCATCCTTCTGCTAAACGATCCGACGCGCGGCATCGACGTCGGCACGAAGCAGGAGCTGTACGTGCTGCTGCGCGAGCTCGCCCGCGCGGGTGCGGCGATCCTCTTCTATTCGACCGACTACGACGAGCTCGTCGGCTGTTGCGACCGCGTGCTCGTGATGTACGACGGCTCGATCAAACGCGAACTGACGGGCGCCGAGATCACCCAGCGCGCGCTGATCAGCAACGCCTTGAACATCGCTGCAGAATCCGTGGAAGGCAGCGCGATGCAGGCAACTTCGGTGTGAGTGGCGACTGGTCCTATCGCGTGCGCGAGCACAAGGGAACGCTGCTTGCGTTCGCGGCCTTCGTCGTGATGTTCACGATCTACGCGGCCAACCATCCCGCGGGGCTTAACGCCAACGTCGCGACGACCGCGGCCAACAAAGGCGTGCTGCTCGCGATCGTCGCAATGGCGCAGACGCTGGTCGTGCTCACGTCGGGCATCGACCTGTCGGTCGGCATGGTGATGGTGCTCGCCAATTGCCTGGCCTCGTGGATCGTCGTCGGCTCGCCGCTGATGACCGCGGTCGGCGTGCTCGGCGTGCTGCTCGTCGGTTGCCTCTGCGGCGCGCTCAATGGGCTCATCGTGATTTACGGGCGGTTGCAGCCGATCGTCACGACGATCGCCACGGGATCGGTGTATTACGGGGCTGCGCTCGCGTTGAGACGCGTACCCGGCGGCGACGTCAACGCTTCGCTGGCCGATGCGCTCACCGGCCAGTTGCCCGGCGGCGTGCCGGCAAGCCTGGCGCTGCTACTTGGTTTGGTTGGGATCGTATGGCTGCCTTTCCGGCGCTCGGTGATCGGCCGCGCTGCGTATGCCGTCGGGTCCTCCGAGGTCGCTGCCTACATGTCCGGTGTGCCGATCCGCCGCGCCAAGTTCGTTGCATACACGCTGTCGGGTCTGCTCGCGTCGGTGGCCGGCGTTTTCCTCACCTTCATCACCTACACCGGTGAAGCGTCGGCCGCTAACGGGAGCACCTACACTTTGTATTCGATAGCCGCGGTGGTGCTGGGCGGGGTGTCGCTGTTCGGCGGCTCGGGCAGTGCGATCGGCGCGATCTTCGGAGCGCTCATGTTTCGCACTATCGGCGACTTGCTATTTGTGTTCAACGTCGAACCTTTGTGGCAGCCGCTGTTCCAAGGCTTGGTGCTCGTCGCAGCCGTCTGCCTGGGCTCTGTCCGACTACTGCGCATCCGCAACCGGCTCGACTTGTATGGCTGAGGCGCCCGATCCGGCCAAACCACCATTTGGCATGTTGTGCAGCGTGTTTGACAGCGTACGTCGGCGCGTCGACCCGGCCATTGCCTGGGCCTTCGGCTGGATCGTCATCGTGTTACTGATCGGCAGTCTCTACTCGAGTAATTTTCTGTCGCCGGAATACCTGCTGCAGCAATTGAAGGTCGCCTCGTTTCTTGGCGTCATCGCGACCGGAATGATGATCGTCATCCTGCTCGGCCAGATCGATCTGTCGGTGCCCTGGGTCGTCGCCGTCGGCGGAATGATGGCGACGGCCGCTACTGGCTGGGGACCGCTCGGCGAGTTCATGGCAATTCCGATGGGCATCGCCTGCGGAATTGCGCTGGGCCTGGTCAGCGGTGTCGGCGTCGCGTTCCTACGCATCCCGTCGATGGTCGTTACCTTGGCAGTCAATGCGGTCGCGCAAGGACTGATGGTCGTGCATACCGGGGGGTTCTCGCCGCAGGATGCATCGTCGCCGGCGATGCGCTTCATCGCTACCGGCCACAGCGTGCTCGGCATTCCGAATGCGCTGCTGGTGTGGGTGGCGGTCGGCGTCGCCGCCGTCTTCCTGCTGACACGCACGACCTTCGGCCGCACGGTTTACGCGATCGGCAACCGTGAGCGCGCCGCTTACCTCTCCGGCGCACGCACGCGCATGGTCGTGATGGCGGCATTCGCGCTCTCCGGCGGCCTCTCGGCCTTCGGCGGCGTGCTGCTCGCCGGCTACGCCAGCAAGGCCGCCCAGGCGATGGGCGACCCGTACCTGCTGCCGGCGATCGCGGCGGTGGTGCTCGGCGGCACGTCGATACTTGGCGGTCGCGGAAGCTACCTCGGTACGGTGGCCGGCGTTATCCTGATCACGCTGCTGCAGTCGATTCTGTCGGTGATGCAGATGGAGGAATTCGGCCGCCACATCACCTATGGCGTCGTGATCATCGCGATGCT
>JBDTLK010000194.1:0-5780 GCA_039934835.1 Edaphobacterium sp. (SeqCode) | reverse complement strand
AAGCCGAGATCTTCAACGCGTATCACGAGATCAAGTCCATCCGCGACAAGGACGAGTTCCTGATGCCGTTCATCGAGGTGCTGACCGACCCCGCATTCAAGACCGGCACCATGGAGAACGACCAGCAGCTGCTCAAGGGCCTGATCGTGTTCTCGTGCATCATGGAAGGCCTGTTCTTCTACGTCGGCTTCGTGCAGATCCTGGCGCTGGGCCGGCAGAACAAGATGATGGGTGCCTCCGAGCAGTACCAATACATCCTGCGCGACGAGAGCATGCACTGCAACTTCGGCATCGACCTGGTCAACACGGTGAAGATGGAGAACCCGCACCTGTGGACGCCGGAGTTCCGCGAGGAAATCCGCACGCTGATGAAAAAGGGCGTCGACCTGGAATACGCCTACGCCGAGGACACCATGCCGCGCGGCGTGCTCGGCCTGAACGCCGCGATGTTCAAGGAATACCTGCGCTTCATCGCCAACCGCCGCTGCCAGCAGATCGGCATCGACCCGCTATTCGACAAGGCGGACAACCCGTTCCCGTGGATGGCGGAGATGATCGACTTGAAGAAGGAGAAGAACTTCTTTGAGACCCGCGTGATTGAGTATCAGACGGGTGGGGCGTTGAGTTGGGATTAGCCTTGTAATCGCAGCTTCGATGTTCCAGACCGACGCTCGATCTCCACAATCTCGTCGCGTTGGCTGTCCTCCTCGCAGTGTCCGCATATGGTTTGTATCGGCGGCGTCAGCGCTGGAATAGGGCTCAGAACTCGGCTCAAACCGCAGCTTTGTAGGCCGGAGCGAAGAATTGAACTGGCCTCATTCTCAGCTCACCCCAAGCACCCAGAGTGCAGTGCACCGGCCGACACGGAATATTGAAAACTAGATCCGCACCCTCCTCCCCTGCGCGATCCTCCCGTTCTTGTTCAACTAGACCTCCCTCGTTTGGCACAACATCCGCCGCACTCTCACTCGGGCAGTCGACATCGCTTACCTGACGCCGAAGACTCGCGCACGGCGTCGAGCACCTGCTGACACTTCCAGCCATCGGTGAAATTGGGCGCAGGCGACGTTCCCTGCTCCACGCCTTTGTTGAAGTCGCGCACCAGCATTCGAAACGCCATCAGCCGATGATCGCGTTCATCCTTGAACGGCAGATACTTTGCCGGCGTCTTGTGCTCCTCCAATGCGGCGCCACCGCGACTGGCGACCACGACGCCGTCCTCCATCGGATTCGGCCCCGACTGCTCGGCGATGAAGGTGCCGTTGTCGCCCATCACCACGATCTTCGCGCCGCGCGTCGGCGTGGTGGCGAACGAAGCGATCATCGTCGCGGTGCCGCCATCGGCGAAATCCAGCGTCATGGCGAACGTGTCGTCGGTTTCGGCCTGAACTTTCTTGCCGGCGGCGTCGACAAGCTCCGGCCGCAGGGTGGACAGCGTGCCGCTCACCGCGGAGACTTCGCCAAACCAGTGGCGCAATCCGTCGACATAGTGCGAGCCGAGCGCGCCGAGCAGGCCGCCGCCTTCCGCGGTCTGCGCCATCCAGGTGAAGGGCCGAAGCTGCGCGGTGACATAGCGATCGAGAAAGAGCTCAATGGTGCACAATCGGAACTTGCCGATGTAGCCCTCATCGAGGAGCTGCTTGATGTACGCACGCTGCGGCGTGTGGCGGAACTCGTGCGCGACCATCGCGGTGCGCCCGGACTGGTTCGCCGCATCGACCATGCGCTTCGCCTGCGCCGCATCCAGCGCGAACGGCTTCTCGCACAGCACATGCTTGCCCGCCTTGAGCGCGGCGATGGCCAGATCGTGATGCGCCGCCGGCGGAGTGATGATCGCAACCGCGTCGAGATCGTCGCGGCCGATCAGCTCCATCGGATCGGTGTACACTCCGCCGATGCCTGCGTCGTAGGCAGCCTTCTGCGCCTTGTCGCTATTGCGGCTGCATATCGCCGCAACCTCCCAGCCTTCAGAACGAAACCCCGGTACATGAACCTGCGCGCCAAAGCCGACGCCGATGATGCCGATCCTGCGTGTTGTAGTTGCCACTGCGCTCTCCTCCAATCGATCCAGCGCGATCTTAAACGATAAGCTCCCTGCCGCGCTAAACGCGACGCGTTGCATCACAGCGATCGCATGCATATGACCGCAGCGCAAACCTGGATCCCGGCCTGCGCCGGGATGCTCTTCGCTCGATGAACCACGCAGCTTCACCTTCGTGGTGGTGGAGCATCCGCCACGTGCTGAAGATCTGCCTCGTTACGCTGCTGTGCTTTGCGCTGATCGGTACCTTCCTGCTCATGATGTACATCTCGGCGCATGGCGTCGTGACCGACACGTGGAGTGCCGACGAGACGTCCCTGCCGCTGAAGATGCTGCTGATCCCGCTCGGGACGTTGTTGTATTTCCCGATCGTCGCCATTTATGGCGGCATGCCGATGCTCGTTGCCGCATTGCTGTACATCTCCTTCCGGCTCGTGTTCGGCGCAATTCTCGACCGCTGGATCTGGGCGGTCCTGGCAGGCATCGTGGCGGCCAAGGTCTCCGCCATCGTCAACCTCGAACCGGAGCTGCTGCTGACGCCTCGCGTGTGGCTCGCTTTCTGTCTCGGCTACGTTATCGCCGGCGTGGCATCCGCCCTCATCACTGCCTGGATACTTCGCAGAGTGATCGCCGCTCCTGCGCATTCCGCGACAGCTCACGATGGCGACCTGCGCAGGCCTCGACCGACGGTGCGCTTCGCTGCCGCGGCGTTTGCGGCGGTGCTTGCAGCCGTTGCCGTCATGTTTGCGCTCAAGGAGAGCGTCGCGAGAGAAGACGTCGTTTATCTCCATCGCGAGGCCGCCGCCGCGGCGCATGCATTTCGTCGCGCCGCACCGGCGGAGCAGGCGCGCCTCGTCGGCGACCTGATGCAGTTGCCTGATGCAAAGTCGAGCATCGCCGAGCGACTCCAGCCCAGTGGCGGTCCGGTGGTGCGACCGATCCGCGATCGCGAGCAGCTCGCCGCCGAGCTGGCGACACTGCGGGCGCGGGCGCCGACCGTCACCTCGCTGCGCTACAACGTGTTCGACGACACCATCGAGACCGTGCCGAAGCGTAGCTCGATGCTCTTCGTCGAGGAACGCGGCAATCTCGTTAGCAACGAAAGCATCCGCTACGTCCTGCGTGGTCGGGAAGTGGTTATGACATCGTACAATTTCTCATTGACGGGTGGCGGCAAGGACACGACTTACAGCTCCTTGCTGATCGGTCAACCGTGAGCATCGAACAAGGACGGATAGGCTCGATGCAACCGATTCGCGGCCATCGGATCAGACAATGGAACTAACGCAGCACCCTAGAGCAAAAATATCAGTGCCCAAGGCTTGATTTGGATCTGGCACTTTCTCGCATGCCGCCAGCGCCGCGGCGCCCGCCGCCCTGGTGGTATACGTCATCGACGGGCCGGCTCGACATCGTCGCGCCTGTCGCGCTGGTCATCGGCGCCAAGCTCGTCATCGATCTCGCCTTCCACCTGTGGTCGGTGCACCTCTTCCGGCACTGGCTGGGCGATGCGCAGCGCGCGAGTCTCGGCTGGGCATTCGTCGCAGCACTCGACGAGCCATTCACCTTCCAGTTATTGCGGCGCACCGGCGCGGCGCGGCGGTGGGGACGGCAGGCGCGCTTCGGATTCGATGCCTGACCCACGCCGGCCCGGCGCAATGTCCGTCGGCCCGAAAGCGATTTATTTCACCGCGACCCATTCCCCCAGCTCGCATTGGTCCCATGCACGCACCTTCGCGGTGTCGGTCCGAATCACTGTCTTGACTGCGCCCGGCTTGGCCAGCACGCCGACCACAAGCGTGTAGTTCGCATCGCTGATGCCGACGTACTGGATGCTGACCACCGCCGAGCCTTTCGCACCGTCCTGTGCCTTGCGCTGCCACGGCCGTTGCACGATGGTTGCGTCACGAAAGCGCGCAGTGGGGTGATAGCAATGCAACACCGCTTTCGCAAAATCCGTGAAGCGCGGGTCGGCCTGGACTTGTGCGACCTTGGGCGCGGGCTTGGCTGGAGTCTTTGGCGGATATTGCGGCGGTAGTGCAATCGCGGTGAGCGCGAAGCTCAATACTGCGGTCTCGATCATTCTGTTTCCCCGTGATGACGAGCGACTTGGCCAGCCAAATGTGGAGCCGAAAGCGATGCTACGTCAAATTCAGGTTCAGTACAGAGCACGCGGAACCAGAACCTAGCGCACTTGCAGAAACGCCCAACGTTGCGGCCCATGGCGGAAGCAGCCGCGCCCCGGATCGCTTGTCTCGTAAAGACGCCGCGCTACATTTGGCGCGCGTCGCGCGCATCGTTGGCGCACTCGGCGCCGTACCAACGGTCAGCGTTTTCGCGCGGCCGCGCTGGGTTCTACCTTGACCGTAACACCCGCTGTCGGGTCCACACACAACTCGCCGCGCGACGTCAGCCGCTGCATCATTGCCTCGGCATCCTTCCCGCGCCCTTCCTTGTGGGCGATCGACGCCGCGCCGCACAGCGCTTGCGCGTCATCCGGGCTCGCCGCCAGGGCTTTGGCGTAGGCGCCCTTGGCCTCGACAATGCGCCCGGCTTGCGCGTTCATCTTCGCTTCCTGGACGAGGCTGACGACATCCTGATCATTGAGCACGGTCGCGCGATGGAACGCGGTAAGTGCATCGGCGGGTCGCTCCAGCGCGATATACACCAGCCCCAGGTTTTGCCATGTCCGAAAATCCTCGGGAGCGAGCTGGGTGGCCCGGTTCGCCGCTTCCAACGCCTCGCTGAACTGGCGCAACTTGAGATAGCCCTGGCTGAGCCCTTGCCACGCATCCGGATTGACCGGCTGCTTGCGGGTCCATTCCACGCTGTTGAGCACGACCAGGTTCCAATTGCCGTCTTTTTCCAGCGCCCGAATCTTGCCGACAAGATTCTGCACGGCCAGCGCCTCGGTCACAGGCGTCGATGCATCCGCGGCCGCCGCTTCGATCGCGCGCGCCGCCTTGAAACTCGCCGCGCCAGTACCGGCACGTTGAGCGTCGCCGGATTGGCCAGGCTCGCCTCCGCCATACAGGACCCACAGTCCGCCCACAACCACCAGGAAACAGGCCACTCCGATGATCAGCAGGTTACGGTTGCCGCCCAAACTCGTC
Source organism: Edaphobacterium sp. (SeqCode) (assembly GCA_039934835.1). Lineage (GTDB taxonomy): Bacteria > Pseudomonadota > Gammaproteobacteria > Burkholderiales > Casimicrobiaceae > PALSA-1003. The sequence goes on along the minus strand of JBDTLK010000194.1, from coordinate 626 downwards.
GGCCCACTTACCTTTGGCGTCACCTTCGCGGTCGCGCCGGGCGGCATATCGGGCGTGCCGGTGTCGGGGCCGTGGCCCAGCGCCGCCTCCACGTGGGCGTACCGCGCCGCCTTCTCTTCGCGCCGGGCGACGCGAATCGCAATGGCGCGGTTTTGCAGGTAGATCTGCTTGGCCAGGCCTTGGTCGTTACCTGCCTTGGCCAGGGCGCGCTTCCAGAGCGATTTGTCGATACGCCCGGCTTCGTATTCCTTGGTCGCCCGTCGCAGGTACCGGCTGGCGCTCTCGGCGGCCGCAGCGGCCGCCGCCGCCGGTGTGGATGCCGCTGCGGGTGCAGTCAGGGCGTCGACGGGCGGATCCGCGGCATCGAGCGTGGATTCCTCCACATTGACCAAGCGGATTTCCGAGGCTTCCACACCCGGTGCGTACTTCTTCATGCACCCTCCAATGCAAGCATCGTGCCGGGCAATCCTGGCAGGCGCGCAAATCGCCGCCCGCGCCGACTCTGGTGGTCCCTACGACCCATGTCCGCAACCCGCCATTGACCGTGTCCGGGCGCGAGTATCGGCTTTCGGTCACGGGCGGTCAAACATGCGTTGAGCGAAGGCTACGATGGCTTGGGCCCACGC
>JBDTLK010000193.1:0-5785 GCA_039934835.1 Edaphobacterium sp. (SeqCode) | reverse complement strand
AATCTCGACGCCAAGCTGCGCGTGCAGATGCGCTTCGAGATCCAGAAATTGCACCGCCGCCTTGGTACGACCAGCCTGTACGTCACGCATGACCAGGTCGAGGCGATGACGCTGGCGCAGCGCATGATCGTCATGAACGCGGGACGCGCCGAGCAGATCGGCACGCCAATGGACGTCTACCAGAATCCGGCAACCGTCTTCGTCGCGGGCTTCATCGGGTCGCCGGCTATGAACTTCCTCGAAGGCAATGCCGACGGCGCCGGACGCATCGCACTCGAGGGTGGCGGCAGCGTGTTAACGGGAACCAAACTCGAGGCCGGTCGCCGGGTGACGGTTGGCATCCGGCCGGAGCATCTGACGCCAACTGACGCCGGCGCTACCAGCAGCGTGAGCGGCAACGTCGAGGTGATCGAGGCGCTCGGCGCCGATACCCTCATTCACCTCTCGGTCGCCGGCCGGATGATCATCGCGCGCCTTGCGCAGGGTATCTCGGCGACGATCGGCGAAGCGATGGCGCTGACCGTGCCGAGCGAACGCGTCTACCTCTTCGACGCCGAAACAGGCCACAGGATCGCGCCATGAGCGCGTGGCCGTATCCGGCGTTCGTCGCGCATCGCGGCGCCGGCAAGCTCGCGCCCGAGAATACGCTGGCCGCGATGCGCGCCGGTTACGCGCACGGTTACCGCATGTTCGAATTCGACGTCAAGCTCTCCGGTGACGGCGTGCCGTTCCTGTTGCATGACGACACGCTGGATCGCACGACCAACGGCTCGGGCCGCGCCGACGCGCTAGATTGGTCTGAACTCGCGAAGCTGGACGCGGGGAGCTGGCACTCGCTCGCGTATGTCGGTGAAACAGTGCCGACGTTCACCGCAGTGGCACGTTGGGCGATCGCCAATGGCGCCATGTGTAATGTCGAGATCAAGCCGGTGCCCGGTCGCGAGCGTGAAACCGGCGCCGCGGTGGCGCTCGATGCGCGAACGCTGTGGAAAAATGCGGATGTTGCACCACTGCTGTCGTCATTTTCCGAGGAAGCGCTCGCCGCGGCCCGCGACGCCGTTCCGGAATTGCCGCGCGCGCTGCTGCTGGAACGCATTCCGGCGGATTGGGAGTCGCGCCTGTCGCATCTCGGGTGCATCGCCATCGATGCCGACTTTCGCGAAATCGACCAGGCGCTGGTCGATGACGCGCATCGCGCGGGGTTCAAGGTCCTGACCTACACGCCCAACGATCCCACCGTGATCGCCACGCTGTCGGCGTGGCGCGTCGATGTCGTCATCACCGACGCCGTCGACGTCGTAAAGCCCGCGTAAGCGGAGTACTACGCAGCCGCGCCCGCGGCGGGACTGCGCTTGATCTCGCGCTCGTCGATCGGCAGGTTGATCAGCCCGGCGATGACGCCCAGCGCGATCGACAGATACCAGACCAGGTTGTAGCTGCCGGTGCGGTCGAACATGAATCCACCCAGCCACGCGCCCAGAAAACTGCCGATCTGGTGATTGAAGAAGGTCACGCCGCTCAGCATCGCCAGGTACCTGACGCCGAAGACCTGCGCAACGATGCCGTTGGTGGCAGGCACGGTGGACAGCCAGAGCAGGCCCATCGCGATCGCAAAGGCGTAGACCGTCAGCGCCGAGAGCGGCACCCACACGAAGAGCGCGATCACTACCGCGCGCGCGAAATAGATGAACGAGAGGATGTAGCGCTTGGGCATCTTTGCGCCCAGCCAGCCGGCGATGTACGTGCCGATGATATTGAACAGTCCGACGAGGGCGAGCGCGGTGACGCCCACCGAAGCGGGCAGTCCCTTGTCGAGGAGATACGAAGGAAGGTGCACGCCGATGAACACCACCTGGAAGCCGCACACGAAAAACCCCAGCGTGAGCAACTGGTAGCCGCGATGCCCGAGCGCTTCGCCGATTGCCTGTCCGGCGGACTGCTTGAAGGCGTGCACGGCCGCGCCCCCGCGCTCGACCATCACTGCAGCCAGCGGAACCATCAGCATGGCGACAGCGGCGAGCGTAAGCAGCGCACCGTACCAGCCGACGTGGGTGATCAGCGTCTGCGCGAAGGGCAGCACGGCAAACTGGCCGAACGACCCGGCGGCGGCCGATATGCCCAGCACCATGCTGCGTTTTTCGGGCGGGAAGGCGCGTCCCAGAACACCGGCGACGACACTGAAGGTGACGCCGGACTGGCCGATTCCGATGAGGACGCCGGCGGACAGCATGAAGGCGAGCGGCGTCCCCGGATGCGCCATCAGCGCGAGCCCGAGCACGTAGAGCAGCGCTCCGCCGACGACAACGCGGCCCGATCCGTACTTGTCGGCGATCATCCCCGTGAAGGGCTGCGTTGCGCCCCAGACCAGATTCTGGATCGCTATCGCCAGCGCAAACGTCTGGCGGCCCCAGTGCAGGTCCGCGCTCATCGGCTGCAGAAACAAGCCGAAACTGTGGCGGATGCCCATTGCCAGCGTGATGATGATGCCCGAGGCGACCAGCACGAGCGTCGGGGTGCGCCAATCGGCGCGGGTCGGAGAAGGTGGCACAGTGTTCCTTGGTCGGTTGCGTCAGCGGTCGGCGCCGCTGTGATCAGGGTGCAGGCTCTCGATGGCGTCCAGCGTGGCGACCAGCGCCTGCAATTTCGCCGCGCCGATCCTGGCCCTTACCTGCGTTTGCGCACGCTTCCAGTGGGGCAGCGCCGCGCGGATCGCCATGCCGCCGGAACGGGTCAGCGACACCTCACGCGTGCGCGCGTCGCGACCGGCAAGGATCTGCACCAGCCCGCGTTCGACCAGTGGATCGAGATTGCGCGACAGCGCGGTGCGATCGAGCAGCAGCGACTGCGCGAGATTGGAAAGCGTCGCGGTGCCGTCGCGCTCAAGCGTGCGCAGCATCGAGAACTGCGTCACCCGCAAACCAGACGGGATCATGAAGTCGTCGTAGAGTTGCGTCAGCGCGCGCGACGCGCGGCGTAAGCGGCCGCAGGTGCAGGCTGTAAGGGCCGTGGCGGGTATCATCGAAGGCGGGGTCGCAGGATTACGAGCATATGCACGCAAATCGGAGTTTATGCACGTTTCTCATTTCACGCAATCGTTCCGCTTTGCCGACGTCTCCGTGATAGCGGGGATGACACTGAACATGTCGCCCCGGCGCAGGCCGGGGCCCAAGTTACGTACTTACGGTGACTCGACCGCAAACCTTGGATCCCGGCCTTCGCCGGGATGACGGCTACGCCCAGCGCTTCGCGCGCTCCACGGCCTTGCTCCAGCCTGCCTGGAGCGAAGCCGCCTGATCGCGCGACATCGCTGGTTCGAAGCGGCGGTCGACCTGCCAGTTGGCGGCCACGTCGCTGGCATCTTTCCAGAATCCGACGGCAAGCCCGGCCAGGTATGCGGCACCCAGCGCAGTGGTTTCGAGCACGGTGGGACGCACCACGGGAACGCCGAGCAAATCGGATTGGAATTGCAGCAGCAGATTGTTGGCGGCGGCGCCGCCGTCGACGCGCAGTTCGGCGAGCACGACGCCGGCGTCGGCCTCCATGGCAGCAAGTACCTCGGCGCTCTGGTAGGCGATGGCTTCGAGGGCGGCACGCGCCAGATGCGCCCCGGTCGAGCCGCGCGTCAGGCCGAACATGGCGCCGCGCGCGTACGCATCCCAGTGCGGCGCGCCGAGGCCGGCGAAGGCCGGCACCAGATAGACGCCGCCGTTGTCCGGCACGCTTGCCGCCAGCGCTTCGACCTCGGCCGCGGTGCGGATGATCTGCAGGCCGTCGCGCAGCCACTGGACGACCGCACCGCCGATGAACACGCTGCCTTCCAGCGCATAGTCGGTGACGCCATTGCGCTGCCACGCCACCGTCGACACCAGGTTGTGACTGGAAGCCACCGCGTGCTGCCCGGTATTCATGAGCAGGAAGCAGCCGGTGCCGTAAGTATTCTTCGCCAGCCCTGGCGAGTGGCAGGCCTGCCCGAACAGCGCGGCCTGCTGGTCGCCGGCAATGCCCGCGATGGGCACCGTGACTCCGCGCAGCTCGGCCTGCGCGCAGATGCCCGACGATGGCACGATCTCCGGCAGCACTGAACGTGGCACGTCGAGCAACGCCAGCAATTCGTCGTCCCAGTTGCCGCGATGAATGTCGAACAGCAGGGTGCGACTGGCGTTCGACGGATCGGTCACGTGGCGCGCGCCATTGGTCAGGTTCCAGACCAGCCAGCTGTCGATGGTGCCGAAGGCGAGCTCGCCGCGTTGCGCGCGCTCCCGCGCGCCGGCAACGTTGTCCAACAGCCACTTGAGCTTGGTCCCGGAAAAGTACGCGTCGAGCACTAGTCCGGTCTTGCGCTGGATAAGATCGGCGTGGCCCGCTGCGCGCAACGCGTCGCAGAGTCCTGCGGTTCTCCGGTCCTGCCAGACGATCGCGTTGGCCACCGGCTTGCCGGTATTGCGTTCCCACAGCACGGTGGTCTCACGCTGGTTGGTGATGCCGATCGCGACGATATCGGTCGCTGCCAGCCGCGCCTTGGCCAGCACTTCGGCCATGACGCCGTCTTGAGTCGCCCAGATCTCGGTGGCGTCGTGCTCGACCCAGCCGGGTTGCGGATAGATCTGGGCGAATTCCTGTTGCGCAGACGCCCGAATTGCGCCGCTGCGATCGAAGACAATCGCGCGCGAGCTGGTGGTGCCCTGATCCAGGGCGAGCACGAACGACATGGCGTGTATCCTCGTTGTCTGTTACGGCGCCGCCGCGTAGAATCACTCTCCGGTGACGCGCTTGCTATTGTAGCCAATCAGTTGCCGCATCGGTTTCCATAGGGCTCTGGCCGGCACGAGACGCGCCGGCGTCGGGTTGCCGCGTTTCGACATCGCTTTTTATCGTTCATGCCGCTTTCTTCCTGCCCGTCCGAGCGCGACCGCCTGCACACGCGCCGCGTAAGTTACCAGTGCTATCGGCGCGCCGACGGCCTGTATGACATCGAGGGGCACCTCACCGACATCAAGGACCACGACTACGCGCTGCTCACCGGAGTGCGCCTCGCGGGCGTTCCGGTTCACGACATCTGGGCGCGCGTGACAGTGGACGCGGTTCTGACCGTCCACAGCGTCGAAGTCACCTTCGACGACATGCCTTATCCCGGCGCGTGCGACCGCATCAACGGCGCGTACGCCAAGCTCGCCGGCGCAAGCCTGCTGCACGGTTTTCGCAAGACCCTCTACGACGCGATGGGTGGCGTGAAGGGTTGCAGCCATGTGACCGAGCTGCTGGCGCAAGCACCCACGGCGGCCATCCAGATGCAAGCCGGGTTGCGCCACGAAATCGAGCCCGGCGACGAGAAACCGTTTCAGCTCGATCGCTGCCACGCGCTGGAGACGACCACCGACAGCGTCCGCCGCTACTATCCGCAGTGGTACAAGGGCGATCTGCCGCAAAGGAAATCCCCGTGAAGATCCACGAATATCAGGGCAAGGAAATATTTCGCCGCTATGGCATGCCGACGCCGCGCGGTGATCCCGCGTTTTCGGTGGACGAAGCGGTCAAGGCGGCGGAGTCCCTCGGCGGCAAGGTATGGGTGGTCAAGGCGCAGATCCATGCCGGCGGGCGCGGCAAAGGCGGCGGCGTCAAGGTCGCCAAGTCGATCGATGAAGTGCGCGAACTCGCGGGCAAGATACTCGGCATGCAGTTGGTAACGCATCAAACCGGACCGCAGGGACAGAAAGTGCGGCGGCTGCTGATCGAAGAAGGCGCCGACATCAAGAAGGAGCTCTACGTCGGCATGGTCGTCGACCGC
>JBDTLK010000192.1:0-5814 GCA_039934835.1 Edaphobacterium sp. (SeqCode) | reverse complement strand
GGCGGCGTGGCGGACAACGTCGGCATGCGCGGCGTGCTCGACGCGCTGGAAATCCTCGAGGCGCTGCACGATGCCGGCGTGCCGAGTCCGCTGGACGATGTGCGGCACGTGGTCGTGTTCGTGGTGAACTCGGTGTCGGCGCCCCCGACCAAATGGGATGAAGTCGAGGATGCACCTGGCACCATCGCGACGCTGCTCAAGGCGGCAGGCACGCCGATCGACCAGAATTCGTTCGAGTCGGTCGAACTGCTCCGCGACACTGCGGCCAAGTGGCGCACGCTGCGCCTGATCGCTCAGTCGAAAGCGATGGCCGGCAACACCGATCCGGCGGTCGCCAAGGCCGTCCGGGTGCCCAATGCGGACATCTATGCGATCGACGTTTCGTTCGCCGCGCTCAGCGACAAGGCGGAATTCGACTATTTGAACAACCAGCCGACGTCATTCGTCCTGCCTACCGAAGCCGTCGATCGACTGCGTGCCGCGGCCGGGACGATTATCTCGACCTCGCCGGACTTCCAGCAATTGCTCAAGGATATCGGCGCTAAAATCGTCAGCGAGCCCACCGCGCCGGCGAAGAAACCTGTAACCGCAGGAGTACCCAAATGATGTTCCTGGCGGCCTGCGCTCGCTGCAAAGCTCGAGCCTCGGCTGGGGCGCGCTACCAGCCCAGATCGGCCCAGCGCACCCCGTAGTACGGATCGGAAATGTCGCGCCCGGACGCCTTGCGCATGGCCGCGTCCTGCCTGCCGCGATAAGCGCTGGCAGCGGCGGCCTGCGCTGCCCGTCGGTCCTCGCCGGGGTGCAACGCTTCGTACGCCTCGTACTGCTCCGGGCCGCCGACGAAAATCCGGTTCTTCGCCGCATCCGGATAGATGAAGTATTTCTTCTCATTGCGCTGCATCGGCCTGACCTGTCCCGGAGTGAAGGTCTTGACCCAGTCCGCCTGCGTCGAGCTGGTCGCGACCAGCACCTTGAAACCGAGTGCGACGAGCTCGGCTTCGTCGACTCCCGCGGAAGTCGCGGCGCCGGCGTGCTGGCGCATGCCGCGATCAGCGCCAACACGACCAGGGCATTGAGCAGCGACAACCAATTCGGCCGGCGCGCTTTTGGGAAACTATTCATAAATGAAAGAGTTCGGTCGTGATGCGTAGACTTGCGTCGCTTCACGAATGGCGAAACCGCCAATGGGGTGCGACGAGCAAATTGTATAGCGGATCGGCCATCGATGTGATGCAACTTATGCACCAGATCGCTGCTGCATCTCGCGCCAATCGCCGGTATCGGGCTCGCCGCAAGCGTTGATGGTTCGCTGCAAGGCGACCAATCGCGCGTCCGACGCTCATGTCGACAGGATACGATCCTGCGCCTACCTTCACACGTCATAGCCGAGTCCCTGCATGAGCTTGAGTTCGCGCTCGAGCTGGGTCGCATCAGTTAACAACTCGCCACCGCGCGCCAGGAGCCGCTCGCAGAATGCGGTCGGCGCGATCCCTGCCGCTCCCCGCAGTGATTATTCGCATATCGCGCCGGGCGCCATCGGAGCGATAATCGCGATTCCGCTCCGTTCCTATGACGGACCGGGCACACACTCGGGGAGAATCCGATGCTGAGACTTTCGAGGCTGACGCCGTTCGTCGTTTTTGCGCTGGCATGCGCGAGCGGCGGCGCATGGTCGGCTGATGTCGTCGTGGGGTCCGTCGTTGCAGTGCGCGGCGCGGTGTCGATCGAGTCCGGCGGCGCGCAACAGCCGGCATTGGCCAAAGCAGCGGTACGTCTAGGCGACTCGATCGTCACGACTGCCGGCAAAGCACAGATCGCGCTCAAGGATGGGACGATTATATCGGTCGGCGAAAACAGCCGCATGCGCGTTGCCGACTACGACACCAGCGGCAGCGGTATCAAGGCACGGGTCGGATTGATTGCGGGCGCCTTGCGACTGGTGGTTGCCAAGGTCACTCCTTCAGGAAAATTCGAGGTGGAGACCGAGACCGCGGTTGCCGCGGTCCGCGGGACCGACTGGTTGGTCGAGGCCGTACCTGGCAAGACCGCCGTCGCGATCGTGAACGGTAGCGTGGCGGTGACCGGCCGCGCCCTGCAAAGCCGGACGACCGTTGTCCTCGACGCCCCGGGGCAAGGCACCGACGTGCCACGTGATGGCCCGCCGACACCCGTGACCGTATGGGGTGCGCAGCGCTTTTCATCATTGCTGGCAAGGGCGAGCTTCGAATAGTGGCATGACAGGCAAGCGCCGGCGCGATTTCCAGCTCTGCGCCCTTGCCTTGGCGGTAATGGCGGCGCTCGCCGTCGTGCATGTCGTCGCTGTTGACGTGCCGTGGCTGCGTCGCCTCGAATTGATTGCGCTCGACATGCGTATCCGCTTGCGCGGCCCGCTACCACCCGGTCCGGAAATCGTCATCGTGATGATCGACGATCGAACGATTGCCGAATTCGGACGCTGGCCGGTGCCGCGGGAAAGAGTCGCGGAGCTGCTCGAACGGCTTGATCACGCGGGCGCGAAGGCGATAGGCATCGACGTGTTGTTTGCAGAACCTGCGCCGCAGCGCGACGCGGGGATCGCCTCGGCCCGTGGACACGACGAACCCGGAGATAGCGTGCTCGCGAGTGTCGTCCGCGACAGCGGCAAGATCGTCCTTCCTTTCACGTTCAAATTTCGCGGCCACGGCGCTGACAACGCCGGCGCGTCGATCGCAGGCGCGGCATACCAGCACGTAAGAGCGACCGAAGACTATCGCGCGGTCGACCTGAACCCCACGGGCCTCGTAACCCCGATCGCGGCACTGGCCGATGCCGCGTCGCTCGGCCACGTTCTGGTGGCCTTTGATGTCGACGGCGCACCTCGCTTCGATTATCCCGCGCTTGCCTACGACCTCGACTACTACCCATCGATGCCTCTGCGCATTGCGCAGCGCTACTTGGACGTGCCATGGAGCAAGGTTGCGCTCGAGCTCGGTCGCGGCATTGCACTGGGACCGGTGTACGTTCCTACCGACGTGCAGATGCGCCTGATGGTCAACTATCTTGGCCCGACGCGCACTTTTCCGACGTTTTCGCTGGCGCAGGTTTTGTCGGGCGAGATACCGGCGTCGACGTTCGCCAACCGCATTGTGCTCATCGGTGCCAACGCGCTCGGCACCGGCGATACCTTCGAATCACCGTTCACCGCGTCGCTGCCCGGAGTGGAACGGCTCGCGACGGTAATCGATTCAATCATCCATGAACATCACCTGCGTCGACCGACGGCCATGCTCTGGATCGAGATCATGGTGCTGCTGGCCGCGGCGCTGGCCATGGCGATGGCCATGTCACGCCTGTCACTGACCGCTGCGGCGTTGGTCGGCTTTTCAATAGCGGCCGCGATGAGCGTATCGGGCCAATGGGCGCTGGTTCGATTCGGCGTATGGCAGGCGAGCGCCGTGCCGATTGTCGCAAGCGTTCTGACCTTCGCGGCCTTGTTGTTCTACCGCTATGGCCTGCTCGACCGGGAGCGGCGTCATATGCGCCACGCGTTCCAGCGCTACCTTGCGCCCAACATGGTCGATCGTCTGGTGAGCGAGCAGCAGTTGCCGCGGCTTGGCGGGGAGATGCGAGAGCTCACCATCCTCTTCTGCGACCTGCGCGGCTTCACAACACTGACCGAACGGCTCGACCCAGCCGTGCTCACGCGGCTCGCCAACGAGTTCTTTGCGGTGGCGACCGATGCGGTCCTCGAATATGGAGGAACGATCGACAAGTATCTCGGCGATGCGATCATGGCATTGTGGAATGCGCCACTCGAAATGCCCGATCACGCGGAACGGGCATGCCGGGCGGCGCTGCGCATCCTCGAACGACTCGGCACGCTGAACGCGGCGCTGGCTCAGGAGGCAGACATGCCGATCTTGTCCGCAGGAGTCGGTATCAACACCGGACGGTGCACGGTGGGCAACTTCGGTTCGAGCTATCGGTTCGACTACTCCGCGATCGGCGACGCCGTCAATGTAGCCGCGCGGCTGGAAGCCGAAACCAAGGAATACGGCAGTGCGATTCTGATCGGCGCGGAGACAGTGCGCAAGATTCCGGGATTCGCGACCCTTTCCCTTGGCCAGACGACGCTGCGCGGACGCAGCACAATGACTGAGATTTACGCGCTGGCCGGCGACGAGAACGTCCGGGTGACGTCCGCGTTCGAATCACTCCTGAGCAGTCACGCGCAATTGCTGGCCGCCATCCTGGCAGGCGATCGGGAGGGCGCGCTGCAGCTGGCCGCCGCGTTGGCACGGCGCGCGCCGGTGGAATTTCGTCCGCTCTACGCTGCGTACATCAGGCGTGCGCAGCAAGCGCCGGCGATGTGATCGCAGTCTGCCTGCCGCCCTTCCCCGTATTCACTACTTGGGAAGGTTGCTCTTCGCTCTTTCCGATTGCTTCTTGAACAGTTCCATCACGTCATTCAGGTGGTGCGGGTCCTGAGACGAGCTGACGGCATGGTTGGGATCGGCGGCAACGGTAACCGGCAGGCTGCTTACACTATTCGCCTCGCAACCCACGACGGCACCGGTTCCATTCTTCGCGCCCGCCTCCGCAGCCTCGAGGTAAATGCTGCACTTGGTCACGCGTTCCTTCGCACCCCAGGTGTAGGCGACCTCGTCGTCCTGTTTGTACGTTGGTTCGAGCGCCTTCATCGCCGCGAAGAACCTTTGCAATGCGGCAGCATTGTAGTCAGGAAAGTTTGGCCAGACTCGCGTCGCGAGCAGGATCGCGTTCTTCTTGTCGTCGCGCAGATAGACGTTGACGCCGACCGACTTGTCTTGCGCCGTGGGCGGCTTGCCTGGCGCAGGAGCCTTTTTCGTCTGTGCGAAGGACGTGGAAACACCAAGAATCAGCGCAAGCACCAGCCCCATTGATATCGAGCGCAACATCAAATCCTCCTATCGACAGCAGTTGTCAGGTAGTCGCAGCGTTCAAAGAGTTGCGCATTTCACTTGCCTACGCATTGCACATGACACAACGTCGTGCGTTCCTGACCATCGTATTTTACGTCAAGTTCGGGGGACGACGCCAAGTCGGCTTGCGCAGCCGTTGTACTCGGCCAACGCTAAGTTCCGGTGCAGCGTGCTTCGCGTCGCCTTCCGGAGGCGGGTCGTGCGCCGCGCCGTTCCGGACTAGGCGATTCGAAGTCGCGATTCGAAGTCGCTTGACCGCGCGTTCCCCGCCAGTCCATCATATGCCCGCCTATAAGAACCAGTGGGGCAAGGTCGGGCGATTCGAAGGCAGTGCCCCCGAACAAACAACGCAACCTGGAGGAACTACTCAATGCAGACGCGTATTTCGTTGTACGGCGCACTTACTTTTGCGACCGCGATGACCATGTCGGGCGGCGGTGCGCTCGCGCAGGAGAAACTGGTCCTCAAGGCATCCGACGTGCACCCCGCGGGGTATCCGACCGTCGTCGCCGTCGAGGATCTCGGCAAGAAGCTCTCGAAGGCCACCAACGGTCGTATCACCGTGGTGATGTATCCGTCGATGCAGCTCGGCGGCGAGAAGGAAGCGGTCGAGCAGGCGCAGGTTGGCGCCATTGCTTTTGCGCGGGTCTCGGTCGGCGCGCTCGGCCCGGTGGTGGACGATCTTAACGTGTTCAACCTGCCGTATGTGTTCCGCAACACCGCGCACATGCAGAAGGTGGTCGACGGCGCGATCGGCAAGGAGCTGCTCGACAAGGTGACGAACAGTGGCAAGGGTCTGGTTGGCCTGTGCTGGATGGACGCCGGCGCGCGCAGTTTCTACAACACCAAGCACCCGATCAAGACCATGGCCGAC
>JBDTLK010000191.1:0-5847 GCA_039934835.1 Edaphobacterium sp. (SeqCode) | reverse complement strand
GTGACTGGCCACGGACCCGAATTGTGCCGATAATGTGTCCCAGCACCCCTGCATCCTGTTAACCAGTTCACCCTTCCTTAACGGAGTTCCCATGAGCGACAAGCCGTTTCTTACCGACGTCAAGACACTTCGCGAACGCGCACGCCAGCACATCATGGAAGGCGCGGTGACCTCGACCTATGGCGGCGATACCAAGACCGCGATCAGTGTCCTCAACGACGCGCTGGCCACCGAAATCGTCTGTGTGTTGCGTTACAAGCGCCACTATTTCATGGCCAAGGGGATTCACGCCGGCCCGGTCTCCGCCGAATTCCTCGAGCACGCCAACGACGAGCAGCGCCACGCCGACATGCTTGCTGAACGCATCGTGCAACTGGGTGGTGCGCCGAATCTCTCGCCCGATGGCCTGCTGACCCGCAGCCACACCGAATACGTCGAGGCCAATGACAACCTGGTCGAAATGATCAAGGAAAACCTGGTCGCGGAGCGGATTGCTGTCGAGAGTTACAAGGAGATCGCAACCTGGTTCGGAACGTTTGACTCGACCACCCGCAAGATGCTCGAGGAGATCAAGGCCGACGAAGAAGAGCACGCCGACGATCTCGCAGACCTGCTCCAGGGTCTGCCGGCCGACCTCAGGAAATAGGCACGTCCGGGGCGTTCGGATCCGGCTTGGGGAGCGACACCGTCACGGTCGTCCCCTTGCCGGGCTCGCCGACCACCAACACGGCCCCTCCGAGCCCCTGTGCGCGTTCGCGCATGCCGCGAATGCCGTGCGAAGTCAGCTTGGTGATATCGGCCGCAGCGATGCCGATCCCGTTGTCACGCGTCTGCAGCACAAAGGCGTCGTCGGTCTCCGAAAGCGTGACTCGGATCTCGGTTGCCTTGGCATAGCGCAGGACGTTGGTCATCGTCTCCTGAAATATCCGGAAGAAGACGAGGCCGCGCTCGCGATCGATCGGGACGTCGGGTTCCGGCGTCGTCAGGTGCAATGTCGCGTCAGTGTGTTTGCGGTATTCGCCGATCTGCCAGCGCAGTGCCGAGGCGAGTCCCAGGTCGTCGAGAATGCTGGGCCGCAGGTCGGTTACGATCTTGCGCGTCGTGGACACAGCGGATTCGACCAGCGAGCGCATCATCGCGTATTTGTCCCGCGTTGGCGGGTCCTGCAGGTCCTGCCGATCGCGCAGCCAGTCCAGATCCATCCTCAGTGCGGTCAGCGTCGAGCCGAGCTCGTCGTGAACTTCGCGCGCGATCCGCGACTTCTCCTCCTCTCGCACCGACTGCAGGTGAACGGACAAGGCGCGCAGCTCTTCGCGTGAGCGCTCGATTTCGAGCTGCGCCAGCCGGTTCTGGGTGTCGTCGAACACGACGCCATCCCAAACCGTGGCCCCATCCTCCGTATGGCGAGGCTTGGCGCGGATGGAAATCCATTTGGCGATCGCCTCGTGCGCGGCGCGCAGCCTGCCCGCCCAGTTCCACGGCGCGAGCCTCTCGCCGGAGTCCTTGAGCGTTGCCAGCACCTGCGCGCGATCCGCCGGTTCGAGGAGGCCGAGCACGGCATCGAAGTCCGCGGTAACCTGTTGCGGATCCAGCCCCGTGACCGCAACGCTGCCATGGCTCGCATACAGGAACTGGAAAATGCCGGCAGCGTCGCGCTGAAGTTTGAATACCATCCCCGGGACATTGGTGGTCATGCGCTGATAGCGCTCCTCGCTTTCCTTGAGCGCGTCCTCCGTGGCGCGCCGCGCTGTGTTGTCGTAGCACGAGCACAGGTAGCCGGCGAACTCTCCGTTCATGGCATGGTAGGGCCGGCCCGAGCATATCATCGAGCCATAGGCGCCGTTGGCGTGGCGCAGGCGGAACTCGAGTTCGAACGGCTTGCGCTGCGGAAAGGTGTGGTCGACGATGTCGCGCCACGCGGCCTGATCGTCCGGGTGAATGTGATCCATCCAGCGTTGGCCCACCTCATCCTCCACCTTGCGGCCCGTATGGTCCAGCCAGGCCTGATTGACGTAGTCGCATGCACCACTTGGATCGGAGCGCCAGACCAGATTCGGAAATCCCGAGAATAGCGAGAAATAGTGATCGCGCGCGCGTTCGGTTTGCTCGCGCAATTCGACGCGGGGCGTCGCGTCGCGGGTGACCACGGCGAATCCGCGCAGTGTCCCCGCCTCGTCGCGAATCGCCGAGATGATGTCGTCGCCGCAATAGCGGCTGCCGTCCTTGCGCACATGCCAGCACTCCTCCTCGAACCAGCCGCGGCGGGTGGCGACCGCCAGCTCGTCTTCCGGGGGCGTCTTGCGATCCGATGGATAGAGTATCGAGAAACGCTTGCCGATGATCTCGGCGGCGGTGTAGCCATTGATCGCCTGGGCGCCGCGATTCCAGCTGGCGATGCGTCCCTCGGTGTCGAGCATGTAGATTGCGCAGTCCTTGACCGCATTGATGATGAGCTGCGTGCGCTGCTCGCTCTCGCGCAGTGCCTGCTCGGCATGCTGCCGCCGCGCGATGTCTCCGGTCAGGCGGAGGTTGGTGTAGTCGAGTTCGCGCGCCCGGCGTCGCGTTGTCTGGAAAAAATATGTCGACAGTCCGAGCAGAGTCGCCAGGACAAATCCGACCGCGAGCCCGGCGAGGGGCAGCGGGGAATTCGCTCGGGCGAGAAATTCCCGGGTGGGCGTGACCCGCAATGTCCACTGCGCGTTGGCAACGGCCAATGGCACCTCGTATGTCCACTGGGGCGTCGCCTTCGAACCTTCGGCGGCGACCGCCTGCAGCAGCGTGCTGCCTTCGAGCAATTCGAAATCATGATTCGGGAACCGGCGATCGATCAGCGACCGCAACCAGTCAACCTTGCCCAGTACTCCCGACACCATGCCACGGAATTCTTCGCCGACGAAAACCGGTACGTAGATGAGGACGCCCTTGCCGCCGATCACGAGGTCGGTAATGTTGCTCAGAGTGGTTGCATGGGTGCGAACCGCGAGCGCCGCCGCCGGCGCGCGCTTCGGGTCGCTCATGATATTGAAACCCACCGCGTCGCTTGGCGGCGCCGTCCAGCGAATGATGAAATCCGGACCTGACCACGCCAGCGAGCGGAATTCATCGAAATCGCGCAACAGCGATGCTCCTTCGCGCTGCCAGATGTCCGCGCTGAAAGCGTGGAAGGTCAGGCGATCGCCGAGGCGTTCCAGAACGTCGATGCGCGCGGCGAGGTCGCGTTCGATTTCTCCGCCCGCCGACTGTGCGACCCGTTCGGTCTCGCGTTGCGCGAGTCGCGTCTCCTGTGAAACCGCCGCTGCCCACAGCACGAGACTGCTCGCAAACACCGCGAGAAATACGATGAATGGCGCGGCTCTTCCCAGCACGAGTCGCTCGGATTCGCTGCCGAACAAGGCGAGGGCGAGCACTGCTGCGCCGACGACCAGGAACAACAGCGCGCTAACGCGTTCGTCGCCGGCGAGTTGCAGCGATTGCGCGGCTGTGCCGCTTCCGCTCCAGGCGGCGAAAGCCATCAGCAACGACAAGGCCAGCGCGATCGAGGCGAGGACCGCTAGGGCCACCGATCGCCAGGGTCCTCGCTCGGTGGCGGGGCGAAGGCTTACCAGCGCGCTACCCAGGATGACCGCGACCAGCGCCGTGAGCACGCCCATCGCGTTGTACTCGCCGGCCCGAAACGGCAGCCCCGGGTTGGCGAGAATCGGACGCACTCCGATCGTGAGCGGAAACACATACGCGACAATACGGACAAGGCCGACGAGTATGCCAATGCCGGCGATCACCTGCGACACCGTGCGCAGGCCGGCCGAGTACGTCATCAGCGCGAGGCCGAAGCACGCGAAAACCCAGGCCGTGTCGTACTGAAGCCTGTCGACGCCGGTGAGCGCCAGCATCGCGGGGCCGCCGTGGTAGGTAATGAGCACCGCCGCCGACAATGCCGCAATGACGGCACCGACGCCAACGAGCAGTGCCGCCTCCCAAATATCGGAGCTCTGCAATTTCGATCGCGGCATGGGTCTCAAGGAATGTCTGTTGCCTGAACGCTTGGAACAGCGGGCCGCACCCCGCGTAGATCATTCAGAGCGCTCGAGTGATCAGGGCATGGCGGAGTGCTTTCTCCTCGATCATACCGCGACCGGCCGAGCGCGGCGATTAAGGTCCCTCCGGCGCGACCGAGACGCGACTGCCTTTCGTGCTCAGGGTTTTCCGGGTGGCTTGTCCGGTTCGTCGATCGGCGGAGTCGGGGCATTGGGATCAGGATCGTCGGGCTTTCCAGGCGTGGGTGGCTCTTCGACGGGCGGTCCCGGCAAGTGGTCCGGGAAGCTCGGCAAGTTCGGTTGCAGCGCTATGCGCATGAGTTCCATAGTCTCGCTTCTCGATTCGGAGCAGTTGCCCATGCAATCGACATGCCAGTCGAGCGCGCAGGCGAGTCGAACAATTTATCCATGAGGATTGCGCGGCGAGCGAGATCGAACAGGGTAGCCTCGACGCGCTTTGTACAAAAGTGTGCGACTTTTTTCAACGCGGCCGGCGTGTCGCAGCAAAATTCCCAGTACTTTCCTCGGGGAAGCCCACTCTCGTTGGCTGGCACACGGATTGCAACTACCCGATCGCAGGGTATCGTGACATTGGTGAAACGCGCCATCCCTCCCGTGTCCGTTTCGCGGTTTCGGTACCCTGCCTTCTGCCGTCGCGCACGCATCGCCACTGTTGCAACGATGCCCATCGCGATCAGTGTCAAGGACCGAGCTATGAGCCGACGTTTTGCCAAATTTGCGCTGTATGCATTGGCTCTGCTGACGTTGCTCGACATGCGCCGCCAGGTACACACGCGTAAGGGGGAACGGAAAACCAAGCAGGCGGCAGTCATGACGTGGGAAGGGGAAGGTGGAACGCTTCCCGACGCTTGAGCTACACGTAGGACCGCCTCCTACATTTGGCAGGTCCGGGACTACATAACGAAAAGCACATGACCGATACCGCGCATTGACGTTCGCGCCGAGACTGCTTCTTCAGCAATGAGCTGTGAGGGAGAGTGGTCATGTTCGGAGAAATCAGCGGTCTGGCGTCCCTGGCTAAATATCCGACAGGTGTAGATGCCCGTGTCGCGTCCAAGGTCGCAATCCGCCTGGAAGGCGATACCGGCCAACTTGAGCATTTCGGGGCGCTTTACGGAGGCTGCGTCGACATGCGCAAGTTGTTTCGCAAGCTCGAACGATTGGCACGCAGCACCGCACCGGTGATCGTGCTCGGTGAGAGCGGCTCAGGCAAGGAGCTTGTGGCAATGACGCTGCACCAACTGTCCGCGCGCTCCGGCAAACCCTTTGTAGCGATCAATTGCGGCGCGCTCGCGGAAAACCTGGTCGAAAGCGAATTGTTTGGTCACGAACGGGGCAGCTTCACCGGTGCGTCGCGGACCCATCGCGGGTGCTTCGAGCGCGCGGATGGCGGCACGCTGTTGCTCGACGAAATCACCGAAATGCCGCTGGACATGCAGGTGCGCCTGTTGCGAGTTCTCGAAACGGGCAGATTTTGCCGCGTCGGTGGTGACGATGAAATCAGCACCGACGTGCGCATCATCGCTGCCACTAATCGCGATCTCGGCCAGGCGGTGGCGTCGGGCCGGCTGCGCGAGGATCTAATGTATCGCCTGTGTGTCATACCGGTCACGGTGCCGCCGCTGCGAAGGCGCGAAAGCGACGCGCTGTTGCTCGCACAGATGTTTCTCGATCAGCTCAACGCTGAGCACGGGGAAAGCAAATATCTGAGTGAGGCGTCAAAGCAGCGCATCGACACCCATCGCTGGCCCGGGAATGTGCGCGAGCTTAAAAACGTGATTCATCGGGCGTT
>JBDTLK010000190.1:0-5912 GCA_039934835.1 Edaphobacterium sp. (SeqCode) | reverse complement strand
GCGAGAACGTCACCAACCTCCCGCCGCACGAGATCGCCAACCGCGGCATCGCCCGCACTTTCCAGATGCTGCGCATTTTCTCCAACATCTCGGTGATCGAGAACCTGCTCGTCGGCCAGCACCGGCATACGCGCTACGGGATTCCCGCGGCGATCGTCGGCACCATGTCGGTGTGGGCGGAAGAGCGTCGCGTGCGTGAGGAGATGATGGAATTGCTGGCGTTCATCGGCCTCGCCGAGTTCGCGAGCATGCCGGCGGGCGAACTCTCTGGCGGGCAGCGCCGCCTGCTCGCGCTGGGGCGGGCCGTGGCATTGCGGCCGAAGTTACTGATGCTCGACGAACCGGCTGCGGGTTTGTCGCCGCTCAACGTCGACAAGCTGCTCGGCATGGTCATGGCATTGAAAGAGCGCTTCGGCCTCACGGTGGTGATCATCGAGCACATCCTCAAGGTCGTGATGGAGACCTGCCATACCGTCACCGTTCTCGAGCATGGCGAAAAGATCGCCGAAGGACCGCCCGCAGCCATCAAAGATGACCATCGCGTGATCGAAGCCTATCTGGGCAAGGAAATGCAGGATGCGGAAGTGCGCGCGTTCCTGCGCGGATAACCGAGCGCAGGCAACGCGCCAGCGGCAACGCGGGAAGCAAATCGATGGGACTTGAAAAACCGAAAACAGTGGTCGTGGGCGCCGGCGCAATGGGATGCCTGTTCGGTGGACTGCTCGCCGAGGGCGGCCTCGACGTCACGCTGATAGACGTATGGAAGGAACACGTCGACGCAATCAACCGCGATGGCCTGCGCAGCGTCGGACACGGAGGCAACCGGACCGTGCGTGTCAGGGCGACCACCGATCCGCATTCGGTCACCGGGGCCGATATCGTCCTGTTCCAGTGCAAGGCCCACGCCAACGATGCGGCCGCGCGTTCGGTCCGGCACCTGATCAAGGAATCAACCGCCGTCATCTCCTTCCAGAATGGCCTCGGCAACGAGGAATCCCTTGGCCGGGTCCTCGGCGCCGCCCACGTCCTCGGCGGACTGACGGCGCAGGGCGCGACTATCGTCGAAGCGGGTGTCATCCACAACTATGGCGACCTGCCCACCTATATCGGCGAGCTCGACGGCGGGCGCTCCGAACGCGCCGTTCTGATCGCCGACGCGTTCTCGCGGCACCGTCTGCCCACGTTTGCCAGCGAGAATATCAAGAGGGAGAAGTGGCAGAAGCTGCTCGGCAACGTCGCGCTGGGCGCCGTATCGGCGGCGACCGACCTGGCATCGGCGCAGATCGTCGCCGTGCCTGAGCTGCGCGCGGTGGTGCTGCGGGCGCTCGAGGAGACCGCTGCGGTGGCGCAGGCATGCGGCGTCACCCTGGGAGCGGCGGAAACGCGCGCGATCTTCGACAAGCTGGTCGACGTGAGTGGTGGCGGCACCGGCGCCAGCAAATCGTCGATGGCGATCGACATCGCCAAGCGCCGCCCCACCGAGATCGACGTCATCCACGGCTCGGTGGCCAGACTCGGCCGGGAGCACGGGATTCCGACACCGACGATCGACACCATGATCGCCATCGTCAAGGGGCTGGAGTCTCGCAACGCGGCGTTGGCCCGCAGCCAGGACGCCGCGCACGATCGACTCCAACGATGACTTCCCGATGCCAACTGCGATGCTGAAGGCAACCGACGTTGTCGGAGGGTACGGCAGCGTCCAGATCCTCAATGGCGTGACCATGTCGGTCGAGCCTGGACGCATCGTCGCGCTGCTCGGGGGCAACGGCACAGGCAAGTCGACAATGCTCAAGGCCATCTCCGGACTGATCACGCCCCGGAGCGGAGAGATCGTCTTCGACGGCGAGCGCATCGACGGACTGCGCGCGGACCTGATCGTCCGGCGCGGCCTGGTGCAGGTCACCCAGGGCAAGGAAGCCTATCCGGCAATGACGGTCGAGGAGAATCTCATGCTCGGCGCGCATATCCGGCCCGAACGCGCCGTGCGCGCGCGCGGACTGGAGCGCGCCTTCACGTATTTTCCGATTCTCAAGGAACGCCGACGACAGCTGACGGGCACGCTGTCCGGCGGCCAGCTGCAGATGCTGTGCGTCGCCCGCGGACTCATGTCCGAACCCAAGATGATGCTGCTCGACGAACCGAGCGCGGCGCTCGCACCCCAGGTCGTGCTCGACATCTTCCGCGCGGTCGCTCGTATCTGCCGCGATGGCATGACCCTGCTGCTGGTCGAGCAGAACGTGCGCATGGCTCTGCTTCTGGCCGACTACGCCTATGTGATCAAGGACGGTGCCATTCATATCGAGGGACCCGCGGAAGACCTGATCAAGGACGACGCCGTCCGATTGTCATTTCTCGGCGGTACGGTCGCCGACCTCGACCAGAAACTGTCGATCTGACGGCCGCGCGAGAGCGGAAGGAACCGAGCCATGCAATATTTCTTTGACCTCGTCATCGTCGGCCTGTCGCTCGGCATGGTGTACGCACTGGTCGCGATTGGAATCTCTCTCATCTACTCGGGCCTGGACGTCGTGCACTTCGCCCACGGCGAGATCTACATGCTCGGCGCGTTCATCGGACTTTCGCTGTACAACGCCACTCACTGGCCATTCCCGGTGGTGCTCTTCGGATCGATGATCATCACCGGACTGATCGGCGTGGTCATCGAGCGGGTCTTCTACCGACGAATCCTGAAGTCCGGTGGCGGGTACACCGTCGCGGGGATGGCCATGGTCATCTGCGGCTTCGGCATGTCGATCGTCCTGCAGAACATCGCCTTCCTGATCTGGGGTCCGAAGGCCGCGCCCTTCCCCGTCAGCTACGGCATGCCGTTCGAGATCGGCAACGTGACGCTGCCGGCGGCCTACGTCTGGATCGTGCTCGCGGCGCTGATCCTGATGACAGTCCTGCATCTGTTTCTCAAGAAGACCCGGCTCGGACTCGCGGTCCGGGCGGTCGCGGGCAACAAGGAAATCGCCTACCTGATGGGCATCAATGTGCCGTTGACCATCTCGGTGATCTTCGGCGTGGCCTGCGCTCTCGGCGCCGCGGCCGGAGTGCTGGTCGGGCCGATCAACTACGTGCAGGTCCTGATGGGCATCGGCATCCTGATCAAGGCCTTCGCCGCCGCGGTCATCGGGGGCTTTGGCAGCCTGCCCGGGGCGGTGCTGGGCGGCCTGCTGGTCGGCGTGGTCGAAAGCCTGGGCGCCGGCTACCTGTCCGGCAGCTACAAGGACATCTATGCGTTCATCCTGCTGATTATCGTGCTGATGGTGCGGCCAGCGGGGTTGTTCGGCGTCATCACCAAGATGAAGGCCTGAGCAGGCGCGGCCAATCCCGACTTCGATGCGCCATTCGTAATGGCGCGTCGTGTCAACCCCCGGAGGAGCCCATGAAGGACAAGTTCGAAACACTCGCCCGCGCGCTGGCGGACGCCTGGCACAGCTGCAGCGCGATTGCGCTGCCCCCTGCAGACGCCGCACCCGCCTCCCGCGCCGACGCATTCGCCATCCAGGACCGGATGGCCGAGATCATCGGCGATCGCTGCGCCGGCTGGAAGGTCGGGGCGGCGGTACGCGCGGTGCAGGTTCTCGAAGGCCACGATGGTCCGATCACCGGCCGCCTGCTGGCGCCGCGGATGTTCACGAGCCCGGCGGAGGTCTCCGGCGCGATGTTCGACGGCTACAAGATCGAATGCGAGTTCGCGTTCCGCTTCGCGCGCGCGGTCCCCGTGCGCGACCGCCCCTGGACGCGCGACGAACTCGTGCCAGGGCTCGCGTTGGTCCCGGGTCTCGAGATCGCCGGTACCCGCTACGCGGTAGGCGAGGGCGGCCGCAAGTTCACCACGCACGACGCCATCGCCGACAACGGCACGGGCGGCGCGTATGTCGCGGGTGCCGACGTCGCTCTTTGGCGGACCGTCGACTTCGAGAACATGCGCATCGAGGCACGCATCGACGGCGGCGAGTTGATTCACACCTATACCGGAGAGTTCCGCCGCGACCCGGTCGACATCCTGGTCGAGACGGTGAACGGTCTGGCCAAACGCGGTATCGGACTCGGCGCCGGCGACATCCTGTCCACCGGCTCGCTGACGCAGCCCACGCCGCTGCGCAAGGGGCAGACCTACGTCGCCGACTTCGGCGGCCTGCAGACGCTGTCCGTGAGCATGGGCTGATGCGCCCCCTGCGGACAGGCATGGTGGGAGGCGGGCCAAGTGCCGGCATCGCCCCGGCGCATCGCCGGGCGGCGCGGCTGGACGGCGGTTTCGAATTCGTCGCCGGCGCGTTCTCGCGCCGCGTCGAGGCGAACCGCGCGATGGGCGCGGAGTTACGCATCGCGCCCGACCGCCTCTACGGCGATTTCGCGGCAATGGCGGCGGCTGAGGCACAGCGCCCGGACGGCATCGAATGCGTGATCATCGTCACGCCGAACGACACGCATGCGCCGGCCAGCCTCGCCTTCGTGCACCGCGGCATCGATGTCGTGTGCGACAAACCGATGGCGAATTCGCTGGCTGAGGCCATGGCGGTCGAGCAGGCGGCGGCGAAGCATGGTGTCCTGTTCGCCTTGACACACAACTACAGCGCCTATCCGATGGTCTTCGAGGCACGGCACCAGGTGGAATCCGGCGCGCTGGGCGCGATCCGCGTGGTCACGGTCGAGTATGCGCAGGGTACCCGCAACCGCCTGCTCGAGGCCGAGGGCGATGCCAGGATGGCGTGGCGCGTCGACGCGGCGATCGCCGGACCGTCGACGGTGCTGGGCGATATCGGCACGCATGCCCACCACCTGCTGCGGCGGATGACCGGGCTCGAAATCGAATCCGTGTCGGCGGAATTGTCGGCGATGGTGCCCGGGCGCGTCGCCGACGACAATGCCTTCGTGAACCTGCGCTTTGCCGGCGGCCCGCGCGGGCAGATGTGGGCCAGCATGGTCGCAGCCGGAAACGGCCACGGACTGCGTATCCGCATATTCGGGGAAAGGGCAAGCCTGCACTGGGATCAGGAACGACCCGACGAGTTGCACCTGCGCGCCGACAACGCACCCTATCGCATCCTGCGCCGCGGCGAAGACTACCTGTGCGACGCCGCGAAGCACGCGTCGCGCACCAAGGCCGGCAATCCGGAAGGTTACTTCGGCGCGTTCGGCAACATCTACGCGGATGTGGCCGAGGTGGTGGGCGCCCGCCGCCTTGGCCGGCCAGCGAATCCGCTCGCGCGTTCCTTCGCGACCGCGCGCGACGGCGTGCTTGGCATGGCCTTCATCGAGGCGGCGGTCGAGTCGAGCCGGAACGCCGGCGCGTGGCGCGACGTCAGATCCTTCCCGCAGTGATCCGCCTACCTTGGCGCGCACCAACAATCATTGGAATTCGCAATACGTGCTATTGCTCCCATCGCATGGACAAATGACGATCACGAAACTATCTTTGTCCGACCACCCTGCATCCACCACAGATCCGGCGCATCCACCGCCGCCTGCAGCCTGAACCATGCCCGAATCCGAAATCCGCATCGCCGTCGTCGGCGCCGGCCAGATCGGCAAGCGCCACGCCGAACTCATCGTTAAAAGCGACGCCTGCAGGCTTGCCGCGATCGTCGATCCCGCGCCGGCCGTCGCCGACTATGCGGGTACGCTCGGCGTGCCGCACCATGCGTCGCTCGCCGAGTTGTTCGCCAGCGAGCGCCCCGACGGCGTGATCCTCGCCACGCCCAACCAGATGCACTGCGACCAGGCACTGGCCTGCATCGCCGCCGGAGTACCAACGCTGGTGGAAAAACCGGTCGCGCACACGCTCGAAGCCGGAATGCGCCTGTGCGACGCCGCGGATGCCGCCAAGGTGCCGGTGCTGGTCGGGCACCATCGCCGCCACGGGTCGATCATGGCCCGCGCGATCGAGGTCATCGAAAGCG
>JBDTLK010000189.1:0-5943 GCA_039934835.1 Edaphobacterium sp. (SeqCode) | reverse complement strand
TAAGGCCCCATTTGTCCTTACACCACCCGCACTCGCTCTCCTGACCGCCATTTCCGACAATCGCGTTCCACAACCGGTCGGTTTCGGTCTGGTCGTCGGTCGCAATTTGGAAAGAAAATGCCTCGTTCTGCTTGAACGCCGATCCACCGTTCAATCCAAGGCAGGGAATTCCGCAAACGGTAAAATAGACCGTCAGCACATCGCCCTGTTTGCCGGCTGGATAGTCGCCCGGCGCGTGCATCACCGCGCCCACGGATGAATCGGGAAAGGTTTTAGCGTAGAAGTGCGCCGCTTCCTCGGCGGTCCCGTCGTACCACAGACAAATCGTGTTCTTGCTGATCATTTCTGTGCTCCTATGAATTAATGGCATTCGTTTTTAGATCGCTGTTGCTTAAATTTCGCCATTGCCTGCGCGATGGTCGGCGGAGCTGTTGGCCGGTCGTACATCGACTTCACGAACGTCCTTAGCCTCGGCGCGTCCTCAAGCATCTTCTGCTCGTTCGCCCAGTCCAGCGTATATGCGGCGTTGAAGTCGGCCACGCTGAGCCGGTCGCCAACGATGAAATTGCGCCCTTTCATATGGCCCTCAAGCACCGCCACCATCTCTTTGCATTCCTGACGCGCAAGGTCGATAGCCTGCGGCAACCGTTTTTCTTCTGGATAAATGAAGGTGTGATGCGCAATCCGCCACAGCGGTTGCTCGATTTCGGTCACGAGAAAGAAGATCCAGCGATACATCTGGGCTCTGTCGTCGACCGATTCCGGGATGAATCCCGCTTTGGGATTCTTCTCCGCCAAGTAAAGCGGGATCGCAGACGACTCGGTTAGCACGACATCTCCGTCCACCAGCACCGGCACCTTGGCGGCGGGGTTCAGTGCGCGAAAGGCATCGGTTTTGTGCTCGCCTTTCAACATGTCCAGCGGCATCATCTCGTACTTCAGGCCAAGTTCGTTCAGCAGCCAGAGGACGCGCAAGGCACGGGTCGGGGGTGCGCCGTATAGTTTCAACATTTAGACTCCATTAATCAACAGGGGCGAAGCTTTCTCTCCACTCATGATCTAGTCGAACGGGACCAGGCGAAATCGACATGATGTCATCGCGAGCCCATTTTTTCCCGCGCCGCCTTGTATGGGCTGCCGTGACAGGCTCTGTCCTACATTTCTTCGAATTAGTTGTAAAAAGCCACTCCCACTGTACGTGTACTTCTTGCCGTTATCGCATCCCGTCTGTTCAACAGCGCACACAATCGCAGCAGAGGCTAGGCACTCGTTCGTCGTCCGAGGTGCTAGAGGGGAGATCAACAAGAGAGCGCGGCGCCACCGTCCGCGGAGGCCGAGCAGCGGGCCGATCGGCACAACGTCTCTCAGTGGGCCCCGGAATTCTTTCCCCACGACGGGCGGGGAGAATTGTCTTTGCGGTCGGATATGGGTGGGCACCGTTCACGCGGCCCACATCCGTGAGGCGGCGAGCGCAACGCATGTGCGCTCGCCTTCGCTAAGGATGTATTTGACCTTTGCGTCCGGTTTTGCGAGCAGACGGACCTGATATTGGGGCGACCCGTACTTGTCACCTGAGCGGACGATTTCAACGCGCACTTTCTCTGCCGCGAGGCAGACGATCTCGTAAGCTCACTTAATCGGTAAACAGCAACGTAAGCTCACCCGTCAAGGAGACATTTTTAAACTGGAATCCCCGCCTCGAGCCCACGCTCGCGGTAACGCGCTGGCGGCACGCTTCCCCGCGCGTCGTGCGAATTCGACGCTGCAGAAAAACGAATGGGGAATTATTATAAATCAGCATTTTATATAACAACCTTAAGTTCTTTTCGAGATATTGGTTGAACGGGGCGGTCAGGTTTTTACGCCGAAACCGTCCAGCGCAACGGCAGGCGCCCTGCCCGACACGACGTCGGCGACAAATCGCCCGCTCGCTAGCCCAAGTGTCCAGCCTAGGGCGCCCTGACCGCAGTTTACGAACAGATTGGGCACTCGCGTGGCGCCGAGGATCGGAGTTCCTTGCGGAGTCGCTGGCCGCAGACCCGCCCACGGCTGCATTCGATCCAGCGGCGCATTGAAATCGGTTGCCCCGGGAAATGCCTTCCTCGCCTCTGCAACCAGCTGTGCGATGCGTGCCGGATCGATGCGGGTCGAATACCCTGCGATGTCGGCCATGCCGGCGACGCGTAACTGCGCGCCCGTGGCGGCATTCAGAGGCGCGTAGACAACTTTGCGCTTGAAGTCGGTGACACTGATCTGCGGCGAGGCGCCGGTTACGGGTAACGTGAGGCTGTAGCCCTTGAGCGGGTAGATTGGCAGGTGGACCCCGAGTGATCGAGCCAGGAACGGTGCGTTTGCGCCCAGCGCGATCACGAACGCATCCCCCGCAACATCGCCCTCGCTGGTCGCGACGTGACCGACGCGCCCACCCGCCGGGATCAGGGCGTCGATCTGCGTTCCCAACCGGAACGTCACCCCGAGCCCGAGCAATCGCTTCTCCAGGCCGACGCAAAACCGGTAGCAGTCTCCGACCTCTTCGCTGCGGGTATGGATCCCACCTACGACGCGCCGACCGAGCGGCGAATGCCCTGCCGCCAGCGCCGGTTCGAGCTCGAGGCACGCATCGCGCTCCAGTGCATTCTGATCGCAACCCAGCGAGCGCTGGTAGTCGACCAGCCGTCGCGCCCCTTCGAAGCCCTCGCGGTCCGAATAGACCACTAGCTTGCCGTTGCTGACGTGACCAAAGTCGATAGGTGTTTCTTCAATTAAATCATACATCAACCCGCGACTGTAGAACGACAGTGTGAGAAGACGTCGCGTCGTCAAATCGCTTTGTCGGCGGTTGCAGGCCAGGATGAATTCAACGAGCCAGCGCCACTGGTGCGAGTCCAGTGCCGGATAGAAGCGCAAAGGTGCGTCCCGACGCAGCAGCCACGGCGGAATGTTGGGTAGCACACCCGGTCCCGCGAGCGGCGCCACATAGCTATATGACAGCTGCGCGCCATTGGCGTAGCTCGTTTCGAGCGCGACGCCATCGTTGCGATCGACGACGGTGACCGCGTGACCATCGCGCACAAGGTAGTACGCGGTCGCGAGTCCAACGATCCCGGCACCCAGGACGACGACGCGCATGGTCGCGCTACGCCGGCAGGCCAGCGACACAGACCGCGGCAATGCCGTCGAGTACTGCGTCGTTTTCGCCGACGGCTTGGACCAGGTCGATGGCGATCTCCGGATGCATGGCCGACACCGACTGCACCAGAGCGGGGAGATCCTGCCGGACGTGCCCGCCCTGCCCCAGGAAGACCGGCACGATGCGCATTGAAGCGCACCCGGCGCCGACGAGTTCGGCGACTGCGGAAGTAAGGTCAGGGGTCATCAATTCCAGATAGGCGAGCCGAACCGTGATTCCCGGTCGCGCGCTCTCGACCTTGCGACGCAGACGTTCGAACGGCTCGGACCAGCGCGGATCACGCGCGCCGTGGGCGAAAAGAACGAGCCCGACGCGCGATGCGGCGCTTTTCATCGCTTGATTATACGGGCGCCACGCGAGCCGACTGTCGTGGCGCATATGCAGCACGGGTATATCGGCATGCCTGAATGTTCCTTCTGTTCGGATGTGACCTCCCCTACCCTTGCCGTCACTACTTCTCTGCGTAACCGCATGTACCGCTACGACGCTTTCGACCAACGCATAGTCGACGAACGGGTTGCCCAGTTCCGCAACCAGACGCGCCGCTTTCTCGCCGGGGAGCTCTCTGAGGACGAGTTTCGTCCACTGCGCCTGCAGAACGGCCTGTACATCCAGCGCTACGCGCCGATGCTGCGCATCGCCGTGCCGTACGGAATGCTGTCGTCCAAGCAGTTGCGCACGCTGGCGCACATCGGCCGCAAGTACGACAAGGGCTACGGTCACTTCACCACACGTCAGAACATCCAGTTCAACTGGCCGCGCCTGGAAGACGTGCCCGACATTCTCGCCGAGCTGGCGCGTGTGGAAATGCACGCGATCCAGACCAGCGGCAATTGCATCCGCAATATCACCAGCGATCATTTTGCCGGCGTTGCCGGTGATGAACTGGTCGATTCGCGGCCGTACTGCGAGTTGTTCCGGCAATGGTCGACGTTCCATCCCGAATTCGCCTACCTGCCACGCAAGTTCAAGATCGCGGTTTCGGGCTCGGAAATCGATCGCGCGGCCACGCTGGTGCACGATATTGGCGTGCATGCCGTGCGCAATGCATCCGGCGAAGTCGGTTTTCGTGTGCTCGTCGGCGGCGGCCTGGGCCGCACTCCGATCGTCGGCCACGTCATTCGCGAGTTCGTGCCGCGCGCGGAAGTGCTCAACTATTTCGACGCCATCATGCGCGTCTACAACCGTTTCGGTCGCCGCGACAACAAATACAAGGCGCGCATCAAGATCCTGGTCAAAGAGATGACGCTCGAGGTTTTTCGCGGTCATGTCGAAGCCGATTGGGATCGTCTCAAAGGCGGTCCGGGATGCGTCACCGACGCCGAGATCGGTCGCCTGACGGCGTTTTTCGATGCGCCGGAATACGAAGTCCTGCCCGGCGACGACACCGGTTTCCGCGCCGCAGTCGCGGACAACCGCGGCTTCGCCAACTGGGTCAGGCGCAATGTGTTTCCGCATAAGGTGCCCGGTTACGCGGCCGTGACGCTGTCGCTGAAGAAGACCGGCGTGCCTCCGGGCGACGCGACTTCCGATCAGATGGATACCGTCGCGGACCTGGCCGATGCCTACAGTTTCGGCGAGCTGCGGGTGTCGCACGAACAGAACCTGATCTTTTCGGATGTGAAGCAGGAAGCGTTGCTGGCGCTGTGGGGCGAGCTGAAGGCACTGGGCTTCGCCACGCCGAATATTGGCTTGCTGACCGACATCATCTGCTGTCCCGGCGGCGATTTTTGCTCCCTCGCCAACGCCAAGTCGATCCCCATTGCCGAGGCGATCCAGCGCCGCTTCGACGACATGGATTATCTGTACGACCTCGGCGACATCGCGCTCAACATCTCCGGCTGCATGAATGCCTGCGGCCACCATCATGTCGGCAACATCGGCGTACTCGGCGTCGATAAAAACGGCGATGAGTGGTACCAGGTCTCGATCGGCGGCGACCAGGGCGCGCAGGCATCGCTGGGCAAGGTCATCGGCCCGTCGTTCGCCGCCAGGGAAATGGCCGACGTCGTCGAGCGCCTTATCGATGTGTACGTTGAGCGCCGGCACGAGGACGAGCGTTTCATCGACGCCGTCCGCCGTCTCGGCATCGAACCGTTCAAGGAGCGTGTATATGCCTCAGCTCATTAAGGATCGCGCGGTCGTCATCGATGCGTGGGCCCTGCTGCGCAACGCCACCAGTCTCGCCGACCTTCCGGAGAAGGGCTCGGTTATCGTGCCGCTGGCGCTGTGGCTGCAGCGCCGCCATGCGCTGTTCGCCAGAGGTAGTGTCGGCGTCCTGCTCGCGCCTGCCGACGATCCGGCAACGCTGGTCGACGACACCGCCACGCTGCCGCTAGTCGCCGTGGATTTTCCCCAGTTCACCGACGGTCGCGGCTATTCCACGGGCCGACTGTTGCGCGAGAAATACGGATTCAAAGGCGAGCTGCGCGCCGTGGGTGATGTGCTGCGCGATCAGCTCTACTACCTTGCTGCGTCGGGTTTCAACACCTTTGCGCTACGCGATGATCGCGATGCGCGGGACGCGCTCCCGGCGTTCGGCGATTTCAGCGACAACTATCAGGCGACGGTCGCGCAGCCCATGCCCTACTTCCGCCGCCGCGACGCTTTTGCGTCCTCCGGCAATCCGGGCAGCGGCCAATGAGCTTCTCCGCCCCCATGTTAGAGCTGCGCGTTGCGGATGCTCTGGCGCTGCTGGGTGAGATCGCCACGCGCCACGAACCGGCTGCGCTGGCAAGCAGCTTCGGCGCCGA
>JBDTLK010000188.1:0-5958 GCA_039934835.1 Edaphobacterium sp. (SeqCode) | reverse complement strand
CTGAGCTGGCTGCGCAGCTCCCGGGCGTCGGCGGCGGTCGCGCGCTTCGCCGCCAAGGCGACGGTGCGGCACTCGATCGCTTCGCGGAGGAACTGGACGTCCGCGACCGCGTCCACGTCGATCGGCGCGACGGTGGTGCCGACCTGCGGGCGGACAGTGAGCAGACCCTCGCTTTCAAGGCGGATGATCGCCTCGCGGATGGGCGTCCGGCTCAATCCCAGACGCTGTGCAAGCTCGTTTTCGGACAGCGCCTGCCCGGGACGCATCCGGCCGGACAGGATCTCGTCGCGTAGCCAGGTGAAGGCGGTGCCCGCGGCGCCGCCCCGCCGGTCCCTGACGCGTGCGGCCGTGCGGAAGGGCGCACGCGCCGTGGAAAAGGCAAGGGCGTCGGACATCTTGCATACTAGTATACAAGTAAGGTCCCGACGTCGCGCTATCGAGAATGTTGACTAGCAGGGTGGCGGGTGGCAAAGACAGGGGTGCGTCTAGGTGCGCCCGCACTACCACGCGAACTACATGCAGCTTTCGTTTGGTCCGGACGGACACAACATCTCAGTGGTTTGCGGCGAACCCGACGCCTAACCCTTCCATCGAGGGAACATCCGCAAGCGGGCTTCGCCCACTTGCGGCCGCCCCTCATGTCAATCGTTCGCCGTCCCAATCCTCACCCTACAGGCCGATGACTCATCGAACCGCCTCCTGCAGTTGTGGCCAGCTTCAAGCACACGTGACATCCGACCCGATTCGGGTCTCTGTCTGTCACTGCCTTGCCTGCCAGCGCCGAACTGGAAGTGTGTTTGGAGCTCAGGCGCGCTTCTCGTCTACCTCAGTCACGATCAAGGGCACGAGCAAGGAGTTCGTCCGGGTCGGAGACGAAGGGACGCAGAGCACTTTCAGGTTCTGTCCGGAGTGCGGGTCAACGATGTATTACACAGCCGAAGGTCTTGAACGCTTTATCGCGGTTCCGGTCGGCGCGTTCGCAGACCCGAAGTTTCCGAGGCCCACGTTCTCGGTCTACGAGGAACGAATGCACAGCCGGATATCCATGCCTCCGGACATCGAGCACATGGCCTAGGCGTCAAGAGTCCCAATTCGATTCGCCATCTGTAGACCCGTGGGCTCGCTGGCCGTGAAGATGGCAAAGCGGTACTCGTGCCCACGTCACGCCCTGGCGCTTGCGAGTCGTGGGGTCGTGAACCTGGGAAGAAGAATTCCAGCAGGTCACGAAAGCTGAGCCGGTTCGGATCGAAGACGATCTCGATCGCTTCGGCGTCGGTTCCGTGACGCCGATACGTCGCATTCGGCGCGTCACCGCCTGAAAAGCCACAGCGCGTGGACTTCGCTCAAGTTCTTCACCATGCCGCGGCTATTGATCACCGACGAGATCGGCTACCTGCCGATTGATCGACTCGGCGCGCCCCTGTTCTTCCACCTCAGCCGGCGCTTTGAGCGCGGATCAGTGATCGCTGCAGAACGGGCCATCGCCTAAGCGCCGACCAGCCGTTTGCCGCACGCGGCCCCGATTGACCGGGACCAACCGATCGCAAATACTCCGAGTCGCGCGGCTGACGTTCTTAGCCTTCCAACTTTCCCAAGGTAGCTTCGATGCAAGCCGATGAAAAAATGACCGCTGTTGTCTGCCACGGCCCGAAGGATTACCGCGTCGGGAAAATCCCGCGTCCGCTCGCCGGGCCGCACGAAATGATCATTCACATAAGCGCGTGCGGTATCTGCGCAAGCGATTGCAAATGCTGGTCAGGTGCCAAGATGTTCTGGGGCGACAATCCTTGGGTCAAGGCGCCGGTGATACCGGGGCACGAGTTTTTCGGAACGGTCGATGCGCTCGGGGAGGGCGCCGGCGCACATTTCGGCATCGCGCTTGGTGACCGCGTGATCGCGGAACAGATCGTTCCGTGCGATCGCTGTCGTTACTGCACGTCGGGCAAGTACTGGATGTGCGAGATCCACAACATCTTCGGCTTCCAGCGTGAGGTGGCCGACGGCGGCATGGCGCAATACATGCGCATACCTGCGACGGCGCGCGTCCACAAGATTCCGCCGCAGATGGCTCTGGAAGACGCGGCCATTATCGAGCCGCTGGCGTGCGCCATTCATGCGGTGAACCGCAGCAATATTCAACTCGACGACGTAGTTGTGATCGCCGGCGTGGGTCCCATCGGCCTCATGATGGTGCAGGTGGCCAAGCTCAAGACGCCGCGCAAGCTGGTGGCCGTGGACATGGTACCCGAGCGGCTAACGCTCGCCAGACGCTACGGCGCCGATGTCGTGGTCAATCCACAGCATGACGACACTGCCGCAATCATTCGCGGCCTCACCGATGGTTACGGCTGCGACGTCTACATCGAGGCGAGTGGATCGCCCACTGGCGTCGTGCAAGGGCTCGAAGTGATCCGCCGACTCGGCCGCTTCGTCGAGTTCTCGGTATTCGGCAAAGATACAAGTGTCGACTGGTCCATCATCGGCGATCGCAAAGAACTCGATGTGCGTGGTGCCCATCTGGGTCCCTACTGCTATCCCATCGCCATCGACCTGCTCAATCGCGGCCTCGTAACGTCCGACGGGATCGTCACGCACGCCTATGCCCTCGAGCAATGGGACGAGGCGATCGTGATGGCGAATTCGCTGGATTCGGTCAAAGTGCTGATGAAACCGTCAAGGTGAGCGCTGCGTCGATGGATTACGTCATCGGTGTCGACATCGGAACGCAGAGCACCAAGGCGCTGCTCTGCAACGTTCTGGGAAAAATCGTCGCCCGACACGCGATCGCCTATTCCCCCGATACGCCCAGGCCTTCGTGGGCCGAGCAATGGCCGACTGTGTGGCTCGACGCGGTCACGCGCTGCATTGCCGAATGCGTGCGCGACGCCGCAACCGCGGTCGCCGACTTCTCGGCGGGGTCGGTGCGTGCGTTGTGCGTCAGCAGCCTCTATGGCGGATCGGGAATTCCGGTCGATGCGCGGGTGCAGGCGCTGCATCCTTGCCTGATCTGGATGGATCGACGCGCCGAAGCTGAAGTCGAATGGGTACGTGCGAACCTGAACCTCGGCAAGCTGCAGGCCATTACCCGCAATGGCGTCGACAGCTACTACGGCTACACAAAGATGTTGTGGATCAAGAAACACCGGCCCGATGTCTGGAAGCGAACGATCCATTTCCTGCCGCCGAACGCGTACGTCATCCATGCTTTCACCGGCGAGATCGCGGTCGATCGGTCTTCGGCAGGTAACATTGGTGGTGTGTATGACTTTGCAGGCGCCGCGTGGTCTGCGGAGATGCTTGATGCGCTCGGCATCCCATCATCGATGATGCCCGAGCGACTGGTGGCATCGACCGACGTGGTAGGCGGTCTCACCAGCGAGGCAGCGTCGTCTCTGGGCCTCAAAGCGGGTACGCCCGTAGTTGCCGGCGGCGTCGATGCGGCCGTCGCGACACTGGCCGCTGGCGTTGTGCGGTCGGGCCAGCACGTTGCGATGATTGGATCGAGCATGTGCTGGGGCTTCATCAGCCGCGACGTCGACGCGTCGCATGGACTCATCAGTATGCCGAGTGTGTTTGGCGACATCCGCGACGCTTATGTCTTCGGAGGTGCGATTACTGCTGGTGCATCGGTGTCGTGGTTCGCCGACCAATGGGGCCGAGCCGACCGCGCGTCACCGCGGCGCCCGGCAGACGATGTTCATGCGGTGCTCGAAGCCGGCGCCGTCGCGATCGCCGAAGGTGCAGATGGGGTTATGTTCCTGCCCTACCTCATGGGTGAGCGCAGTCCGATCTGGGACGGCAAGGCAAGCGGCGCTTTCGTCGGATTGAGCCTTTACCACACACGCGAACACATGTATCGCGCCGTCCTGGAGGGCGTCACCTTTGCGTTGCGCCACAATATCGAGACCGCGATGCTGGGGTCGGTGCAACTCGACGAGCGCCTCGTCGTTGTCGGTGGGGCGGCAAAGTCTGATCTGTGGATGCAGATCATCGCCGACGCGACCGGCCGGGTCGTCTATACCATCGAACAGGAGGTCGAAGCGGCTATGGGGGCCGCGCTGCTCGCCGCCTATGGTGTCGCACTGATCTCAGCTGCCGATGTACATCGCGGATGGGTGACGCTCAAGCTGCGCGCACGGCCCAGCCTTCGTTGCAGCGAAATTTACGATCGCTTATTCGCAACCTATAAGTCGCTCTATCCCGCCTTGAAAACGGCCATGCACGATCTGCACGACCAGGCGATCGCGATTCGTGAAAACCCATCGGTTCGACGCTGACTGTCACTCCGTCGTTCTTCGAGGCCGCGGCCAAGGTGTCGGCGCTAGACGCGCAAGCATTGGTTGCGCTGCTGTTGCTCGCACGGAGGGCGTGGCGCGCGACGCCGGTAGTTGCTGAACCCGGCTGCGCACCAGCCTGACGTCCAGCACAGACCACCAGGCCAGCGCACCGCGCTACTTTACGCCGGTCATCGTGATGCCGGCGATGAACTGACGGCGGGCCAGCAGGAAGGCGATTACCAGCGGTGCCGTCAGGATCGTCGCGGCGGCGGTGAGCGCGCCGTAGTTCGAGCCCGTCTCGGCGTCGGCGAAGAACAGCATTCCGAGCGGCGGTGTCGCCAGGTTAGCGTCGGAAATCACGATCAGCGGCCAGTACAGGTCATTCCAGTGAGCGACGAACGAGAACACCGCGAATGCGGCGATCGCGGGCCACGCGCTCGGCGCAACGATTCGCCAGACGATCTCGAACTCGCTCATGCCGTCGAGGCGCGCCGCCTGGATGATGTCATCGGGGAAGCCCTTGAAGAATTGCCGCAGCAGGAAGATCGCGAACACCGACAGGAAGAACGGAACCATGATCGACACGTAGGTATTGAGCAGTCCCATTTTCGCGAGCGCGATGTACAGCGGCAGTGCGGGAACCTGCACGGGAATCGCCAGCGCCAAAAGCGTCACCACGAACAACAGGTTGCGGCCGGGGAAGCGCAGCTTGGCGAGCGCGTAGGCGCAGGGGATCGCGACCAGCAACTGTACGACGAGAATGCCGGCGCACACGATCAGGCCGTTGAGCGCGAAGCGCAGTAGCGGCGCCGAAGTCAGCGCACGCTGATAGTTTTCAACGGCGCTGAAGTGACGCGGCCACAATCGTAGCGTCGCGGTGAAGATCTCGTCGGGCGGCTTGATTGACGTGACCAGCATCCATACGAACGGTAACAGCACAAAGGCCGCTCCAGTGAGCAGGAAGCCATGCACCAGCAGCAGCGAAAGGAATCGTCGCAACGCGCTCATCCGTAGTGCGTACGCCGGTCGAGCACGAAAGCCTGGATGACCGAGAACACCAGCACGAAAGCCAGGAACACCACCGTTAACGCCGCGGCGTAGGCGGTGTGGAAGTACTGGAAGCCCTCGAGGTAGATCGAGTAGAGCAGCACCTCCGAGGCACCCATCGGTCCGCCGTGCGTCATCACCGCCACCGTGTCGAACACCTTGAACGCAGTGATCGACGTGGTGACGATCACGAACATCGTCGTGGGTCCGAGCAGCGGCCAGGTGATGGTGAGGAAACGATCGATGGGGTTGGCGCAGCCATCGATCTCCGCTGCTTCGTAGAGGTCCTTCGGAATGGCCGTAAGGCCGGCCAGGAACAGCACCATGTTGAAGCCGACAAGGTGCCAGATCCCAATGACGGCGAGGGTCGGCAGCGTCAACGCCGGGTCGGAGAGGAAGGCTCGCGGTTCGATGCCGACCACGCCGAGCAGCGCGTTGATCGGCCCGAGCTTGGGGTGCAACAGGAACGTCCAGACGGTCGCCATCGCGATCAGCGTCGACGTCACCGGTAGGAAGTATACGACCTCGTAGAAGCCACGCGTCCGCTTGCGGCCGTAGACCAGGATCGCGACGACGAGGCCGAATCCCACCGCCAGCGGAAGGACGATTGCGACGTAGACGAACGTGTTCCACA
>JBDTLK010000187.1:0-6016 GCA_039934835.1 Edaphobacterium sp. (SeqCode) | reverse complement strand
ACTTCGAAGACCAGCTGGCTTCGGTGAAGAAGTGCGGCCACATGGGCGGCAAGGTGCTGGTGCCGACGCGCGAGGCCGTGGAAAAGTTGATCGCGGCGCGGCTTGCCGCCGATTGCATGGGCGTGCCGACGATCATCCTGGCGCGCACCGATGCCGAAGCCGCGGACCTCGTCACCTCGGACATCGACAGCAATGACCAGTCGTTCTGCACCGGCGAGCGCACCGTCGAAGGCTTCTACAAGACGCGCAGTGGACTCGACCAGGCGGTGTCACGCGGATTGGCCTATGCGCCGTATGCGGACATGATCTGGTGCGAAACCGGCAGGCCCGACCTGGAGTTCGCCAAGACCTTCGCCGACGCGATCCACGCCAAGTTTCCCGGGAAGATGCTCGCCTACAATTGCTCGCCGTCGTTCAACTGGAAAAAGAACCTCGACGATGCGACGGTAGCCAAATTCCAGCGCGAACTGGGCGCGATGGGCTACAAATTCCAGTTCATCACGCTGGCCGGATTCCACAGCCTCAACTACAGCATGTTCAACCTGGCGCACGGCTACGCGCACAATCAGATGACCGCGTTCGTCGAATTGCAGGAAGCCGAATTCGCCGCCGTGTCCAAGGGTTTTACCGCGATCAAGCACCAGCGCGAAGTCGGCACCAGCTACTTCGACTCGGTGACGCAGGCCATCCAGGGCAGTACGTCGTCGACCACCGCGCTCAAGGGCTCGACCGAAGACGAACAGTTCTTCGACAAGCCCCAAGCCGAGCGGTCGGTCGCGAATGCCTGAGCAAGCAGTTCCTGCCTGACCCAACGGCGCGGTGCCCGCAAGGCTGTCGCGCCGATTGCTTTAAGATAGGCGCGTGGATGGTTCGACGCTCAGGCTTTTCTTTGCGCTCTGGCCGGCTCCGCGGACGCGCGCTGCGCTTGCCCGCGTGGCTGGGCAGGTGGCGGACGAAACGGGCGGACGCGCCGTCGCCGCGGACAACCTGCATCTGACGTTGGCGTTTTTGGGAGAGCGTCCCGCCGATCTCGTCGCTCGGCTGAGCGAGGTCGCTGCCGGCATCGAGTGCGCCGCGTTCACACTGCAACTCGACGATGTCGGTTACTGGCGCAAGACTGGACTGGCGTGGCTGGGGGCTGTTGCGCCGCCGGTAGAATTGACCAACCTGCAACGCGAACTCGTGCGAGTCCTCGCCGGTGTCGGCGTTGAGCAGGAGGCGCGACTATTTGCAGCGCACATCACGCTCGTCCGGCGCATCGGGACCATCGTGCCACGGCGACTCGCGTCACGCATTGCCTGGCATGTCGATTCGTTCTCGCTGGTGGCATCCGAGCTTGGCCGCGAGGGCGCGCGCTACAGCGTGGTCGAAACCTGGCCGCTGCGCGCCCGCGCGGCCTAGGTGTGCGGGCGCTCATCGGCCAGCCTGGCGCCGAATCAAGACCGGGTCACGACCACAGTGCTGTCGCTGTCGTCACGATCGATCAGCTTGTTGAGCGGATCGATGTCCGCCCGCGCCGGTGCGCCCCAGACGTCGAGGGTGAACTGATTCTCGCCGGTATGCACCGGATAGCGTTCGATGCGCAGGACATTGCCCTTCGTGTCCAACACGCCGATGTCGATGCGCGTATCCAGCGACATCTCCTGTTCGTTGCCAGCGCCGCGCGAAGGCGGACAACACGTCGCGCCCATCTCTGGTGCGCGACTTCGTCCGCGGTACGGAAGCCGGGATAGTCGATGTCCTTGGGATCGCTCTGCAAACCGATTCAAATCGATGCAGTGCGGGACGCAGCCGGGCGCGCCAACGCACGACGACCACGCCGCGCGATTCAGCCTCCGCGCGCCACCGGCCGCGCCGGGTCCGCTGACCATTCGCTCCACGAACCCGGATAGAGCCGGGAGCCAGTCAAGCCGGCGATGGCCATCGCCAGCACGTTGTGGCAGGCGGTGACACCGGAACCGCACTGGTGTACCACCGACGCGGTGCTGCGCGCACCGAGCTGTGCCTCGAATTCGTGGCGCAACGCCTCGGCCGACTTGAAGGTCCCCTGCGGCGTCAGGTTGATCATGTATGGTCGGTTGATGGCGCCCGGGATGTGTCCGGCGACCGGATCGATCGGCTCCATGTCGCCGCGGTAGCGCTCGGGTGCGCGCGCGTCGAGAATGGTCAGCGAGCCGTCGCCAAGGTGCTGCACGATCTCGTTGGCGGTTGCGGTGGCCGCGGGCGGACGCGGCACGAAAGTGGTCGGGCGCGGGGTGGGCAATTCGGCGGTCACCGGGCGCTGCTCGGCTTGCCACTTGTCGAAGCCGCCATCGAGCACCGCCACCCGGTCGTGGCCCAGCCAGTGGAGCATCCACCATAAGCGCGACGCCCACATGCCGCTGTTCTGGTCATACACGACGACCTGCTTGCCGGCATCAATGCCGACATGACCCAGCGTCGCGGCGAGCACCGCAATCGGCGGCAAAGGGTGGCGGCCGTTGGCACCGGTCTTGGTGCCGGATAGATCTCGATCGAGGTGCAGGAAGTGCGCGCCGGGCACGTGCGCGGCGCGATAAGCGCGCTCGCCCGCGGCGACGTCGGTGAGCATGTGCCTGCTGTCGACAATGACGCAGTCCGGGTCGCCCAAATGCGCGGCGAGTTCGGTGGTTGAAATAACGGTCGTGTAGTTCATGGATGGAAGGAACGCTCCGAGGCGCGCGCGCGTTGACGCGATGGCCACGTAGAAGGTGCGGTGTTCAGAAGAGGGTGCCCTTGACTGGCCAGACTTCGATGGGATCGAGTCCGAGCTTCTTGAGTTGGGCTTCGAGGGTGGTGCGATCGCCGACCGCAATGAGCACCATTTTCGCGGGATCGAAATAACGTCGGGCCAGAGGCTCGGCCATTGTGGCATTCACCGCCGAGAATTGCGCCGGCAGGCGCTGATAGTAGTCCAGCGATAATCCGTAGGCGAACAGGTCGGCGAACGACGACGTGGTCGCGCCGTTGGTTTCGAAGCGACCGGGCAGCGAGTCGGT
Source organism: Edaphobacterium sp. (SeqCode) (assembly GCA_039934835.1). GTDB lineage: Bacteria > Pseudomonadota > Gammaproteobacteria > Burkholderiales > Casimicrobiaceae > PALSA-1003. The sequence continues at coordinate 2,999 of JBDTLK010000187.1, read as the reverse complement.
GAGCGCGCCGCGCGCCTTGGCCAATTCTGGCGCTGCGAACGGCGCCGATCCGGCGCGCTTGAGTTCGCCCTCTATTTCGGTGATCGCCTGCGCCGAAACATCGCTGCGCACCGCGGTCGACACCGCAAAGGTCCCGATATTACGCCCGAAGTCGAAACGCGATCCGGCGCCGTAGGTGTAACCCTTGTCTTCGCGCAGGTTGAGATTGATGCGGCTGGTGAATCCTCCACCCAGCGCATAGTTGATCACCTGCAGCGCCGGATAGTCCGGTGTCGAGCGCGCCGCGCCGATGCGACCGACGCGTACTTCCGTCTGCGGTGCATTGGGCTTGTCGATGATGATTGCGCGCGCCGCGGTGGTTGCCACCGGCGCGGGCGCCGTGACCGCGGGCGGGTCACCCACCGGCTTCCACGTGCCCCATTCGCGCTCGACCAGCGCGCGCAGCGTCGCCGGTTCGATAGCGCCGACGACGACCAGCGCCGCGGCCTGTGGGCGAAACTGCCGTTGCCACCAGTCGCGCAATTCCGCCTGCGTCGTCTGCTTGATCGATTTTTCGGTGCCGATGCTCGACACCCCGAGCGGATTTGCCGCGCCAAAGAGCGCGCGGGCGAGGGCGACGTTGGCGAGCAGCCCCGGCTGTTCGGTGGCGCTGGCGACGTCGCTCAGGCGCGACTGGCGTTTCCGCTCGATCTCCTCCACGGGGAAGGTCGGGTGCTGTGCGACGTCGGCGAGCAAGGCCATCGCTTCGGCGAAATTGCGCGACAGCCCGTCGACGCCGAGCACCGAGGTGTCGCGGCGCGTCGTTGCATCGAACGCGGCGCCGAGCTGTTCGAACTGCTCTGCGATCTGACGCGAATTGCGCGTTGCCGTGCCGTCATCGAGCAGCGAAAGTGCGAAATCCGGCACGCCTGCCTGCGTGGAATTGCCAGACGCCAGGCCGGCATTGACGACGAGCTGCGCCGTCGCGATCGGCATCGCCGGGCGCTGGAAGTGCAGCACGGTGAGCCCGTTGGCCAGCTTGTAGGATTGTGGCGCGGGCAGCACCGGCACGCGCGCCGGCCCGGGTTTGGGCGGCCTGTTGCGCCACGCTTCGTCGGCATTGATCGATTCGGTGCCGGTGACGGCGAGCGGAGGCGGTGCCGGTGGATCGGGATCGAGCACCTTGTCGCCGCGGACCGCGAGCGTGACGACGCGCGCATTCATGGGCAGCAACTCGCGCACCGCGCGCTGCACGTCGGCCGCAGTGACGCGGTTGTAGCGCTCGATATCCTTGGGCAGGAAACCGGGGTCGCCCAGGTACTGGTTGTAAAGATTGAGCTGGTCGGCGCGGCCTCCCACTTTCTGCAGTCCCTGATAGATCGAGCGTTCGATCTGATTGCGCGCCCGCTCGACTTCGGCCACGGTAGGGCCTTCGGTCGCGAGACGGACGATCTCGGCGTCGACCAGCGGCTGCAATTCAGCGCCGGTGCGTCCGGCGCGCGCCAGCGCCTGCACGCCGAATATCGACGTCAGCGCAAACGAATCCTGGGTGGCGGACACGTCCTGCGCGACCTGCAGTTCATAAACCAGCTTCTGGTACAAACGGCTGGCCTTGCCGCCGGCAAGAATACTTGCCGCAATCGTCAGCTCGGCATCGCCAGGCTTGAACATCGGCGGCGTCAGCCACGACAGGTCGACGCGCTCCAGCTCGATCTGGTCGGTGACGGTGAAGCGGCGCTCGGTCGTGAGCGCCGGCGTCGCGACATTCGGTGCCGGCACGTCCGTGCCACGTCGGAAAGACCCGAACTGCTTTTGCACCAGCCGCTTGGCAGTTGCTGTTTCGAAATCGCCGACGATGACCAGCGTCGCGTTATTGGGCCGGTAGTAGCGCTTGAAGAAGTCGCGGACATCGGCGATGCGCGCCGCCTGGATGTCGACGTGCGAGCCGATGACGAAAGGACGGTACGGGTGCCCGGGCGGAAACAGCGCGCGGAATATGGCTTCGTCGACGATGCCGTAGGGGCGATTCTCGGTCGACTGTCGGCGCTCGTTGCGCACCACATCCTGCTGGTTGGTCAGCGCCGCCTGGTCGAGCGCGTCGAGCAGGTAACCCATGCGATCGGCGTGGCTCCACAACGCGAGCTCGAGCTGGTTCGACGGCACCGTGTCGAAATAGTTGGTGCGATCGAAGGACGTCGACGCATTCGAATCGGTCACGCCCGCTGCTTCGAGCAGCTTGTCGGCGAGCCCGCGCGGCGCGTGCTTGCTGCCGGCGAACATCATATGCTCGAACAGGTGCGCGAAGCCGGTGCGACCCGTCTCCTCGTTGGCCGCGCCGACGTGATACCAGAGGTTGACAGCAACTATCGGCAAGCTGCGATCCTGCGACAGGATCACTTCGAGCCCGTTCGCGAGCTTGTACTTTTCGTACGGTATCGTCGGCGGCGTGTCGGCAGCCGCCGCGATCGGTACGACCAGCGAGAGGCCGAACGCGGCCATGGCCATCAGCATGCGCATTTGAAAGTGGACGGCGATCCAGGGAAGTGCGTCACCAAGGCCGCCACCGCAAGGTGGTCGGTGTAGCCTCGGACGCCGGTCTTTGGGTCTATAAGTGCGGCTCGAGTTCCCGGCGCAGAAACTCGTGGAATTGCTGCATGCCGTCTTCCATCGGCGACTGGTACGGGCCGATTTCATTGCGACCCTGTTTCCACAATGCCCGCCGCCCCGCCTCCATGCGCTCGCCGATTTCGTCGTCCTCGGCGGCGGTCTCCAGATAGGCCGCCTGTTCCGCCTCGACGAACTCGCGCTCGAACAGCGCGATGTCCTCGGGATAGTAGAACTCGACGACGTTGGTCGTATGGTCCACGCCGCGCGGAATCAGCGAGCTGACGATGAGCACGTGCGCATACCATTCGAGCATCACATTGGGATACAGCGTGGCCCAGATCGCGCCGTGTTTGGGCGGTTCGCCGCGGTAGTAGTCGAGCACTGCCTTATGCCAGCGCTCGTAGGTCTCGGTA
>JBDTLK010000186.1:0-6017 GCA_039934835.1 Edaphobacterium sp. (SeqCode) | reverse complement strand
TGCGAGTTGTCGATGGTGAGCAACTGACCGGCATACAAGGCGTTGAAGTGAAGCCCGCCGCCGGAAGTTGCCGTGCTGTTCGAGACAACTACGCCACTCAATGTAAGCGTCTTTTCCGAATAGATGGCCCCGCCGGCGTTGCCCGATATGTTGCGAAGGCCATTGGTAATCGTCAGCCCGGAGATGAAGACAGGGAAGTCCGAGTTCGGCGTCGCGCAAGGATCAGCGACATTTTCAAAGATCGAGAAGATCCTGCCGTTTGCGTTTCCGCTGCCGCTGATCGTGAGGTTGCTTGCGCCAGGACCCACGATGGATATCGGGGACAAAATATTCAGCTGCCCGGTGGTGAGGACGATCGTGCCGGTCACGCTGAAGTTGATGGTGTCGGCGCCAGCCGCATTGTTGGCGTCTAACACCGCCTGGCGCAGGCTGCCGGCGCCGCTGTCGTTGTTGTTCGTTACGGTGAAGACGGCCGCGTGAGCGGTCGCCATCGAAAGCGCGATCAGACCGGACGCAACTGCGAATCGCATAATCCCCCCCGGGTGTCGACGTTCGCGGACAGGAAACCTGACATGGCCAAGGGTTTTTGTCAATGGATAAACGCGGCGACAGCCGCAACCGATCGTGCTGCGTTCGCACGGCGATTGCACGCCCGTGCGACGCACATTGTCGATCAGCACGTGCAGCGCTGGAGTCATGGCGTTCCGCCCGCACCTCGTATCAGCGTCTGGTCGTTCCCCTGAACCACTCGTTGCCGCCGTACCCAAGCACACCCATCGCCACGCGTACCAGGCCGTACGCGACCCAGATCACCGCGCGGTACAGGCGCGAACGCAGTCGCCAGTCATCGGCAGCGACTCTGCGCGATCCGGCTGAAATCATCTCGGTCAGTTGACCCTTGAGCTGCGCATTGAAACCCTCGTCGCGCACGAACACGTTGGCCTCGCGTGCCATGAGCAGGCTGTACGGATCGATGTTGGACGAACCGACGGTCGCCCAGTGATCGTCCACCACCGCGACCTTGGCATGCAGCATGCTGCGGTGATACTCCTCGATCACCACGCCCGCTTCCAGCAACTGCCCGTACATTGCCCTGGACGCGAAGTGCAGCAGCACGTATTCCACCTTGGCCTGCAGCAGCAATGTCACCTTCACGCCGCGCTCTGCCGCAGCCACCAACTCCCGCCGGAAGCGAATCCCCGGGAAGAAATACGAATTGGCGATGATGATCTCGTGCTTGGCAGTACGGATCGCGGCTAGGTACGCGCGCTCGATGTCGCGACGATGGCGTAGGTTGTCGCGCGCGACGAATTTTGCGGTCTGGGTGCCGACCCGCATCCCGCGCCGGCGCTCCGGAAAGATCGGCACGTCGCTGGCACCCGTCTGGACCAGTTTAACCAGCGCCCAGACACGCTGCATCGTCTGCTCAATCGCCGGCAGCAGCGCGCCTTCGACGATCACCGCGAAGTCCGCGCGCGGCGGCTTGTGGTGCGGCGTGTTCATGTCGTCGATGATGTTGATGCCGCCGACGAAGGCAACGCGGCCGTCGATCTGACACAACTTGCGGTGCAGTCGCCGCAGCCGGTGCGAGCGAAACTGCCACGGCGCGACTTCGGGACGATATTTCATGAAGTCGATGCCTGCTGCCTTGATCTCTCGCTCCAGCGCGGCGCCCAGGTAGAGTTTCGCGCCCCAGCCATCGACTAGCAGGCGCACGTGCACGCCGCGTTGTGCCGCGCGGGCCATGGCCGCGACGATCATTCGGCCTGCGGCGTCATCGGCGAAAATGTAGCTCTCGAGCCAGACCTCGCGCGTCGCGGCGTCGATGGCGCTCACCAATGCCGGGAAATATTCGGCGCCATCCCGCAGCAGGGTAACGCGGTTGCCTGGCAGGTACCGATTCTGGGCGGTGCCTTGGCCGTTCATGCGGCGCGCTCAGCCGGGCCCGCCGGCGAGCTCGAAGGTCGCGGCAAGCGCCGCATGATCGGACAACCGCGCCGTCGGATACGCGTAATGGACGTCAGCGGTGACCACGTTCAAGCCGCGCGCGTAGATGCGGTCGAGGCGGAACATCGGCATCACCGCCGGAAACGTGCGCGCCGGCCGTCCACGCGCCGCCTCGAACACCTCGACCACGCCGAGATCGTCCTGCAGTGTGCGGTCGGCCTTGCGTCGCCAGTCGTTGAAGTCGCCCGCGATGATCAACGGTGCATCGGCAGGAACCGACTCGCGGATGCGCTCGGTCAGCGCGCGCACCTGCCAGCGCCGACCGCGCTCGAACAAGCCGAGATGGACGTTAATGCAGTGCAACGAAGGCAGGCCGCGCTCGAGTTGCATTTCGCAATGCAGCATGCCGCGGCTTTCAAACAGGTGCGCGGAAATGTCCAGGTTCTCCTGCGCCATGATCGGAAAGCAGGAGAGCATGGCGTTGCCATGATGGCCGTGCCGCGTGTTTGCGTTCCTGCCGTAGGCGACTTCCCGCCAGACGGTGTCGGCGATGAATTCGTGCTGCGGCTTGCCCGGCCAATCGTGATAGCGGCCGGCGTGGCGACGGTGCACGCCCTGCACCTCCTGCAGGAACAGGATGTCGGTGGCCAGACCATGGAGCTTGTCGCGCAGTTCGTGGATCACCATGCGGCGCGTGAGGTGGGAAAATCCCTTGTGGATGTTGTAGGTGGCGACGGTGAAGCGCATCGGTGTCCGTAAGTGGGTCGGTAATGGCCATCTTAGCCTAGCGTTGACCGTGGCACGATAAGCGTTGACCTGGAGTGCAGGATTCCGCGCCGGTTGCGGCTATCATTGCAACAAGAGCCGCCGCTGTAAGGTTTGTCGCTGCGGGCCGACTAATCGGCCAGATGGGCGGCATTGACTGTCTTTCGCCGATCCCATTCCATTCCGTTCCATCCATTCTGCACAGGAGACATATATGAAGCAGCAAACGACGATTCAAGCCGCGATTGCCGGTCTGCTCGCCCTCGGACTCGCGGGTGCGGTAACGGCGGGCCCGGTGGCCGCCGATTCCAGCAAGGACAAGTGCTTTGGCATCGCCAAGGCCGGTCAGAACGACTGCGCCGGGGGCAAGCATGCGTGCGCCGGCCAGAGCACCGCCGACAACGACCCGATGTCGTGGAAGTACGTCGCCAAGGGCACCTGCGACAAGGTCGGTGGCAAGATGATGGCGCCGAAGTCCTGACCACGCAGCGCGTCGGCGGAAGTCAGAATACCGCCGGCGCAATGTTCCACGCACCGACCCATGCCTATCACGACTTCGCTTCCGGTTGCGGTGGGCATCGGCTTGCGCGCGCCGCATGTCGCGCGGGTTCGCAACGAACGCCCGGCCTGCGCGTGGCTCGAGGTCCATAGCGAGAATTATTTCGTCGACGGCGGCCCGGCGCTGACCGCGCTCGACGCGATCCGTGCCGATTACCCGATTTCCCTGCACGGTGTCGGCATGTCGCTGGGTTCGGCCGATGCGCTCGACGGTGGCCACCTGGCGCGGCTCAAGCGCCTCGCTGCGCGCGTCGAACCCGCAGCGATTTCCGAACATTTGTGCTGGAGCCGCATCGACGGCCGGCATCTGAACGACCTACTGCCGCTGCCGTTCACCGCCGAGGCACTGGATCAGGTCTGCGCTCACGTCGAGCAGGTCCAGGACGCGCTGGCGCGACCGCTGCTGGTCGAGAACGTGTCGGCGTACCTGCGCTTTGCCGACGATGCGATGGCCGAATGGGACTTCGTTGCCGCCGTCGCCCGTCGTACCGGCTGCAAGCTGCTGTTCGACGTCAACAATGTCTACGTCAACGCGGTCAATCACGGCTTCGATCCGCTGACTTACCTGGCGGCCATATCGGGCGACGCCGTCGCGGAAATCCACCTTGCGGGATTCGCTGCCAGCGGCGCGTGCCTGATCGACACGCATGGCGCGCGCGTCGCGCCGCCGGTGTGGGAGCTGTATCGCGCCACGATCGAGCGCTTCGGTCCCAAGCCGACGCTGATCGAATGGGACACCGACCTGCCGCCGCTGGAGGTGCTGCTCGACGAAGCGGCCACCGCCCGCCAGATCATGGAGGCGCGCGATGCCGTCGCTGCTTGAATTGCAGCGGGGCTTTTCCGCGGCGACGCTGTTCGGCGATACCGCGGCGGTCGCGTCGCTACCCATCGTCGCCGGCGCGCTCGACAGCAACGCGCGCATCGGCATCTATCGCAACAATGTCCTGGGCAATTACCGCAAGGTGCTCGCTGCCACGTTCCCGGTCGTATGCCGGCTGGTCGGCGGCGCGTTCTTCGACGCCGCCGCCGAGCAATTCGTGCGCGGTCATTCCTCGACGCGCGGCGACGTCAATCGCTACGGCGGCGACTTCGCCGTGTTCCTGGCGGCGTACTTGCCCGCCCGCGAGCTCGTCTATCTGGCTGGCGTCGCGCGTCTGGAATGGGCCATCGATCAGGCGAACATCGCCGCCGATGCGGCGCCGCTAGAGGTGGCCGCGCTGGCGAGTGTCGCGCCGGACGCGCTCGCCAATCTGCGTTTCCAATTGCACCCTGCGGCGCGGTTGATTGCATCGCCTTTCCCGATCCTGCGTATTTGGCAAGTCAATCAGGCCGATCGCGGCGGCGACGAAACAGTCGACCTCGCCGAAGGCCGCGACACGCTGCTGGTGACGCGCAGCGCGCAGGGCGTAGCCATCGATCGCATCGGGCGGGGCGACCACGCCTTTCTTACGGCGCTTGCTGCCAACGCGACGCTCGCCGTCGCCGCGGAACGCGCCGGTGCCGCCGATCCCGAATTCGACCTGGTCGGCGTGCTGCGCCGACACGTAGCCAATCACACCATCGTCGCGTTTCGCGCGCCGGTCACCACGCATCGTAAGGGCGGTCGATGAATACAATCACCACGACCTCGGGCCTGGGCCGGCTCGCCGCCGTCTATTGCCGCGCGGCGCAACTCGTCCACAAGCTGCAGCCGCTGCTGCTGCTGGGTTTTCGACTTTATGTGGCGCGGGTTTTCTTCATGTCCGGGCTCACCAAGATCCACGACTGGAGCATCACCATCGCCCTGTTTACGGACGAATACCACGTGCCGTTGCTGCCGCCGTCGGCGGCCGCAGTGATGGGTACCGCCACCGAGCTGTCGATGCCGGTGTTGCTAGCCCTCGGCCTGGCTACTCGCTTGGGCGCGTTCGTGCTGTTCTTCTTCAACATCATCGCGGTGGTGTCCTACGCCGCGCTACCGGATATCGCGATCAAGGATCACATACTCTGGGGCACGATGATCCTGGTGATATTGCTGGTAGGTCCGGGAAGAATTTCGCTGGATCACCTTCTCCAAAGGCATTGGGGACTGCAACGCTAGGACGGATTGCCAGAAGCGGTCCCGCGCGCGTCGCCGGTCACCGTGGCGACGTCTCTGCGCCGACGCCACGGTTCGAGGTCCTGCCTGTCTCTGCTCAGTTGCGCCCGGCCCACCGCGCAGATACGTCGTTACTGTTTGCCGCTACTCGCCGACTCCCAACACGCGCTGGTCGAACGGCTTGGCGCGACCCTGCTGCCTCGGCAGCGAAGCACTGATCGGCTCCCTCCGCTACAATTCATCGTTAGTTCTGATGCCGTGGGCGCGAATCGACAGCAACGTGCGCCTGCCGCTCGACCCGGCGGCGACGCCGCGCAGCGATGCCGATCGCGACGTCAAGGCGGCACTGGCTCGGGTCGGCCTGTCCGACGCTGCTGCCCAGCTCCCGCGCGAGCTCTCCGGCGGGATGCAGATGCGCGCCTCGATCGCGCGTGCGCTCGTCACTGCGCCCAACCTGCTGCTGATGGACGAACCCTTCGGTGCGCTCGACGAATTCACGCGCCAGCGGCTCGACCAGGAACTGCTCGCGCTGTGGATGGCGCAAAACCTGACGATCGTCTTCGTCACCCACAGCATTGTCGAAGCGGTGTTCCTGTCGACACGCGTCGCGGTGATGGCGGCGGGCGCGGATTTCTTTTGGGCGGCGTCTTGGGCAAACGTCAGCGAGGCG
>JBDTLK010000185.1:0-6059 GCA_039934835.1 Edaphobacterium sp. (SeqCode) | reverse complement strand
GCCGTACTCTACACCCTCACAACGTGGCTTGCACTGCAGTGGCGCGGCGATGCCCTCACACCCATGGGCAGTCAGCTCGCCATGTTCGGCCATCCGATCCAGCGCCTTCGCTACTGGCTCGATTGGCTGCCGGTACGGCTGACGGCGATGACCTTCGCGGTGGTCGGCGACTTTGAGGACGCGGTCTACTGCTGGCGCACCCAGGCGCGGCACTGGCCCGTGCTGCACGAGGGTATCCTGCTGGCCAGCGGCGCCGGCGCGCTGGGTTGTGCGCTCGGCGCGGCGCTGACCACGCCGGCGGGCGAGCTGGAGTTTCGCCCCGAGCTCGGCATGGGTGACGCGCCCGACGTCGACGTGATGCCGAGCGCGACCGGCTTGGTGTGGCGCGCACTGTTGGTGTGGCTGGTGGTGTTGTTGCTGCTGACGCTGGCCTACTGGGCGCCGTAGCGTCGCCCGGCGCTCATGCTCGACGGACCGCGGGGACCTACGCCCAGCTGCGCGTCCGTCGCTCGCTCTCGGCGAGCAGCTGGCGCATGAGTTCGACCCGCCATGGCAGCACCTCGCCGCGGTCGACCGCGTCCTGCACCGCGCATCCCGGCTCGACATCGTGGCGGCAATTGCGAAAGCGACAGCGGCCTAACAGCGGGCGCAACTCGACGAAGGCGTGCGCGATCTGATCGGCATCGAGGTGCGCCAGCCCGAATTCCTGCATGCCGGGTGAATCGACGATCCAGCCCGTCGCATCGAGACGGTACAGCGTTGTCTGGGTGGTGGTATGGCGGCCGGTTTGCAACGCCGCGGACACTTCACCGATCTTGGCCGCGGCATCCGGCAGGAGCGCATTGATGAGTGTAGATTTGCCCATGCCCGACTGCCCGACGAGCACGCTGCGCTGGTTGGCCAGCAGGGGTGCGAGTTCGCGGGCGTTGTCGCGCGCCGAAACCCTGACCACCGGGTAGCCCAGCGCCGCAAACGACGCCAGGCGCTGTGCCAGCGCGCCGAAGCCGGGCAGGTCGCTCTTGTTGGCAATGAGGACGAAGCGGCAACCCGAGCTTTCCGCGGCAATCGTCCAGCGATGCACGAGCTCGTCGTCGAAGGGCGGATCGGGCGCCACCATGCCGAGCACCTGCGTCACATTCGCGGCGACCAGCTTCTCGCGGTGTGCGTCGGAGCGAAAGCAAAGCGTCGCGCGCGGCTGGATGGCGGTGATGATGCCATCGCCGCCCACCGACACCTCGACCTCGGCGCGATCGCCGCAGGCGACCATCGATTCGCGCCCGCGCAGCACGCACATCACCGTCGGTCCGTCGTCGAGCGCGACTGCGTAGTGGCGCCGGTGCGTCGACGTCACCAGGCCCGTGGCAGCGCTCACGGCGCGAGTTGCTCCGTGCGCGCCGCGCAGATGCAGTCGTTAAGCGTCGCGCCGCCGGCGTCATGCGTCGACCAGTCGACGACGACGTGGTTGTAATGCACCGACAGGTCGGGATGGTGGTTCTGTTGGTTGGCCATCCACGCGATCGCATTGACGAAGGCCATCGTGCGGTAGAAGTCGGCAAAGCGGTAGGTCTTGCGGAGCCTGCCGCCCGCGTGATTCCAGCCGGTCAGAATGTGCAGGCGCGGTTCGAGCTTGGCTGGGGAAAGCAGCCGCGCACCGGCGCGGCAATTCTGCGCGCCCAGCGCGGCGAGCGGTGAAGCGGCGGCAACGATCATCGGCGAGGCCTCACTTGAAGTGGTAGTAGCGCTGGTTGAGGTAGGCGGCCACATGTTCTTCCTCGTCCGGAAAATAGGCCGTCCCCAGCTCGGTGCTGCAATAAGTGATCTGCGCGGCAAGCTGCGCCGCGGTGCGCACCTTGCGATCGGCACGCAGGTAGATGCGGTCGGCGTCGCCATCGAAGCGGCGCGCATGGCAGGCAACGCAATCCTTGCTCACCAGCGCCGCGCCGAGCTTCGCGTCGCCCTTGGCGAACGGCGCAGGGGGCCCGTCGGCCCCAGCCGACAGCGCGAGCGCGAACAAAATCCCCAGCGCGAGCAGCTTTGTGATCACTTCAGGCAGCGGCGGCCTCGAGCCGCGCAATGCGCGCCGCTGCCGGCGGATGCGAGTCGTAGAACGCCGAATGCAATGGGTCCGGCGTCAACGTGTTGGCGTTGTCCTCGTAGAGCTTGACCAGCGCCGCGACCATCGAACTCGCCGAGGCATTGCGTGCCGCGTATGCGTCCGCCTCGAACTCGTGCCGGCGCGAATACAGCGACGCCAGAGGCGCGGCGAGGAAGGTGAACACCGGCAGCGCCAGCATGAACAGCACCAGTGCGACGCCGTAACGCGGCGCGTCCAGCGGCACGCCCAGCCCCGCGTAGAACCACGGTTCGCCAACGAGCCAGCCAAGCAGCGCAAGGAAGGCCAGGCTCGCGAGGGCAAACCACGCGGTGCGCTTGAGCACGTGGCGCAATTTGAAGTGCCCGAGTTCGTGCGCGAGCACGGCCTCGATCTCGTCTACCTTCAGCCGCGACAGCAGGGTGTCGAAGAAGACGATGCGCCGCCCGGCGCCGAAGCCGGTGAAGTAGGCGTTGCCGTGGCTGGACCGCTTCGAGCCGTCCATCACGAACAGGCCCTTGGCCGCGAAACTGCAACGCGCCAGAAGGCGCTCGACCCGCTCGCGCACTTCGGCATCGGTCAGCGGCGCGAAGCGATTGAACAGCGGGGCGATCAGCGTCGGATACAGCGCCAGCACGAGCAGCTGGAAAGCGACCCACGCCATCCATGCATACAGCCACCAGAGCGGCCCGGCGCGCGCCATGAGCCAGAGCACGAGGCAGAGCAGGGGAATGCCCAGCAGCGCTCCGATCAGCGCGCCCTTGGCGATGTCGGCCAGCCACAGCGCGAAAGTCATCCTATTGAACCCGAAACGCTGCTCGATGACGAAGGTGCGATACCACGACAGCGGCAACGCGATCACGGCGCCGATCAGCACCACCGTCACGACCAGCGCGACATCCTGCCACAGCGCCGCGACCGGCAGGCCCCCGAGCGCGCCGGCAAGCAGCGCGACGCCGCCGCCGAGCGTGAGCACCAGCAGTACCGCGGTGTCGATCAACGTATCGACGATCGACACGCGCGTGCGCGCGACGGTGTAGGCGGCGGCTTTCTGATGCGCTTCGAGTGTGATCCTGCCGGCGAAATGCGCGGGCACCGTATCGCGATGCGCGATGACGTGCTGCATCTGGCGGCGCGCGAGCCAGACCTGCATGGCCACCGAGGCGACCAGCGCCGCCAGGAAGACGGCGGCGAACAACGCTGCGGGATGCGACATGAAAACCGGCGCGCGAGGGCGTGTGCGAGAATACAGCTCATTTTACGCCAACTCTTCTAGTCCAAGGCGCCATGCCGCAGAACGCGAATCACCTGGTCTGGATCGACATGGAAATGACCGGGCTCAAGCCGGACAGCGACCGGATCATCGAGGTCGCGCTGGTGGTGACCGACGGCGACCTGAAGACCGTCGCCGAAGCCGAGGTTCTGGTCGTGCGCCAGGACGATCCGACGCTTGCCGCGATGGATTCCTGGAACCAGTCCACTCACGCCCGCTCCGGGCTGATCGATAAGGTGAAGGCGTCGACGCTCGACGAAGCAAGCGTCGAGCAGCGCATGCTCGCGTTCCTGCGCGAGCACGTGCCGCCGAGAATTTCGCCGATGTGCGGCAACTCCATCTGCCAGGACCGGCGCTTTCTCGCGCGCTGGATGCCGGCGCTCGAAGACTACTTCCACTATCGCAATCTCGACGTGTCGACACTCAAGGAACTGTGCAAGCGGTGGAAGCCCGACGTTGCGAAGGGCTGGGCGAAGCTGGGCAAGCACGAGGCGCTGGCCGACATCTATGAATCGATCGACGAACTGAAGTACTACCGCGACACGTTCATCCGGCCGTGAAATTCTGCAGCCACTGCGGTTCCGCCGCGCTGGAGTTCCGCGTCCCGGATGGCGACACCCTGCCGCGTCATGTGTGTCCGGTGTGCGCGACGATCCACTATCAGAACCCGAAGGTGGTCGTCGGTTGCCTGCCGGAGTGGGACAAGCAAGTCTTGCTGTGCAAGCGTGCCATCGAGCCGCGGCGAGGCCTCTGGACGTTGCCGGCGGGATTTTTGGAGAACGGCGAGACGCTGGTCGCCGGCGCGTTGCGCGAGACCATGGAAGAAGCCGGCGCCCGCGTGCAGGCGACCACGCTCTACACGGTGATCAGCCTGCCGCACATCAACCAGATCTACGTCATGTTTCGCGGGCAGCTCGCGGCGTTGGATTTCGGCGCGGGTCCGGAGAGCCTCGAAGTGCGCCTGTTCCACGAAGACGAGATACCGTGGGAGCGTCTGGCGTTCCGGACGATCACGCGCACCCTGCGCAATTATTTTCTCGATCGCAAGATTGGTGCATTTCCGGTTCACGAAACCGCGCTGCGACCGCGCGCGCCGGTGCCACCGAACGTCCTGGGGGCGGGTTAGCTGGCGCACTCGCCTCAGGGCGCGGCCGCGCCCGGACAGGCGTGCAGTTCGACCGGGCCTGGCGGCGAGGATGGCTGCATCTTGCGCAGCGCTGTACAGCTACCGGCGGCGCACAAGGTGTAGTCGTCGGAGAATTCCGAGGCCGCGAGCACGACCGCGGGCAACCGCTGATGCAGCTGCCACACCCACGCGCCGTTGCGCAACTTCGCGCCTGGCGGCGACTGCATGCCCGCGCCGTTGCCCTCGACGCTGGCCTCGATCAGCGCAAGCGCGTCGCCGTCGATGCGGTAGCGCTCGATCCAGCGCGTCTTTTCGATCGAATGCCGCCACTCCAGCGTGAACTCGGTTGCCGGCAGCGTTGCCTGAATCACCCCGGCAACCAGCAGGCAGATGGCATTCACCGCGCGACGTCAGCGAGCGGCGGTAGCCGGAACCGCGCGGGTGCGATAGACATGCCAGGCAACGAACGCCGCCCCCAGCACGAAGCCCGCTTCGTCGGTCCAGGGGATGGCGACGACAAGCAGGAACGCAGCCGCAGTGGCGACGATGCGTTCCGCCCAGTTGAGCGGTCCGCGCAGGTAGCCCACCGCTGCCGAGCCCCAGAGTACGATGGCGACGATGGCCTTGAAGACCACATAGGCCGTGTCGAGCAGCGTGCCACCCTGCAGCATCAATGCCGGGGCGTAGACCGCCATATAGGGTATGACGAAGCCGGCGATCGCGATTTGTGTAGCCTTCCAGCCGATCTTCATCGGCGAGGCCTTGGCAATCGACGCCGCGGCGAACGCGGCGAGTGCCACCGGCGGCGTCAGGTCGGCCATGATCCCGAAATAGAATACGAACATGTGCGACACGATGAGCGGCACACCGAGCTTGAGCAACGCCGGCGCGGCGATGGCGCTGGTGATGATGTAGTTGGGAATCGTCGGAATGCCCATGCCCAGCACCAGGCACACTGCCATGGTGAGCAACAGCGACAGGAACAGGCTCTTCGCGCCGACATCGAGCACGAAACCGGCGAAGTTCGACGCCGCGCCGGTGAGGGTGAGCACGCCGATGATCACGCCAACGATGGCGCACGCGACGCCGACCGCGATCGCCTGCTTCGCACCGTCGATCATGCTGCTGCGCATCACCGCAAGCGTCTTGCGACCGCCCTTGATGACGAAGTTGACTGCGATCAGCATCGCGATCATGACGATGATCGGCCAGATACCGTACTTGAAGAAGCTTGCCGTGGCGACGCCGAGCACCATCCAGAACACGATCCGGAACAGCATCGAGCCGAATCCCGCCGCGATGCCAACGCCGAGAATCAGCATTGCGGTCAATGCCAGGCCGATGATGCCGGAGTACATCGGCGTGAAACCGTCGAAGAGCATGAACACCAGCACCGCGAGCGGTAGCATCAGGTACCACTTGTCGCGGATCGCACGCCACGGTTTCGGGCATTCCTCCTTCGGCATGCCGTGCAGGCCCATGCGGCCGGCTTCCAGGTGCACCATGCAGAAGGCGGTAAGGTAATACAGAAACGCGGGAATGACCGCCGCCTTGACGATGGTCACGTA
>JBDTLK010000184.1:0-6155 GCA_039934835.1 Edaphobacterium sp. (SeqCode) | reverse complement strand
CCGGCCAGGTGTGAATCGCGAGATGCGACTCGGCGAGCAGCACCGTGCCGGTGACTCCAGCGGGCGAAAACTGGAAGAAACTGTCACCAACGACTGTCATGCCCGAGTCGGTAGCAACGCGCAGGCACAGCTCGCGCAAGGCGTCGGCGTGCGTCATCTCCGGCATTTCGGCCGTGCAGCCGTACCATTCTCCAAGCAGGTGAATGCCATCCATCGAATCGCTCTCCCGCACGCGTTTGCACGCTTTAGCATTACGCAACTTGTGCGCCGGCTAAACTCGCTATTATTGCCCAAAAGCAGTGCTTAGGCCATAATTTTACTGCTTTAACTCAGCTCTCACGCTTGCCGGAAATTCCGGCGCCGCACTCCACGCAGTGCCCACGGATTTTCCTTTGGCAGCCTATTCGCAACCTATGACCGCACCCTCCGCAGCAACCAACCCGTCCGCGACGGCAGCGCAGCGCGCACCCGTCGACAGCGCGCTGCTGGCCAACGCGATTCGCGCGCTGGCAATGGACGCGGTGCAGGCCGCGAATTCCGGCCATCCGGGCATGCCGATGGGCATGGCCGAGATCGCGGTTGCGCTTTGGACTCGCCACCTGCAGCACAATCCGGCGCATCCGCATTGGCCGAATCGCGATCGTTTCGTGCTTTCCAACGGCCACGGATCGATGCTGCAATACGCGCTGCTGCACCTGACCGGCTACGCGCTGCCGCTCGACGAAATCAGGCGCTTTCGCCAGCTTCACTCGATGACGCCGGGGCACCCGGAAGTCGGCGTCACGCCCGGCGTCGAGACAACCACCGGTCCGCTCGGACAAGGGCTGGCCAACGCCGTCGGTATGGCGCTGGCGGAACGGCTGCTGGCTGACGAATTCAACCGTCCCGGCCACCCCGTCGTCGATCACCGGACGTATGTGTTCGTCGGCGACGGCTGTCTCATGGAAGGCATTTCGCATGAAGCCTGCTCGCTCGCGGGAACGCTGGCGCTGTCGAAGCTGGTCTGCTTTTACGACGACAACGGCATTTCGATCGACGGCGAGGTCAAAGGTTGGTTCACCGACGACACGCCGCTGCGTTTCGAGGCGTATGGCTGGCAGGTTATTCGCGACGTCGACGGACACGACGTCGCGGCGGTGGACGCCGCGATTCGCCTCGCGAACGCCGGGTCGGGCAAACCCACGCTGATCTGCTGCAAGACCGTCATCGGCAAGGGCTCGCCAAACCGCGCGGGGTCCGACCTCGCGCACGGCCAGGCGCTCGGCGAAGGAGAGGTTGCCCTGACGCGTGAAGCCATCGGCTGGAAATACCCGCCGTTCGAGATCCCGCTAAGGGTGTACGCGGGCTGGGATGCGCGCGCCTCCGGCGCCGCGCTCGAGAGCGAATGGAACGCCCGTTTCGCCGCGTACCAGTCCGCGCATCCAGAACTCGCGGCGGAATTCACGCGCAGGATGGCCGGCGACCTGCCGCGCGAATTTGGCGCGCGCGCCAACGCGCTGATCGCGCAACAAGACACCAAGGCGGAAACCGTCGCCACGCGCAAGGCGTCGCAACAAGCGATCGAGGCGCTTGCGCCGGGAGTGCCTGAGTTGATCGGCGGTTCGGCAGACCTCACCGGCTCGGTATTCACCAACTGGTCTGGCAGCAAGCCGATCAGCGAACAAGGTTCGGGCAACTACATCAATTTTGGCGTGCGCGAGTTTGCCATGAGCGCGATCGCCAACGGCCTGGCGCTGCACGGCGGTTTCATACCTTACGTCGGCACATTCCTCACCTTTTCGGACTATGCGCGCAACGCGTTGCGCATGGCCGCGCTGATGAAGCTGCGTTCGATCACGGTGTACACGCACGATTCGATCGGCCTGGGCGAGGACGGACCCACGCACCAGTCGGTCGAGCATGCGGCGAGTTTGCGGTTGATCCCCAATCTCGACGTCTGGCGGCCATGCGACAGCGTCGAATCCGCGGTCGCATGGGTCGCCGCGCTCGAACATCGCGATGGCCCTACCTGCCTTCTGTTCACCCGACAGAACGTGCCCTACAATGCCCGCACAACCGAACAGATCGCGGCGATTCGCCGGGGCGGCTACGTGCTCGCCGACGTCGCGGGGGCCAAGGCCGTGATCATCGCCACTGGTTCCGAGGTCGGCTTGGCGATCGGCGCGCAGAAAGCGCTCGCCGCAGCCGGCATTCCGGTGCGCGTCGTTGCCATGCCGTGCACCAGCGTATTCGACCGGCAAGACACAGATTGGCGCGCGAGCGTGTTGCCGCCGGGACTGCCGCGCGTCGCCGTCGAGGCAGGGGTCACCGCGTTCTGGCGCAAATACGTTGGCGCGGCCGACGATCGTCGCGGCGCAGTCGTCGGCATCGACACCTTCGGCGAGTCCGCGCCGGGCGGCGTGCTGTTCAAGCATTTCGGTTTCACCGTCGAACACGTCGTTGCGGCGGTGAAATCAGTTATGTAACGCGGCGATCGCCGGCAGAGCGCTTACTATGACGCAACACATCACGGCGAAATCGCACCCCGCACCCGGACTTGGCGCGACGACGACTTCAGGAGAAAACACATGACCATTAAAGTCGCCATCAATGGCTACGGCCGCATCGGCCGCAACATCCTTCGCGCGCACTACGAAGGCGGCAAGAAACACGACCTTGCCGTTGTCGCGATCAACGATCTCGGCAGTCCGGAGACCAACGCGCACCTCACCCGCTATGACACAGCGCACGGCAAGTTTCCGGGCAAGGTCGCGGTTGACGGCGACACCATGGTCGTCGACGGCGACCGCATCACGGTGTTCGCGCAACGCAACCCCGCCGAACTGCCGTGGGGCAAGCTCGGCGTCGACGTCGTGCTCGAATGCACCGGATTGTTCACGACCAAGGAAAAAGCCTCAGCGCACCTCAAGGGCGGCGCCAAGAAAGTCATCATCTCGGCACCCGGCGGCAAGGACGTCGACGCGACCATCGTCTACGGCGTCAACCATCAGACGCTCAAGGCCACGCACACCGTCATCTCGAACGCCTCGTGCACCACCAATTGCCTTGCACCGCTGGTCAAGCCGCTGCACGACAAGATAGGCCTGGTGTCGGGCCTGATGACAACCGTGCACGCGTACACCAACGACCAGGTGCTCACCGACGTCTATCACGAGGATCTGCGCCGGGCGCGCTCGGCGACGATGAGTATGATTCCGACCAAGACCGGCGCCGCCAGCGCGGTCGGGCTGGTGCTGCCCGAACTCAACGGCAAACTCGACGGCTATGCGATCCGTGTCCCGACCATCAACGTGTCGATCGTCGACCTGTCGTTCATCGCCGCGCGCGACACCAGCGTCGAGGAAGTCAACGCCATCATGAAGGATGCCTCTGAAAAAGGTCCGCTGGCGGACGTGCTCAACTACAACACCGCGCCGCTGGTGTCGGTAGACTTCAACCACGACCCGGCGTCGTCGACCTTCGACGCGACCTTGACCAAGGTTTCCGGCCGGCTGGTGAAAGTGTCGAGCTGGTACGACAACGAATGGGGATTTTCCAACCGCATGCTGGACACGACGATGGCGCTGATGGCCGCCAAGTAGGAGCGCGCATGAATCCGTTCACCAGTCATCCGACATCGGTCGGCGAGACCTACGGCGAACACTGTGTATTTGCCTTCGGCTTCGGCGTGCGCATGATCGTGGGCGGCGTGGCCGCGATGATTCACTCGGTCTTTCCGTTCCTATGCGTCACGACCGCCAGTCGCACCCTCGACGAACTGAGTGCCTTGCGCGCCCGCGGTGCGCGCAAGGCGGCCGCGCCCGGGTCGTGAGTGCCGAGCAGGTCACTGTCCGCCCCATAGCGCTCGCCGACATCGCCGCCTGGCGCGACTGCGTCGGCGAAGTCATGAGCGAGCGCCGCTGGCTGGCCTTCGTCGAACCATTTCCGCTGCCGCAAAGCGCCGCCTTTGTCGCGGCCAACATCGCCAGCGGTAATCCGCATGTGGTCGCCGACGACGGCAGCAGCATCGTCGGCTGGTGCGACATACGTCGTGACACCGTTCCTTCCTACGCGCATGACGCGATGATGGGCATGGGCTTGCGCGCCGCCAATCGCCGCCACGGGCTCGGTGAGCGCCTGTTGTGCTCGGCGCTGGACCTGGCGCGGGCAGTCGGCATCGAGCGTGTTTCGCTGTCGGTCTATGCGAAGAACACCGCCGCGCAGGCGCTCTACCGCAAAGTCGGCTTTGTCCACGAAGGCACGCGCGTGCGCGGCAGGAAGCTCGATGACGAATACGACGACGTCCACATCATGGCCATTCTCTTTTGACGGAATTCCGATGAACTTCAGACGACTAGCCGACACCGAGATTCGCGGCAAGCGCGTGTTCATCCGCGCCGATCTGAATGTGCCTCAGGACGACGCCGGCGCGATCAGCGACGACACGCGCATTCGCGCCTCGGTGCCGGCGATTCGCGATGCACTGGCGCGCGGTGCGGCGGTCATGGTCACCTCGCACCTGGGCCGTCCGACCGAAGGCACGTTCACCGCGGCCGATTCTCTTGCGCCCATTGCCGTGCGGCTGGGTGAATTGCTGGGGCGCGAGGTGCCGCTGTTACGCGACTGGGTCGATGGCGGGGCGTGGCATGCCGGCCTCAAGCCCGGCGATGTCGTGCTGCTCGAAAACTGCCGTTTCAATCCCGGCGAGAAAAATGACAGCGAGGACCTCGCGCGCAAAATGGCCGCGCTGTGCGACGTCTATTGCAACGACGCCTTCGGCACCGCCCACCGTGCCGAGGCGACGACGCATGGCATCGCGCGCTTTGCGCCGACCGCCTGCGCCGGCCCGCTGCTCGCCGCCGAACTCGACGCGCTGGGCAAGGCGCTGGCCAATCCGGCGCACCCGGTCGTGGCGATCGTCGCCGGCTCCAAAGTCTCGACCAAGCTCTCGGTTCTGACCAACCTTGCCGCAAAGGTCGACGCGCTTATCGTCGGCGGCGGCATCGCCAACACCTTTATCCTCGCCGCGGGCGGACACATCGGCAAATCGCTGGCCGAACCGGATCTGGTCGGCGAGGCGCGCGCGATCCTCCAGCGCTTTCCTGGCAAGGTGCCGGTACCCGTCGACGTTGTGGTCGCCAAGGAATTTTCCGCCGACGCCACACCGATTCAAAAGGCGGTCGAGGACGTCGGCGCCGACGACCTGATCCTGGACATTGGGCCACAGACCACGCTGGCGCTCAAGGCGATCATCGCGCGCGCCGGCACGATCGTCTGGAACGGTCCGGTCGGTGTGTTCGAGTTCGACGCATTCTCGGCCGGCACTCGCGCACTCGGCGAGGCGATTGCCGAGTCGCCGGCGTTTTCGATCGCGGGCGGCGGCGATACATTGGCGGCGATCGCCCGGTACAAGCTGGGCGACCGGATCAGCTATATTTCGACCGGCGGCGGTGCCTTCCTCGAATTCCTGGAAGGCAAGACGTTGCCGGCGGTCGCGATCCTCGAATCGCGCGCCGCGGCCTGAGCACGCGGATCGCGGCAACAGCCAATTCAGGAGAACGCATGCAACGCGCCACCAAAATCGTCGCCACACTCGGCCCCGCCAGCGGCACCCCGGAGGTGCTCAAGCGCATGCTCGCCGCGGGCGTCGACGTCGTGCGCATGAATTTCTCGCACGGCGTGGCCAAGGATCACGAAGAGCGCGCGCGCATGGTGCGCGACGCAGCGAGCTCGCTCGGCCGCGAGGTCGCGATCATGGCCGACCTGCAGGGACCAAAAATCCGGGTCGGCAAATTCGAAAACGGCAAGGTCACGCTCAAAACCGGCGCCACGTTTATTCTCGACGCCCAATGCGCGCTCGGCAACGAGGAACGCGCTGGCCTCGACTACAAGGAACTGCCGAGCGATGTATCGCCCGGCGTGATTCTCCTGCTCGACGACGGGCTGATCCGGCTGCGCGTCGAATCGGTGCGCGACAGCGCGATCACCACGTGTGTCGAGGCCGGCGGAACGCTGTCCAACAACAAGGGCATCAACCGCCAAGGCGGCGGATTGACGGCGCCGGCGCTGACCGCCAAGGACATGGAGGACATGAAGACCGCGGTCGCCATCCAGGCCGACTACCTCGCGGTTTCGTTTCCGAAGAACAAGGAAGACATGTACATGGCGCGGCAACT
>JBDTLK010000183.1:0-6201 GCA_039934835.1 Edaphobacterium sp. (SeqCode) | reverse complement strand
ATCAGCTCCTCGATCTTCTTGCCGGTCACCATCATCAGGTCGGCGAGCTCGTCGATGACGATGACGATCAACGGCATTTCCTCGATCGGCTCGGGCGCTTCGGGAGTCAGCGTGAATGGATTGGTGAGCGCCTTGCCGGCCTTTTTCGCTTCCGCGACCCGCGCGTTGTAACCGGCGAGGTTGCGCACGCCCAAGGTCGACATCAGACGGTAGCGCCGCTCCATTTCACCGACGCCCCAGTTGAGCGCGTTGGCGGCGAGCTTCATGTCGGTCACGACCGGCGCCAGCAGATGCGGGATCCCCTCGTAAACCGACAGCTCCAGCATCTTCGGATCGATCAGGATCAAACGCACCTGCCGCGGCTCCGCCTTGTAGAGCAGCGACAGGATCATGGCGTTGACCGCCACTGACTTGCCCGAGCCGGTGGTACCGGCGACCAGCAAGTGCGGCATCCGCCCAAGGTCGGCAATCACCGGCTTGCCGGCAATGTCCTTGCCCAGCGCCAGCGACAGTGGGCTCGCGGTGTCGTTGTAGGTCGTCGACGACAGCAATTCGACCAGGCGCACGATTTGTCGCCGCGGATTCGGCAATTCGAGTCCCATGCACGACTTGCCCGGGATGGTCTCGACCACGCGAATGCTCGACACCGACAGCGCGCGCGCAAGGTCCTTGATCAGGTTCACGATCTGTGCGCCCTTGACGCCAATGGCGGGCTCGATCTCGAAGCGCGTGATCACCGGGCCGGGATAGGCGGCGAGAACCTTGACGGAGACGCCGAAGTCGGCGAGCTTGCGTTCGATCAGGCGCGAAGTGAATTCGAGCGTCTCGGCGCTGACCTGTTCCTGCGCCGACGGCGCGTCCTCGAGCAATGCCAAAGGCGGCAACGGCGAATCGGGCAGGTCCTGGAACAGCGGCTTCTGCTTTTCCTTGATCACGCGTTCCGACTTCACCACCTCGACTTGCGCCGGCACGACGATCACCGGCTCGCGATCGTCGCTGGTCTCGCGCGCCGCTTCCACGTATTGCTCGCGCTCTTCCAGCGCGGCGGCGCCGAGCGCACGGTCGCGGCGTTCTTCGCGGCGGCGGCGCGCTCGTGCAAAGCCCGCTTCGAGAGCGCCGCCGACGCGCTCCATCAGTTTCAGCCACGACATGCCGGTGAACAACGACCACCCGATTGCAAAGAGCACGATGAGCAGCAGCGTCGCGCCGTTGAACCCGAGTGCGAGCGCCAGCGCGTTGCCGAGCAAATCGCCGATCGCGCCACCTGCGACCCCGGGCAACTTGAACGGCAAACGGTAGAGTCGCAGCGCCTCGAGCGCCGCGCTGGAAATCAGCACCAGGAAAAATCCGGGCACCGCCAGCCAGGGATGCAGCCGCTCGTTGTCGTCGCGTGTCAGGTGCCGGTAACCGGTGACGACCAGCACGATGCCGGCGAACACCCACCACCAGCTCGATACGCCGAACAAGTACAGCAGGAGATCCGCAAACCACGCCCCAACTACGCCACCCTTGTTGCGGATGGCCTCACCGGTGCCCGAAAACGACCAGCCCGGATCGGACTTCTGATAAGTCGCGAGGATGAGCGCGAGGTAGGCGAAGCCGGCAACGACCAGCAGCCACCACGACTCTCTCACTAACGCCGCGAAGCGCGGCGAAAGACTCGCTTCCGCAACCTCGGCTGCTCTAATTCTGGAGGGGTTTTTGCTATTGAAAATCATTGGCTTGTGGAGCGCATTTCACGCAGCACATTATACACCAGCCGCGAACCGGAGCGGGCCTGTCTTGCGCCCCGGAGACGCAACCCCACATCAGTTAGAATCGGACGCTGTTGTTCCGCAACAATTCCTCGACGAACGCAGCCCATGACTTCCAAGCTCGCCCCGAAACACGCCCGCCTGCTCATCCTCGGGTCCGGCCCTGCCGGATTCACCGCGGCAGTATACGCCGCGCGCGCCAACCTCAAGCCGGTGCTCGTCACCGGTCTCGCGCAGGGTGGCCAGCTGATGACCACCACCGACGTCGATAACTGGCCCGCCGATAGCGACGGCGTACAGGGTCCCGACCTGATGGCGCGTTTCCAGAAGCACGCCGAGCGCTTCGAAACCGAAATCATCTTCGATCACATCAACTCGGTGGATCTCAAGACGCGGCCGCTGCAGCTTTCCGGCGACGCCGGCGACTACACCTGCGAAGCGCTGATCATCGCCACCGGAGCGTCGGCACGCTACTTGGGCATTCCGTCGGAACATGCCTTCATGGGCAAGGGCGTCTCAGCCTGCGCGACCTGCGATGGCTTTTTCTACAAGG
This sequence comes from Edaphobacterium sp. (SeqCode), assembly GCA_039934835.1. GTDB lineage: Bacteria > Pseudomonadota > Gammaproteobacteria > Burkholderiales > Casimicrobiaceae > PALSA-1003. The sequence continues at coordinate 3,894 of JBDTLK010000183.1, read as the reverse complement.
GCCAGGATGTGGTCGTCGTCGGCGGCGGCAACACCGCGGTCGAGGAAGCGCTCTACCTGTCGAACATTGCCCGCAAAGTGACCGTAGTGCATCGGCGCAACAAGTTTCGCGCCGAGGCCATCCTCGTCGACCGGCTCGTCGGCAAGACCGGCGACGGCGGCAACGTGCATATCGCCTGGGACCAGACGCTCGACGAAGTGCTCGGCGACAAGTCCGGCGTGACCGGTGCGCGCATCAAGGACGTCAAGTCCGGCGCAACCAAGGATCTGCAAGCGCAGGGAGTGTTCATCGCCATCGGTCACACCCCGAATACCCAGCTGTTCGACGGGCTGTTGACCATGAACAACGGCTACATTCGCGTCAAGGGCGGCAGCGAAGGCGACGCGACAGCGACCAGCGTTCCCGGCGTGTTCGCCGCGGGCGACGTCGCCGACCACGTGTATCGGCAGGCGGTGACCAGCGCCGGAACCGGCTGCATGGCCGCGCTCGACGCCGAGGCCTATCTCGAATCGCTGGGCTGAAGACGCTCACAATCAGGCGCGCGATGGCGAAGCTCTCCGAGCTCAAGACCCTGCTCGCCGCGACGCTCAAGCGCAAGCCGGCAACAGCGCGTAGCCCGACTGTGGCGGTGATCAAGGCCAAGGAGCCAGTCGCGCCGGACGTCAACCTGCAACAGGCATTTGCCGACGTGACGCGCCTCGCACCGGCCAATCGCGCGCAGCATGCCAGGCCAAAGCCGCCGTCGATACCCACGCAGCGGCTCGCCGATGACCGCGCTGCGCTTGCCGCGAGCAAGTACGGCGACGAGCCGTCGCCGACCGCATGGGATATCGGACAGGAACTGGAAGTGCAGCAGACCTTCCTGCGCACGGGGCTGGGCACCGACGTGCTGACGAAGTTGCGCCGAGGTCACTGGGTGGTCCAAGGCGAACTCGACCTGCATGGCCACACCACCATCGAGGCGCATGACGCCTTGGCCGACTTCCTGGCCGACGCGCGCACACGTGGCTGGCGTTGCGTGCGGGTGATCCACGGCAAGGGCCTGTCATCGCCGAATCGCGAGCCGGTCCTGAAGAGCAAGTCCCGGCGCTGGCTCGCCCAGCGCGACGAGGTACTCGCCTACTGCGAAGCGCAGGCCAACGCCGGCGGCAGCGGCGCGGTCGTCGTGCTGCTCAAGGCAAACGCTGCCCGGTAATTCAGCCCCGCCAGGGGTCGTAGTCGAAGCCTCCACGGCGCGCAACGGTCATGACTGCAGCCGTCGATGCGTGAGCGCGGGCAATTCGCTGCGCACGCTTGCCAACCTGTCGGCATCGACATCACCGACGACCACGCCAGGACCTTCGGCCAATTCGCTGACGATCTCGCCCCACGGATCGATGAGCAGGCTGTGTCCGTAAGTGCGTCGTCCATTCGGGTGCACGCCGCCCTGCGCCGCGGCCAGCACATAGCACTGGTTTTCGATCGCGCGCGCGCGCAGCAGCAGGTGCCAGTGCGCCGCGCCGGTCACCGCGGTAAACGCCGAAGGCACCAGCAGCAACGCCACGTCGCCATAGCTGCGATATAACTCGGGGAAGCGCAGGTCGTAGCACACCGACAAGCCGACTCGCCCGCACGGCGCGTCGAACACCACCGGCCGCTCGCCGGCTTCGATGGTGCGCGCCTCGTCGTAGCGCTCTTCGCCGCGGGCAAACGCGAACAAGTGCATCTTGTCGTAGCGCGCCGAGCGCCGTCCGTCGGGCGCATAGACCAGCAATGCGCTGCGCACGCGGTGGGGGTCGGTGCATGCCAGCGGCACCGTGCCACCGACCATCCACACGCGATGCTGCGCGGCCAGCCGCGCCAGGAAATCCTGTTGCGGACCCGCACCGTCCTGCTCGCGTACCGCGACCTTGTCGGTCGCGCGCGCGCCGAAGATCCCGAAATACTCCGGCAACAGCACCAGTCGCGCACCCTGCCGCGCGGATTCGGCGACCCACGGCTCGATCGCAGCCAGGTTGGCGGCGACGTCGCTGCCGGACACCGTCTGCACGGCTGCGACACGGAACTGCGCCAAGTTCACCGCTGCAACCCTTCGTCGGGCGCCGCCGCCGCGGCAGTCCCCGGACGCACAACCTGCGGATCGGACCAGCTGCCGGTAACCACGTAAGTGGTGGAGAACATCTGCTCGAAGGGGTCCTTCATGATCTTCTGCGCCAGCAGCGAACCCGCGCCGATCGCCGCACCGATGAGCGGATTGGCAAGCATCAGCGCCGCAGCGCCCATCGACAGGCTCGCCGAAAGGGTCGGCTGCACTTTGATGCGCAGCTTCTGCGTTTCGCGAGCAAGGTCGGTGTCGCCCATGATCGATATGCGTGCCGCCGGGCCGGCGATGCGCAGGTTGTCGCTTTTCATCACGCCGTCCTGGATGCGCACATCGCCGGTGATCTCGTCGAAGGCGAAGCCCTCACCGAAGAGATCCTGGTAGTCGCCCGACATGCGCCGCCGGAATGCCTGCAACGACAGCACCCCCAGCAGCTTGCCGATGCCCGGGTCGACTTTCAGGAATTGCCCCGGGCCGGTCTCGACGCCGAACTCGCCGTTAAGCGAGAGGTAGTCGAAGTCCTGCGGGCTGCCTGCCCACGCCAGCTTGCCGCGCAGGCGCGTCGATGCGCCGCGGATGGCATCGGGCAGCCCCATGCGGGAAAGGTACTTGCCGGCATCGCGCACGTCGAGATCCACATCGAGCTCGGTCTGTTGCGCGCGCAAGGTGTTATGCCACCAGCCTGAGGCGGTAAGCGTGCTCTCGTCGTTGGAAATCTTCAGGCTGTCGATGCGCCAGTCGGACTCGTTCGGCTGCGCGATCAACTCGAGCTTGCCCAGCTCATGATTCTTCATCGTGAATGAGTCCGCGCTGATATCGAGCGCAGGCCACGGATTGACGACCGGCGGCGCATCAATTTTCGACACCGGCGCCGCCGACGGGTGCGTGGCGGCACTCGGCGCGATGACTTTCTGCAACCGCGCGACCAGGCGGCCGTTGGGGCGTCCCGCAGCCGCTGATTGCCACCGCGCGCTGCCGGTGAGCTCGGGGCTACGCAAGTCGATTTGCCATTCACCTGTGGGACGCGTCGCGCCGATGTGCAGATCGCGGAACTGCCGCCCGTAAACCTCCAGCGCGCCAATGGACACATCGCCGCCGGTCAGCGGCAAGTCGTCCCCCGCCGCTGCGGCGTCGAGCTGCTCCTTGAGCACCAGCCACGCGTCGGCATTGAGCGTCGGGACGTCGCCGCGTATCCACAATCCGCGCCGGTCCGGCATGCCGGTCGCGCCGCCGAGTGCGAGCAAGGCGCGTTCGGCCTTGGCGTTGTCGGGCGTCAGCCGGCGCTCGACCACGAGCTTGCCGACGCGGCCATAGTTCATGGTGAGCAGGTCGTGCTCCGGGTCGGGCATGGAGCGCTCGATTTTCAAAGGCAGCGCATCCGCGGCGAGTTTGCCCACCGGCGCAGGAAAATCCACCACCGCGCCCTTGAGCGTCGATTCGACGATCCAGATCGTCGCGCCCTGGTACGACGTAACTGTGGATTGCCAGTCGGTGGTGCCGGAAAAGCGGGAGAGCAATGCGTGCTTCGGAAATTGATTGCGCAGCAAAGCCAGGTCGATGCTGCCCTGCCCTTCGACGCGCACTTTGCCTTCGTTGGTCGCCACGACGAAACGCGCGGGACCGCCGACGAGTTCTCCGGTCAGAGCGGTCGCATGCACCTCGCGCTCCGAAAAACCCAGCGTGCCATTCAAGCGCTCGAGCGGCGGCAGGCCGCCGGCCACTTGCATGCGGCCGTCGTCGAAGACGTATTCGCCCTCGATCTTGTTGCCGGCGTGCTTGCCTAGCGGCAATTCCATTTTCAGGTTCAATTTTCC
>JBDTLK010000182.1:0-6206 GCA_039934835.1 Edaphobacterium sp. (SeqCode) | reverse complement strand
GCGAAGAACATGGCGCGCAGCAACGTCGGCAGGCAGTGGATGGCGGTGCGCGACATGGACGTCGCAGCCGAGGTCATCGGCATCCGCCTGGTGCGCGCCAAGCTGCTGGCCTTTGCGGTGAGTTCATTCTATTGCGGAGTCGCCGGGGCGCTGTTTGCATACGCGTATCTCGGTACGGTCGAGCCTGAAGCATACAATCTCGACCTTTCGTTCCGGATCCTGTTCATGATCATCATCGGCGGCGTCGGCACGGTACTCGGTTCATTTCTCGGCAGCGCTTTCATAACCCTGTTGCCGATCGTGCTCAGCACGACAGTGACCTACCTCGACCAGCAGCTGCACTTCACCATCGCCAGCAGCGTCGCCTCAAATCTCGAGCTGATGGTGTTCGGCGGCCTGATCATCTTTTTCCTGATCGTCGAGCCGCACGGGCTTGCGCGCCTGTGGCAGATTGCCAAGGAAAAGCTGCGTCTATGGCCGTTTCCACATTGATGATGCGTTGCAACACGCAAAGCGGCGACGTCGGGCGGTTCAGGCAGGCAGCTGGCCTTGCCCCGGGTGCCGCGATTCGCCGCGCAGTTTTCCGCGCGTTTTCCATTGACACCATCACGCGTCTCCCCGATGCTTCGCAAGCTTGCATACAGGTTATGGTGCGAGGTTGTGATACGAGGTTGTGATGCGACCGATCGCTTCTCAGGAGGATGTACATGAAATTTGTCAGATTGGCATGGCTTGGTCTCGCGCTGATGGCCGCGGCAACGACCGCGTTCGCGCAGGGACAGCAATTCGTTCCCATACTTTCGTATCGCGTCGGCCCATACGCCGCGGGCGGCTCGGGTTACTTTGGCGGAGCGATCGACTACTTCAATCTGATCAATCTTGGCGGCGGCATCAACGGCGTCAAGCTGGTCTGGGAGGAGTGCGAAACGGAATACAACGCCGCGCGCGGGGTCGAATGTTATGAACGGCTGAAGACCAAGAATGGCGGCGCAACCTTTGTCGAGCCGCTCTCAACCGGCATTGCCTATGGCTTGTTCGAACGCGTCGCGCAGGACAAGATTCCAATGACGACGTTCGGCTACGGCCGCGGCGATTCTGCCGATGGTCGTGTATTCGAATGGATCTTCCCGGTGGGGACGACGTACTGGGATCAGGCGGCCGCAATGATCGCCTACCTCGGCGGCAAGGTGGGCGGTGACGCCAAACTCAAGGGCAAGAAGATCGCGTACCTGTATCACGACTCGGCGTACGGCAAGGAAGCCATCCCGGTACTCGACGCATTGGCGGCCAAGCTTGGTTTCGAGCTGATGAAAATTCCGGTGACGCCGCCTGGAAATACGCAGGAGTCGCAGTGGCTGCAAATCCGCCAGGCCAAGCCCGACTACGTGATCCTGTGGGGATTCGGAGTGATGAACCCAGTGGCGATCAAGGCCGCGGCCAAGGTCGGCTTTCCGCGCGACAAGATGATCGGCGTGTGGTGGGCCGGATCCGAGGAAGACGTCATTCCTGCGGGTGACGCGGCCAAGGGCTACGTGAGCGCAGCCTTCTCCGCGCCGGGCACCAGCTTCCCGGTGATGCAGGACATCGTCAAGAAAGTCTACGGCGCAGGCAACGGCAATCTCGAAGACAAGTCGCGGATGGGCTCGATCTACCATACGCGCGGCGTTGTCTACGGCATCATCGCGGTCGAAGCGATCCGCGTGGCGCAGGAAAAGTACGGCAAGGGCAAGGTCATGACGCCGACGCAGGTGCGCTGGGGCCTGGAGCACCTGAACCTCTCCGAAGCGCGCATCAAGGAGCTGGGCGCCGCCGGGATGTTCCCGCCGATCAAGACCTCGTGCCTCGATCACGAAGGTTCGGGCATGGTGAAATTTCAGGTCTGGGACGGCACGGCGTTCAAGCCGGTGACCGGATTCATGGCCGGCGACCGCGAACTGGTGCGCAAGATGGTCGATGAAAGCGCCGGAAAATACGCGGCCGAGAAAAAGATCGCGTTGCGTGACTGCAGCAAGGAAAACTGATTCCGCGTGACTGATTTCCTCTCCCGCCACGCGGGAGGGGGAAATCCACCGCGCCACTGCCGGATCCGCGCGCATGAATGAAGCCGCTGCCGTAGCGACGCCCGAGGCCGAGGCGTACGTCTCGGTCAACAATATCGAGGTCATTTACGACCACGTCATTCTCGTGCTCAAGGGCGTGTCGCTGGAAGTCCCGCAGGGCAAGATCGTCGCGCTGCTGGGCGCCAACGGCGCCGGCAAGTCGACTACGCTCAAGGCGATCTCCAACCTGCTGCGCGCCGAGCGCGGCGAAGTGACCAAGGGCACGATCGAGTTTCGCGGCCAGCGCGTCGACCGGTTGACGCCGAACGAGCTGGTGCGCATGGGCGTGTGCCAGGTGATGGAAGGCCGGCATTGCTTTGCGCACTTGACGGTGGAAGAAAATCTGATGACCGGCGCATTCACGCGCACCGGCGGGCGCGCCGAGATTCGCGATTCACTGGAGAAGGTCTACCATTATTTTCCGCGGCTGAAGCAGCGCCGCACGAGCCTGGCCGGCTACACGTCGGGGGGCGAGCAGCAGATGACCGCGGTCGGCCGCGCGCTGATGGCGCGACCGTCGATGATCCTGCTCGACGAGCCATCGATGGGGCTGGCACCGCAGATCGTCGAGGAGATCTTCGACATCGTGCGCGATCTCAACCAGAAGGAGAACGTAAGCTTTCTTTTGGCCGAACAAAATACCAACGTCGCGCTGCGCTTCGCCGACTACGGGTACATACTGGAAACCGGACGCGTGGTCATGGACGGCGTCGCCGCGGACCTGGCGCAGAACGAGGACGTGAAGGAGTTCTACCTCGGGCTGTCGACGGCCGGGCGCAAGAGCTTCCGTGACGTAAAGCATTACCGTCGGCGCAAGCGCTGGCTGGCCTGAAGTCGTTTGACCGCTCGCGGAACAAGCGATGGCGCCTCCTGCGGCGTCCAAGCGTGATGAGAGATCTTGCGTCAATCCAAGCGGGAAGTCGCCAACTATTCCCATGCATTTCGACACGCTAGAAACCCGCGATCCCGAGGCCCGCGAGCGCGCCATATTCGCGGCGCTGCCCGCCCAGGTCGCGTACGCCAAAGCCAAAACCAGCGCGTACGCTCGCCTGCTTCATGGTATCGATCCCGCTTCAGTGCGCACGCGCGCTGCGTTGGCGCGGCTGCCGGTCGTGCGCAAGTCGGAACTCGTCGACATGCAGAAGGCGCTGCCGCCGTTCGGAGGCGTCGCGGCCAGCGGATGGGGTGTACAGGCGCGCCGCGCGCGACTCGTGTTCGCGTCGCCCGGCCCGCTCCACGAGCCCGAGGGCGACACCGCCGACTACTGGCGCCTGGCACGAGCGCTGTTCGCGGCGGGCTTTCGCGCCGGCGACCTCGTGCACAACACGTTCTCGTATCACTTCACACCCGGCGGCGCGATGCTGGAAAGCGGGGCGCTCGCGCTCGGCTGCACCGTGTTCCGCGGCGGCACCGGCCAGACCGAGCAGCAGGTGCAGTCGATATCCGAGCTCGCGCCGGACGCCTACGTCGGCACGCCGTCGTTTCTGAAGATCATCCTCGAAAAGGCCGACGAGCTAGGGGTTCGACTACCGAGCCTGAAAAAGGCATTGGTATCCGGTGAAGCGTGTCCTGCGAGCCTTCGCGACGCGCTCGGCGCGCGCGGCATCGCCGCCTATCAGGTGTATGCGAGCGCCGATCTCGGTTCCATCGCTTACGAATCGCCGGCGCGCGCGGGTCTGATCGTCGACGAGGGCGCGCTGGTCGAGATCGTCCGCCCCGGCACCGGAGATCCGGTCGCGCCCGGGGAGGTTGGAGAAGTCGTCGTGACCTTGCTCGCCAACGCCGACTATCCGCTGCTCCGCTTCGGCACCGGCGATCTGTCGGCGTTCATGCCCGGAACGTCGCCGTGCGGACGGACGAATGCGCGCATCAAAGGCTGGCTGGGCAGGGCCGACCAAACGACCAAGGTGAAGGGTATGTTCGTACATCCGGCACAGATCGCGCAGATCGTGGCGCGGCATCCGGAAATTGCGCGCGCGCGCCTCGTCGTCGACAATCCCGACGGCAACGACCGCATGACGCTGCACGTAGAGATCGCCGGGATGGCCCCGGCGAGCGCTCAAGCAATCGTCGCCACCATTCGTGACGTCACCAAGTTGCGCGGTGAATTTGCCGTACATGCGCCAGGGGAGCTCGCAAACGATGGCAAGGTCATCGACGACACGCGCAAGTACGATTGATCGCACGGAAGATGTACCCCTACAAACGCGGCAACCGCTGTCGCAATGAGATGAAAGAGGAGGTCCACATGCAACGCGTCCTTGGTCTCGTTCTCGCGCTGTTCCTTTGTTCGGCCGCGTCCGGCCAGTCGCTTACGTACGCGGATCTCAAAGCCAAGAATGGCGTTCAACTGAGCGCAGACGATTTGACTCAGCTTTTGCCCGGTGCGAGGGTAATCAGCCGCACCAACGCCGGTAGCACCCGAAACTGGGTCAACAAACCGGATGGAACGCTCACCGCGGCATCCGATGGGCGCGGATCGAGCGGTGGGCGCAACAGCTATGGGACGGGCGCGGGGACGTGGAAGACGAACGACAATGGGCGGTGGTGCGTCACGATCAAGTGGCCAAATATCGCCGAAGAATGGTGTCGCGTCATGTTCAAGGTCGACAATCGGTACTACGGTGTCGGACGCCTGGAGGACAACGCACCGGCAAGCGAATTCGAAATTTCCAGGTAGACACACCCGAGGCCTGGCCGCAGCGGGACCGCGCAACACTTAGGCGATGCGTACGCGTGCTACGATTGCGCGGATGCGCCCGGACCAACCCATGCCCAAGACCGAAATATCCTCCGGCGAGTTCATGTCGCCGCTCAGCGAACAGACGCTCAAGGCCATCGCCGCCGAGGGCGTCGTGCGCACTTTTCCCAAAGGTGCGATCCTCATCAACGAGGGCGACACCAGCGAATCGCTGTTCATCCTGCTGTCGGGAAGAGTGAAGGTCTACGCCAGCAATGCCTCGGGTCGCGAAATCGTGTTGAGCTTCTTCGGGCCGGGCGAATACGTGGGCGAGATGTCGCTCGACGGCAGTCCGCGGTCGGCGTCGGTGATGACGGTCGAGCCGACGACCTGCACCATAATCACCGGCGCCAGCTTTCGCGAATTCGTCCGCGTGCATCCAGAATTCGCGATGCACCTGATCGGCAAGTTGATCCAGCGCGTGAGGGTGACGACCGAGAACGTGAAGAGCCTCGCCCTATCCGACGTGTACGGCCGACTGGTGCGCCTGATCACCGCGCTCGCGGTGGAACGGCAGGGTGTGTTGATCGTTCCGGAAAAACTCACGCAGCAGGACATCGCCGAACGCGTCGGCGCGTCACGCGACATGATCAGCCGCCTGCTCAAGGATCTGGTGGGCGGCGGCTATCTTGCGATTCAGGATCGCACCATTACCATACTCAAGAAGCCGCCAGCGGGCTGGTAGACGCCGCCCGCGCCCCGGCGATTGACCGGCGGACAGGTGCGATCGAGGCCTCGCGCACGGGGCGTGAATGTTCCGCACGCGCGGCGCCGAATACTCCGACGACCTTCGCCCTCGCGCTGATTTAGAGTGAAAACGTCCGGCACCCGAAACGTGCTGGATCGCGCGGTGCGCGAAGCTCGACTCCGGACCGCGCGTTCTCAAGCCGCGAAAGGAGCCACGATGTCCGAATCGAAACAAGTCCGGTCTGGCAACGAGAATCTCGCGAGCTCGCTCAAGCTCGCGGTATGGGCGGCCGTGCTTGGCTGCGTGGTGCTGGCGGTCGAAACACCGAGCCTGGTGCAGCCGCCTGCCGAGCGCGAAGCGCTGTCGTACAGTGCGGTACCGGCGCCTGCGACGCCTGCGACCGACTATTTCCCGGCGCAGTTTCCCGCGCCCAAGGCAGAAGCGGAGGCCGCGCCCGCGACTTTCTGAAACACTGTCGGTGGCACGAATTCCGGCGCGCGGCGCGGCGCGCCGTCGTGCTCCGACCGGATGCGCGTCAGATCCCGCCCATGCAGATGTACTTGACCTCGACGTATTCGTCGATGCCGTATTTCGAGCCTTCGCGCCCCAGCCCCGACTGCTTGACGCCGCCGAACGGCGCCACTTCGGTGGTGATCAGGCCGGTGTTGACGCCGACCAT
>JBDTLK010000181.1:0-6260 GCA_039934835.1 Edaphobacterium sp. (SeqCode) | reverse complement strand
AGTCCCAGGAGCCCTCGCCCTCGGCACTGGCGATGAACGACATCGGTCGCGTGACCCTCGCGCTCGGCGAACCGCTGTTCGCCGACCGCTACTCGGAAAATCCGGTGACCGGCACCTTCATCCCGATCGACGAAACCAGCAACGGCACAGTAGCAGCGGGGATGATTCGATGAGCGGCAGCGTCTACCTGGTGGGCGCCGGCCCCGGCGCGCCCGACCTGCTTACGCTGCGCGCTGCGCGGCTGCTCGAACAGGCCGACATCGTGTTTCACGACGCGCTGGTTCATCCTGGGACGCTCGCCATCGCCGGACATGCGATCAAGGTCGCGGTCGGAAAACGCTGCGGGAAGCACTCGACGGCGCAGCAGTTCATCAACAAGCGCTTGGTCGACGCCGCCGCCAAGTACAAGACGGTCTTGCGTCTGAAGGGCGGCGACCCGATGCTGTTCGGCCGCGCGCAGGAAGAGATAGCGGCGCTGGAAACCGCCGGGATCATGTACGAAGTGGTGCCCGGGGTGACTGCCGCTCTTGCCGCCGCCGCGGAACTTGGCATCTCCCTGACACAGCGCGGGAGTGCCCGCAGCGTCGCATTTGCCACGCCGCGGGTCGGTGCCGGCGAATCGCCGAGCGAGTGGGCCGCGGGGATCGCGGCCGCCGACAGTGGCGCGATCTACATGGGTGCCGGACAGGCAGCCGCCATCTCCGCGGCGCTGATCGCCGCCGGCAAGCCAGGCTCGACACCTGCGGTCGTCGTCGAGAACGCTTCGCTGTCGCAATCGCGAACGTTCTATACCACGCTCGCCGAATTACCCAAACTCGGCGCAGTCGAGATCACAGGACCGGCAATCATTCTTCTTGGCCAGCAGTTCAGGGCACACAGCGCCGCGATCGCCGGCAACCCCGCTCCGGCGACGCTCGCGCGTGTCGCCGGCGTGAAACGGGCCTACTAAGCTTTACGTAAATGGATGACAACCGTTTCGTTATGATACGCGTTGATCGAAGTGGAGGGACTTCGAGGAGCGAACCGGCGGCGATCTTGACGCTGGCGGCGGCAAAGCTGCTCGTGTAACGAACGGGGGCCTCACCCCCGCGCCCTACCGCCACCTGCGGTGCGCGCTACAATGCGGCACGGCACCCGGACCTTCCGGCGATTTCGGCCTTATGCTGCTCCCCCTGTTCAACCTTCCCGCTGCCGACCAGCAAACCTGGATCCGCGACCGACTCGCCCGACCGGCTCCGCCCTCCGCCCTCAATCTTTCGGATGGCTTTCGCTTGCCGGGCCGCGAAGGCACGACGACGCCCGCTGCGGTGCTGGTGCCACTGGTCAACCGCGCCAATGGCCTCACCGTCCTGTTAACGCAGCGCAGTGCCGAGCTGCCCGATCATGCGGGACAGATCTGCTTCCCCGGCGGCCGCGTGGAACTCGAGGACGCCGACGTCGGGATCGCGGCCTTGCGCGAGACCGAAGAAGAAGTCGGACTGCCGCGTGCGCGCGTGACCCTCCTCGGCCGTCTTGCCGACTACGAGACGGTAACCGGCTATCGGGTCACGCCGGTGGTGGGCTGGGTGGAGCCGCCGTTTTCCGTGACACCCGATCCGGTCGAAGTCGCCGACGTGTTCGAAGTGCCACTGGCTTTCCTGCTCGATCCGGCCAACGTGCAAAAACAATTCCGCATGATCGGCGAGTGCCGGCGTGACTTCTACGCAATACCCTACGGCGAGCGTTACATCTGGGGCGCCACTGCGGCAATGCTGCTGATCCTCGACCGCACGCTGCGTGAGTCCTGATTCGGCGACGCAAGTATCTCAAGCGCACCGGCGCGAATCTGCTTTCGTGCCTGTTCTTCGATCGCCACTATTGTCGCCAGCTGCTGGCGCTTGGTTACGTCGACGCCCTGGCAGGGCGCGACGAAATCGCGGCGTTCCTTGGTGGTGACGCGCCCGCCTTCATTCCGCTGCCGCCCGCCGAGTTCTCGGAATGATCCGGCTGCACGTTTGACGATGACGTGCTTTTCGCCGACGATGACGTGCGCCCGATAAACCTTCGTTCGATTCCCTGACCACGCATGCTCGTCCCGCGCGAACTCGCCTTCCGCAGTCTCAGCCCTCACGGCTTCCATCGGGTCGCGTACCGCGAATGGGGCGAACCGGACAATCCACGCGTCGTGATTTGCGTCCACGGCCTGACACGCAATGGCCGCGATTTCGACGAACTGGCGCACGCGCTGGCGGACCGCTTTCGCGTGGTTTGCCCGGACATGCCCGGACGCGGCGACAGCGAGTGGCTGCGCGATGCCAACGATTACACGACGCCGACCTATCTCACCACCCTAACCGCGCTCATCGCGCGCTGCAGAGTCGATGCTGTCGCCTGGGTCGGGACATCGATGGGCGGGCTGCTCGGCATCTTGCTGGCGGCGCAGCCCGAAACGCCGATCGCACGGCTGGTCGTCAATGACATCGGCCCGATCATCGAACCGGCCGCGCTGGCGCGCATCGCCACTTACGTAGGCCTGGATCCATTGTTCGACTCGTTTACCGCGTTGGAAGCCCATGTGCGCGCGGTTTCGGCCACTTTCGGCCCACTCACCGACGCGCAGTGGGAAGCGCTCTCGCGCAGTACGGCGCGGCAGGTGAAAGACGGAAGATGGCGCCTGAAGTACGATCCCGGCATCGCGGCACCGTTTCGTGTCGCTGCAGCGGCGCCTACCGACCTGTGGTCGCTCTGGGACGCGATCAAGTGCCCGACGCTCGTGTTGCGCGGCGCGCAATCGGACCTGTTGTCGAGCGCGACCGCGCAGGCGATGCACGAGCGCGGACCGAAACCCGAAGTGATCGAGCACGTGGGCATCGGTCACGCACCGATGCTGCTCACGGCCGATCAGATCGATCCGGTGGTCCGGTTCTTGCTGTGACGCAGGACGCGGGTTCTCCCAAACCCGGATGCATCGTCTACAATCGGGCCGCGGACTAGAAATAACTACAACATCATGGAATTGGCACTCAGCCTGCCGGCTATCGACGACCGGCCATCGAATCCGCCCGAAACGCGAATCGCGAGGGTGGGGCCTTGGCTCGACCTGACACTCAAGCGCGATCCGGTCGAAGCCGCCGGCGTGATAGGCGATGCGCTGGCCGCGACCAACCGTGTCGCGTTGTCCGAAGCGAAGCGTCTCGAGCTCGCCGAAAAGTACTATTCCATCGCGCAGATCTTATGGCCTAGCCTGGAAAGCAAGTTTTCGAAGGCCGCGCATCCGTTATCGGGCGACGCGCTCGAAGCCGCGAAAGCGGCGCTGACCCTCGCGGCCGAGCTCTCCACTGCGTACAAGCATTTGCTGGTGCACGTTGCCGGCCGACGCATTCTCCTGACCGGCAACCGGCTGCTGCTGGCGCTGATTCATCGCTGTCTGCAGTGCACTTCGCGCGTGCTCATCAACAGCTACCTCTCCTACTCGCCGGTGCCAGCGCGCACCTGGCACGACGCCCACGCAGTCTACAAGTTCGCCCACGACCGCGGCCTGCACCAGACACCCATCGCCAGCGACAATCCACACGCGACGCCCGAACGCCTCTACATGCAGGCGTTGCTGCTCGCACTGGCCAACCCCTATGGGTTCCTGCCGGGCCAACTCGGGCAGGTCGTGAATTACGTGCAGGAGCATTCGCACTGGGCGAAGATCACCGACGTCGCGCCTGTGCACCGGATGGCGAAAGCCGTGGCCATCGTCCCGCTCGGTCACGACTTCCCGCCGTTCTCGGCGAACAAGGGCGGCAATGTCGAGGGCAGCAAGCTGTTCCTGCTGACCTTCGATCTGGCGTTCCAGATCCAGGAGCAGTTGCGCGCGCTCGATGCCGGCGGACCCACGCCGGCGAATGTCGGCAGCGACGCCTCGTCAGTGCTGCAATACACGGCGCTACTGCGCCGGCTCCTCCGCCAGTGGGCGATTCCACCGGCGCGCCAGTTCAATCGCCTGCCCTCGCGCGCGCGGGTCGTGATGTGCGCGGGGCTATCCGCCGTCTGGCAGTACAGTCGCGGCACGCATGCCAACGTCGCCAATGCGCCCAGCGGATTGCCGGCGATGCACGCCTGCCAGGTGATCAACCATACTCCAGCCGGTTATGCGCTGCGCCAGATCGACGCCGCGCACGCCCCATTGCGCATCGGCGACCTGATAGCGCTGCGGGTCGAAGGCCGCACCTCGCTGCAGGTGGCGATGGTGCGCTGGTTTCGCAACACGCTGCGCGGCAGCGGCCTTGAATTCGGCTGCGAGTTGCTCACCGACAGCCCGGAAGCCGGCGCCGCGCAACCCGAGGGCGGCAACGGCACGCAATACCAACCGGTAGTGCTCCTCCCCGACGAGGGGCAGGACGGCTCGCCGCCCATGGCGTTGGCACCGGCGGGCGCATTTCAGGTCGAGCAGGCGGTGGGACTGCGGCGTGGCGCAGCCGTGGCGACGGTCGTGCTGACCAAGCTGGTCGATCAGGGACCTGGCTTCGAACTGTTCGAATACATCGTCGTCGCCTGATGACGCCCGCGGGTGACGGCTGGCGACGCCTGTTCGTCGCGTCGGTCGCTGCGCTGCTGCTGCTCGAACTGCTCTGGGAGATCTGGCTTGCGCCGGTGCATGCGGGCAGCGCGTGGCTGGCGCTGAAGGCGCTGCCACTGGCGCTCGTCTGGCCCGGCATTGCGCGCGGCGCGCGGCGACCCGCGCAATGGGCGCTGTTGCTCCTGCCGTGGTACTTCGCCGAAGGGATCGTGCGCGCCTGGAGCGAGTCCGGGCGCCAGGCGCTATGTGCGGGCACCGCCGCCGCGGTGGCGCTCGTCGCGCTGAGCGCCGGGCTGATGTGGATGCGCGCGCAGCGGCGGTCGACCTAGCACCGCCGCAATCAGTCCGACGCCGTTGCACTCCGGGTCGACAACCCCTTCGGCAACGGAAAAACAATGCGCTCGATGACGCCGTCGAGCTCTTCGACACGGGCCGCACCGAGTTCCTTGAGCCGCGCGATGACTTCGCGCACCAGCACTTCAGGCGCCGACGCTCCCGCAGTCACACCGATGCGGCGTTTGCCTTCGAGCCAGCGCGGCTGCAGCTCTCCAGCCTGGTCGATCATGTACGCGGTAATGCCGAGGTTGGCGGCGACTTCGCGCAGCCGGTTCGAGTTAGAGCTGTTCGGGCTGCCGACCACGATGACCAGGTCGCAGCGTGGCGCAATGACCTTGACCGCGTCCTGTCGATTCTGGGTCGCGTAGCAGATGTCATCGCGCTTGGGCCCGACGATGCTCGGAAACCGCCGCTTGAGCCCTTCGACCACGGTCGCGGCATCGTCGACCGAGAGCGTGGTTTGCGTCACGTAGGCCAAATTGTCAGGATCGCGCACAACCAGCCGGTCGATATCCGCCACCGACTCGACCAGAAAGATCCCGGCATCCGATTGGCCCATCGTACCTTCTACCTCAGGGTGCCCGGCGTGGCCGATCATGACGATTTCGCGCCCCTGAGCACGCATCTTGGCCACCTCGAAGTGCACCTTGGTGACGAGCGGGCAGGTCGCGTCGAATACAGTGAGGCCGCGTGCGTCGGCCTCGGCGCGCACCGCGCGCGACACGCCATGCGCGCTGAACACGACAGTGCTGGCGCCGGGGATATCGCGCAGCTCGTCGACGAATATCGCGCCCTTGGCCTTGAGCCCCTCGACGACGAATTTGTTGTGCACCACCTCGTGCCGCACATAGATCGGCGCGCCGAATTGCGCCAGCGCCTGCTCGACAATGGCGATGGCGCGATCGACCCCGGCGCAGAAGCCGCGGGGATTGGCGAGCAGAACGTCGGTCATGCCATGGCCCCTATCCAGCGTTGCCGCCGACGCCCTTGCGCTGCCGGAAGCTGTCGATGATCAGCAATATCGCGCCCACCGTGATTGCACTGTCGGCGACGTTGAAGGCCGGGAAGGGATCAAGCAATGCCGCGCCCGGCAGTTGTCGCGGCAGGAAGTCGTGAACGAGCAGGAAATCGACTACCTTGCCCAGTGCGGCCCGGTCCCAGAGGTTACCGAGTGCGCCGCCCAGAATCAAGCTCAGCGCCGCGCAGTACAGGCGATCGCCGCCACGGCTGAGCATCCAGACCAGCAGCGCCGACGCGCCGATCGCCACGGCGCTGAACAGGTAGCGCTGCCAACCGGCGGCGTCGCCCAGGAAGCTGAAGGCGGCGCCCGAATTGAACGCGAGCACGATACTCAAAAAGCTGGTGACCACGCGCTGTT
>JBDTLK010000180.1:0-6261 GCA_039934835.1 Edaphobacterium sp. (SeqCode) | reverse complement strand
TGGTGCTGTTGAGAGGAGTCGAACCTCTGACCTACTGATTACGAATCAGTTGCTCTACCAACTGAGCTACAACAGCCCGGAACGTCTCTGGCGACGCGGCGCGCCAGTTGCTGCGAACAACTCGGTATTATACCGAAGCCCGAAGCGGGCTGCCAAACGCCGCCCGCCAGTGCCAATCCCGCTTAAGTCGCGATTCTGTTGATCCTTGAAGTCGACGCGTCACCTGATCGGTTTTCATGCCGTCACCGCCCGCCTGCGCCAGCATCCGGGTGGCGTGCAGGACGTCTACGTCGATGCAAGCCGTCGCGACGCGCGCATGCGCGAGATGACCGAGCGCGCCAAGGTGGCGGGCGTGGCGCTGCACGCCGTCGACGAACGCCGCCTGCAAGCGATGGCGGGTCACGATCAGCATCAGGGCGTGATCGCTGTCATCGACGGGGACTTGCCACTTGTGACGCTCGACGACGTTTTCGACGCACTGGCGGAGCCGGCATTGCTGCTGGTCCTCGACGGCGTCACCGATCCGCACAATCTCGGCGCGTGCCTGCGCAGCGCCGATGCATTCGGAGTGCAGGCGCTCATCGTGCCCAAGGATCGCGCCGTCGGCGTCAATGCGACGGTAGCGAAGGCGGCCTCGGGCGCGGCGGATACGGTGCCGGTGATCAGTGTCACCAATCTTGCTCGGACCATGCGCGATCTCAAGGAACGCGGTGTGTGGCTCATCGGCACCGATGCGACCGCTGGCGAGAGTCTGTTCGATGCCGACCTGTCCGGCCCTGTGGCGTGGATTCTCGGTGCGGAAGGCTCAGGCTTGCGGCGCTTGACGCGCGAACTCTGTGACCGGGTTGTGACCGTCCCGATGGCGGGCGCGGTCAGCTCTCTCAACGTTTCCGTTGCCGCGGGAGTATGTCTGTACGAATCCCGGCGGCAACGCAGCAAGCAGAAGTAAGATCGTCTTCGAAAATGCAACGCACCTTGCCGTGCAAGCGGGTTCGGTTGCCTTGTCTGTCGTCGGCGCCTAGCATTGGCGACTGCTCATGCTGCGCTTCCTGCTGACTCGGCTGTCACTCGTCATTCCGACCTTCATCGGCATGACGCTGCTCGCATTCTTCCTGATCCGGCTGGTTCCCGGCGACCCGATCGAAACGCTGGCCGGCGAGCGCGGCATCGACGCGACGCGGCACGCTGCGCTGCTCAAGGAATACGGACTCGATCGCCCGGTGCTCGTCCAGTACGGCATCTATATCGGCCGCGTGCTACATGGCGACCTCGGCAAATCGATGATCACGCAGGAGCCTGTGCTGAGCGAATTCCTCGCACTTTTCCCCGCGACCATCGAGCTGGCATTGTGCGCGATCATATTTGCGCTGGGCATCGGCATTCCGGCTGGAATGATCGCAGCAGTGCGCCGCAACTCGGTGTTCGACCACGGCGTGATGGGCGTGTCGCTCACCGGATATTCCATGCCGATATTCTGGTGGGGGCTTTTACTGATCTTGCTGTTCTCGGTGCAGCTCGGATGGACGCCAGTGTCGGGGCGGATCGGAGTCAAATACTACTTTGAGCCGGTGACCGGTTTTCTCCTGATCGACTCGCTGCTGTCCGGAGAACCCGGGGCATTCCAGTCGGCGGTGTCGCACCTGATACTGCCAACGATTGTGCTCGGCACCCAACCTCTTGCCATCATCGCCCGCATGACACGCTCGGCGATGCTCGAAGTTCTGGGCGAGGATTACATCCGCACCGCGCGCGCCAAGGGATTGTCGCCACTTCGCGTGGTCGCGCTGCACGCGTTTCGCAACGCCCTCATTCCGGTGGTCACGGTGATCGGCCTGCAGGTGGGCGTTCTCTTCACCGGCGCAATCCTGACCGAGACGATCTTCTCCTGGCCAGGCGTGGGCAAGTGGCTGATCGAGGCGATCAACCGCCGCGACTATCCGGTACTGCAGGGCGGCATCCTGATGCTGGGCGCGGTGGTGATGACGGTGAATCTGCTGGTCGACGTTGCCTACGGCGTCATCAATCCGCGAATCCGGCGCTCGACATGATTGGATTGGCGCACATCGAGCGCGACCAACGCTGCGCGCTGCGCCGAGATGCCGCTCCATGAGCACCGATTCCATGCCCGCCGCGCTTGCCGCTCCGGCACCGCCGGCGCCGTTGCGCGAATTCTGGACTTATTTCAGCGCCAATCACGGTGCGGTAGCCGGGCTCATAGTCGTCGTGGTGGTGGTGTTAACCGCGGTGTTCGCCAACGTGCTCGCTCCGTATGCCCCGGATCTCACCAACAACGCGGCCTTTCTCCGGCCTCCGGCGTGGCAGGAAGGCGGGACGAGCGCCCACCTGCTCGGCACCGACGCCATCGGCCGCGACATTCTGTCGCGCCTCATCTACGGCGCGCGCCTGTCGTTGCTGATCGGCATCGCGGTGGTGGCCTTGTCGATCGTCGTGGGCATATCGCTTGGATTGATCGCCGGATTCGCGCGCGGCGTCACCGAGATCGCGATCCTGCGGCTGATGGACATCATCCTCACGCTGCCGAGCCTGCTCCTCGCGATCGTGATCGTCGCGATACTCGGACCGGGGCTGATGAACGCTATGCTGGCGGTGGCGGTCGTCGTGCTGCCGCATTACGTCCGCCTGACGCGTGCCGCCGTGATCTCGGAGACCGCGAAAGACTATGTCACCGCCGCGCGCGCCACCGGCGCCCGGCGCTTGCGTCTCATGTTCAGCGAGGTGCTGCCCAATTGCGCGGCGCCGCTGATCGTCCAGGCTTCGCTTGGCGTGTCGGTGGCGATTCTCGACGCCGCGGCGCTGGGTTTTCTCGGCCTGGGCGCGCAGCCGCCGGCTTCTGAATGGGGCACGATGCTGGCTGATGCCCGCGAGTTCGTCCTGCGCGCATGGTGGGTCGTGACATTGCCCGGAATCATGATTCTGGTCACGGTGCTCGCGTTCAACCTGCTGGGTGACGGGTTGCGCGACGCGCTGGACCCCAAGCTCAAGCGCTGAAATGGCCCCCCCGATGCTCGCTACGCTCGCCTCCCCCAAGGGGGCTTGTCAGTCGGTCGGGGCGGCCCTTCCCTCTTGACGCCATGGCGCTGCTCGAAATCGAAGACCTCTACGTCGACTTTCCATCGCAGGGATCGGTCATGCACGCGGTCGACGGCGTAAGCCTGTCGGTCGACGAGCGCGAGGTGCTGGGCATCGTCGGTGAGTCGGGCTCGGGCAAGAGCGTGACCATGATGGCCGTCATGGGACTGGTCTCTTATCCCGGGCGCGTCCGTGCTAAGACGCTGCGCTTCGCCGGCCACGATCTCACCCAATTGTCCGACCGCGGGCGTCGCAAGCTCGTCGGCAAGGACATCGCCATGATCTTCCAGGAGCCGACGACGAGTTTGAACCCGTGCTTCACGATCGGCTTCCAGCTGGCCGAGACGCTGCGGCTGCACATGGGTCTCGATCAGAAGGCTGCGCGCCGCCGGGCAACCGAACTCCTGGAACTGGTCGGCATGCCGGCGGCGTCGAGTCGCCTTGGCGACTTTCCGCACCAGATGTCCGGCGGCATGAACCAGCGGGTGATGATCGCCATGGCGATCGCCTGCAACCCGCGCCTGCTGATCGCCGACGAACCGACCACCGCGCTCGACGTCACGATCCAGGCGCAGATCCTCGATCTCCTGCGCGGATTGCAGAACGAACTCGGGATGGCGCTGATCCTGGTCACGCATAACATGGGCGTGGTTGCCGAGATGGCGCGTCGCGTCGCGGTGATGTACGCCGGGCAGGTGGTCGAGGAACGCGGCGCCGACGCGCTGTTCGCCGCACCGGAACATCCGTACACGGCGGCGCTGCTCGCGGCGATGCCGGAGCGCAGCGCCGGCGACGCTCGCCTCGCGACCATTCCCGGCGTCGTCCCGGGCATCTACGACCGCCCGCCGGGCTGCCTGTTTGCGCCGCGTTGCGAGTATGCGACGCGCCATGCGTGCCAGACGCGGCCCACGCTGCGCGTGTGGTCGGACGGCAAAGTGCGTTGCCATTTCCCGCTCGGTGACCCGGACCGCGGCGCGGCGATTGCGCGCGATGGACTGATGGCGCGGCTCGAGACATGAGCGCCTCGACGCTGAACCTGCGCGCGGAGGCTGCGCTCGCCGCAACGCCGCGCACGGACTTGAACCGCCTCGCCGTCGACGCGACGGACCTCACCCGCATTTACGAGATCCGCCGCGGCCCATTCCGTGAACCGGCGAAGCTGCACGCGGTCGCGGGAATTTCGTTCGCGATTCCAGTGGGAAAGACCCTGGCCGTCGTCGGCGAGTCGGGCTGCGGCAAATCGACGCTCGGACGCGTCGTTGCCTTGATCGAGACACCGAGCGCTGGAGCGCTGCGCATCGGCGGGCGGGACGCGGGCGCCGCGACGCCGGCCGAGCAACGCGAGCTGCGCAAGTCGGTGCAGATGGTATTCCAGAATCCGTACGGCTCTCTGAACCCGCGCAAGAAAATCGGCGAGATCCTGGAGGCGCCCCTCGAAATCAACACCGACCTGGGTGCGCTCGCGCGCGCCGAGAAGGCGCGGGCGATGCTGGCCAAGGTGGGACTGCGGCCCGAGCACTACGTCCGCTATCCCCACATGTTCTCCGGCGGCCAGCGGCAGCGCATCGCGATTGCGCGCGCCCTCATGCTGAACCCGGCGCTCGTTGTCGCGGACGAGCCGGTGTCCGCGCTCGACGTTTCGGTGCAGGCCCAGGTCCTCAACCTGCTTGCCGACTTGCAGCGCGAACTGGCTGTGGCGTATCTGTTCATTTCGCACGATCTGGGCGTGGTGCGCCACATCGCGCACGAGGTGCTGGTCATGTATCTCGGACTGGCGATGGAACAAGGCACCAAGGAACGGATATTCAGCCTGCCCCTCCATCCCTACACCCAGGCGCTGCTCGCCTCGACCCCGGGGATCGTGTCGGCCGAGCGGCGCGAGCGCATCGTCCTGAAGGGCGAACGCCCGTCGCCGCTCAGCCCACCCGCCGGATGCGTGTTTTCCACCCGCTGCCCGCACGCGGTCGAGCGCTGCCATGTCGAGCGCCCGGTACTGCGCCAACTCGACGGGCGGCAGGTATCATGCCACCTTGCGGAGCAGTTCATGCCGTCCACGCTGGATGGCGCGGGCGGTGCCCAACCTGCCCCATGATTTTTTCAGAGGAGTCCTGCACATGACGAAGCTCGTTCCGGCCGCGCGTCGGTCCTATGGAGCCCAGCGCGCTTTGATTGCCGCGCTCGCGCTTCCGTTGCTGCTGGCCGGCGCCGGCGTTGCCGCCAAGACGCTGGTGTACTGCTCTGAAGGCAGCCCCGAGAATTTCTATCCGGGCGTGAACACGACCGGTACGTCGTTCGACGCCAATACCCAGATCTACAGCCGCATCGTCGACTTCGAACGTGGCGGAACCAATGTCGTGCCGGGTCTCGCCGAGCGCTGGGAAGTCTCCCCCGACGGCAAGGTCTACACCTTCTATCTGCGCAAGGGCGTCAAGTGGCATAACCATCGCGACTGGAAGCCGACGCGTGATTTCAACGCCGACGACATGATTTTCTCCATTGAGCGGCAGTGGAAGGAGACCAACCCGTATTTCAAGATCACCAGTTCCAACCACTCGTACTTCAACGACATGGGCCTGCCCAAGCTCTTGAAGTCGGTGGAGAAGGTGAACGACTACACGGTCCGCATCACCCTCGAAAAGCCCGAAGCGCCGTTCCTGTCGGATCTGGCGATGGAATACGCCGGCGTGCAGTCCAAGGAATACGCGGACGCGATGCTGAAGGCCGGCACGCCCGACAAACTCGATCAGGAGCCGATCGGCACTGGCCCGTTCTACCTGGTGCGCTATATCAAGGACGCCATCATCCGCTACAAGGCTTTTCCACAGTACTATAACGGCAAAGCCAAGATCGACGACCTCATCTTCTCGATCACGACCGACGCCTCGGTGCGCTGGGCCAAGCTGCAGAAGGGCGAATGTCATGTCATGCCGTATCCGAATCCGGCCGACCTCGACGCCATCCGTAAGGATCCGAACGTCGTGGTTCTCGAGCAGCCGGGCTTGAATGTCGGCTATCTCGCCTACAACGTCACCAAGAAGCCGTTCGACGACGTGCGGGTGCGCAAGGCCATCAACATGGCGATCAACAAGAAAGCGATCATCGACGCGGTGTATCTGTCGGCCGGCGTGGTGGCCAAGAATCCGATCCCGCCGACGCAATGGTCGTACAACG